>JBBSMC010000010.1:0-52413 GCA_038233375.1 Solirubrobacterales bacterium
GCGGCGAGCCGCACCCAGAACGGGCGCGGGGCGAGCAGCTGCGCAAGGGTCGGACCGTACTCGGCCTTCAACACGGACACAGCTGCATTCTGACGCGCTGGACACCTGATCGAGTCCGCGCGGTGATTGTGCAGGTGCGCACGATGCACCGGCCGATAAGGCTGTCAACGAGACCGACATCATGGCGATCCAGACCACCCCATACGAGCGCAAGCCGATCTACTACGACCGCGTGCGGCGGCGCTTGTGGATCGGCGGCCAGCGCTGCCATCACGGCGCGACGGGGATGATCCTGACCTTCTGGGGCGCCGTCGGCATCGCGTTGATGGCGCACGACTGGAAGGACCGCTCCGTCTGGTTCGCGCGGGGCTGGCAGGACGACTGACGGCAGCGGTCGTCGTTCTCGATCGACTCCGGACAGCGGCCTGGCCTCACCCCTTGACCGCGTGGCCCCGAGCCCCTGCTCGAGCAGCGCGAGCGCGCGCGGTCGCCTAGCGCTCCCAACGGCGGCCCTACTGCCCGATCGAGAACATCGTCTCCAGGTCATGCCGCGAGAACGCCTCGAAGGCGACCATCGTGTGGGTACGCGCAACGCCGTGCATCGACGAGATCTGGCTTGTCACGACGTTCGCTAGATCCTCGTGGCGCTTGACGTGGACGATGCAGACGAAGTCCCATTCGCCGGTGACCGAATATGCCTCCCTGACCCCGTCGACCTCGGCCAGTGACCCGCCCAGCGTCGACATCACGTCACGCTCGGCCTCGACGAGCACGATTGCGTGCGTCATCCCTCGCCCCCTTGTTCGTTGCCGTTGCGCCGGGCGGCGAGCTCGCGCGCGAGCTCGAAGCCGACGGACACCCCGACGAGCATCCCAAGCCGTGTCTCCTCCTCGACGAGGTTCTGGACGGCGGCGACGCGCGCGGCCGGATCCTCGGTGCCGGCGGCGCTCGACAGCTGCGCCGAGTGCGCCTCGTCGAACCAGCCGCCCTGCGCCAGCGCGTTGCCCAGCACGACCTGCAGACCGGGCGCCGCGTGGGTGACGATCTCCTGCGCGTGGCCGAAGCGCTCTGGGTCCGACAGCGCCGCGACGGCGGCATCGACCTCCTCTGCGCTGTAGCGGTCCTGCGTCATGCGCGCGACCGCCGGACGGCGGCGAGGCCGAAGCCGGCGAGCGCACCGAACGCGCCGCCGAACAGCCCGGCGAGGGCGCTGCCCTGTGAGAGCAGCGGCACGAGCAGCAGCACCGCCGCGATCACGAGCACGCCGAGCAGGTCGGCGTCGTCGTCGCCGTCGCCGCGGCTGCGGGCGAGGAGCACGGGAACGAGCCACGCGCAGAGCAGCCCGAGCGCCGCGCCGTGGGCGCCGAAGACGATCGCGTCGGGATCGACGGCGGCGGCAGCGGCGAGGCCGCCGGGGCCGCAGAGCAGGAACAACGCCACGACGGCGATCGGGCCGTGGCGGCGCTCGATCAGCCAGCCGAAGAGGCCGACGCCGACGACGGCGGCGAACTGCGCCGCCGTGCCCTCGTTGAGCAGCGAGGCGGTGAGGAAGCGCCACGGGTCGCCGTCGAACGCGACGACCGCGAAGTCCGCCCGCACATAGAACGCCAGCGACAGCCAGAGCCCGAACGACAGCGCGACGAGGACCATCGTGGCGTAGGGCCGCGCGAGCTCGTCGCCGCGGATGCCGGGGATCTCGCCGCTGCGCAGCTTGCCGAGACGCTGCGCCGCGGAGCCCTCCCGCCGGGCCTTGGCCTTCGGGGCGCGCTGCGCGCGCCCGCTGCCCTCGCGGCGCGGGCCGCGGACGCCGATGCGGCCCTCGCGCTGGGGCGGCTTCGCCGGGGCGTCGGGACGGTCGATCTTCGGCGCGCGCTTGCGCAGCCGGGTGCCGCAGTAGGGGCACTCCGTGACGTACGGCGAGACCTCCGCCTGGCAGTTCTTGCAGACGACGAAGAGGTCGGGGGACGACATAGGTCGATTCTAGTGGTCCCTCCGGCAAGCCCTCGCACGTCTTGGATTGGCCGTCGGCAACCGCGGACGTTGTCGCGCCGTCACAGCGCGGTGGCGGCGACGATCTCGGCCATGACCTCGTTGAGGTCCTCGTTCGCCTCGTAGACGACGAGCTGTCGCGAGGCCCCGTTGCCGCGCTCCAGCAGGTCGCGGATGCCGTCCAGGGTGCCGTCTGCGCCGAGCTGCTGGGCGTGTGGCGTCAGGCGCTCGAGCAGGCGTTTGGTGAGCGCCTTGGTCGACACGCGCTCGTTGCTGGGCAGGTCGACGATCTCACCCTCGAGACCGTGGCGGGCGGCCAGCCACTTGTTCTCGTCGAGCATCTGCCAGGGATACTCGCCCAGCGGCGTGCCCGCGTCGTAGTGCTCGGCGAGTTCGTGCACCATCGCCTGGATGAGCGCGGTGAGCGCGACCGTGTGCTCGAGGCGCGTCTGTGAGTCGCACACGCGGATCTCGACGGTGCCGAGGTTGGGGTGCGGGCGCACGTCGTACCAGAGGTAGGTGTAGTCCTCCATGACGCCGCTGGAGACCATGAAGGCGACCTGGCGCTCCCAGTCCTCCCAGTCCTCGTAGCTGGCCGGCATCCCGACGCGCGGGAACTGGCGGAAGATCGGCGTGCGCGTCGACAGCAGGCCGGTGCGGTCGCCGCGCCAGAACGGCGAGTTGGCGCTGAGCGCGAGCAGCACCGGGATGTGGACGCGCATGCCGTTGGCAACGTGGATCGCCTTGTCGGCGTCGTCGATGCCGACGTGCACGTGCATCCCGAAGATCAGCTCCTGGCGCGCGACGAAGCGCAGCGCCGAGATGAGGTCGCGGTAGCGCGGGCGCGCCACGATGCGCTGGTCCTCCCACATCGCGAACGGGTGCGTGCCGGCCGAGCCGATCGTCAGCTCGCGCGCGGCGGCAGTCTCGCGCACGTTGTGGCGCAGCGAGCGCAGCTGGTCACCAGCCTCGCCCACGTCATTGCAGGGCTTCGTCGCGATCTCCAGCACGGACTCCATCAGCTCGGGCTTGATCTCGCCGTCCCTGCGCTCGAGGTTGGCGGCCCCGGCGTCCTCGAGCAGCGACTCGATCGCGTTGACGAGCGCGTAGCTCGACGCGTCGACGATCATCAACTCCTCCTCGACGCCGACCGTGTAGCTCGGCCCGGTGAAGTTCTCCCGCATCGCGCGGGAGCGTACCCGTCGGCCAGCGCCTTGAGCTCAGCGCGGTGACGAACGCGACGGATCGCGCGAGGACCTGCGGCGAATCTGCAACGGGTCGTTCATCGCGCCGCCGCCGCGCCTAGGGTGTGCGCCAGTGCCCGCGCGCCGCCTCATCCTGCTGCTCTTCGCGCTCGCCGTCGCGGCCGGCGGGGCGGGGGCGAGCGGGGTCCTCGAGGGCGACGACGCCGGCGACGAGGACGGCGGCGGGGACGTCGGCCGCGTGGTGAAGGTCGTCGACGGCGACACGATCCACGTGCAGGTCGGCTCCGTGCGCGAGAAGGTGCGCTACATCGGCGTCGACACGCCCGAGACGAAGGACCCGCGCAAGCCGGTGCAGTGCTTTGGGCAGA
This sequence comes from Solirubrobacterales bacterium, assembly GCA_038233375.1. Lineage (GTDB taxonomy): Bacteria > Actinomycetota > Thermoleophilia > Solirubrobacterales > Solirubrobacteraceae > CADCVQ01. The sequence goes on from JBBSMC010000010.1 coordinate 3,563, forward strand.
AGGCCTCGGACTTCAACGCGCGCCTGGTCGCGGACGAGCGCGTGCGGCTCGTGCGCGACGTTGAGGCGCGCGACCGCTACGGGCGCCTGCTGGCCTACGTCTACCGCGTCCGGGACGGCCTCTTCGTCAACGCCGAGCTCACCCGCCTGGGCTATGCGCTGGCGCTCTCGATCCCGCCCGACGTGCGCTTCGCCGACCGCTTCGCGGCCCTCGCGCGAGAAGCACGCGAGGCGGGGCGCGGGCTGTGGTCTGCTTGTTGAGTCGCCGCGATGTCGGCTAAGCTCCCATAACGGATGGCAACCAAGATGCGCCAGTCGATCGACGAGTTCGAACGAGCTTTCGTCGAGGAGACCCACGTAGATCGGGCCCGCCGCGAGTCTCTGCGGCGCAAGGCCGTCCTGCGGTCGCGTCAGCGCCACATCGAGAAGATCCACAAGCGCGGCACGGCGCGCTTCATCATGCTCGTGCTGATGATCATCGCGACGGCCGTCATCGTGACGATCGCGATGTTCCAGACGCTTGCGTACGTGATGGGCTAGCCAGAGCGCGCGATCGCGCGCGGGCGCCTACGTGCTGAGCTTGCGCAGTGCGGCGTCGACGTCGCCGCCCGCCGTGACCTGGCCGCGCTCGGCCTGGATCTCGAGATAGACCTCTTTGCGAAAGACGGGGATCTCGCGCGGCGCCTGGATCCCGATCCGGACCTTCTCGCCCATGATCGACAAGACCGAGATCTCGATCTCGTCCCCGATCATGATGCTCTGATTGGACTTACGTGTCAGGACCAGCATGAGTGGCCACGCCTCCTTGTCGCCGCCGACCACTCAATCACGTCCGATTGGCAAAGGCAACAGGACGCAGGGAGGACAGGCGTCGGCCAGGGCGCGCCAGATCGGCGACGGGTCCGCTTCTTGTAAGGTCAGCGGCCATGGCACGACGCTCTTTGCGCCCTCATCTCAACCAGATTCGCGGCTGGGTCCGCCAGGGTCGCACCGACGCCTGGATCGCCCACCAGCTCGAAGCAACGGTTCAGCAGATAGAGACCTTCAAGAAGGACAACGACCTTGCGCCCGCCGAACCGGACTCCGGTGAGGCCGTCGGCGCGGACTTCGACGACGAGATCGACCTGCGCGCCGAGGACGACGCGCTCGTTGCCGCCGAACTGGAGGCCGCCGAGGCACGGCGCCTCGAGGAGGAGGCCGCGCGTGCGCTGGAGGAGGCCGAGGAGGCCGCTCGCAAGGCTGCGGCCGGCGAGGACGCCGACGACGCCGACGACGCCGATGCGGACGCCAAGCCGGCGCCCCGTCGCCGCGGTCGCCGCGGTGGCCGCGGACGGTCTCGCGTTGGCGCCGGTGCGCTCGAGGGCACCTTCGACCACGGCGAGGAGGGCTACGGCCTGTGGCTGGACCCCGCCGTCTCCGACAACCCGATCTACGCCGAGCACTGGGCCGGTCACCGGCCCGTCGAGGTCGTCGTCGAGGAAGATCAGATCGTGATCCGCCGTGCCGGCGGAGACGGCGACGACTGACGAACGCTTCGCGCGCGCCCTCGTCTTCGAGCTCGGCGCGCACACGCGGGCCGCAGCCCGCGTCGAGAGACTGCGCTACGGACAGGCATTCCTCGAGGAGCGCCTGCGCGTCTACGCCTCGGTGCGCCGGCCGCCGGCGAAGTCGCGCGCGTCGCGTAGGTAACGCAGGAAAGCGGCATCCGCGACGGTGCGAGCGTCCCAGGCCCACGGCGCATCGGGCGCGACCGTGGCGGCGAGATCCGTGCACCAGTCCGTGCCGCGCGAGTAGAGCTCGGCAAGCTCGTCGGTCGTGAACGTGCCGCCCAGCCGGCGCCGCAGCTCCGCCTCGATCCGGCTCACGACCAGCTCGAGTGCCCGGCGCTGCTCGGGGGGTGCGCCGGCCATCCGCCGCTCGCCCTCGCGCCACTGCCCCAGCGCCGTCTCGAAGCTCGTCGTCATCGCCGCGGCAGGCTACCCGCCCGCCCCCGGCGCCATTACCGGCCGCGGTCCAGCCCGCGGACGACGTACGCCCGCTCGTCGGCCTTGACCATCCCCAGCCGGCGCGCCTCGACCTCGATGCTGCCGGGGCGGCGCAGCGCGCGGGCGCGCTCGACGAGCTCGCTGTGCTCGCGCTGCAACTGGGCGACCTCGGCGCGCTTCGTGCGCGCCTCCTGCCACGTGGAGACGTACGTCCGCAGCGGGTTGATGTAGAGGTAGATCAGCAGCAGGCCGACGAACAGCAGCGCGAGCCGTCCGATCCGGTCCCAGCGCACGTGCGGCGAGAACTCGCTCATTCGTGGACCGTTCGATCCACGCCCGCCGACTCCTCCCGCTGGGCGCCGTGGCCCAGCGGATGGACGGTGGCGCGCTCAGCGGCCGCGCAGGACGCTGCGGCCGGGGAACTGCGCGCCATCGCCGAGCGCCTCCTCGATGCGCAGCAGCTGGTTGTACTTCGCGACGCGATCCGAGCGCGACGGCGCGCCCGTCTTGATCTGGCCGCAGCCGGTCGCGACGGCGAGGTCGGCGATCGTCGTGTCCTCCGTCTCGCCGGAGCGATGCGACATCACGGCGGTGTAGCCGGCCGCGCGGGCGGTGGCGATCGCGTCGAGCGTCTCGGTCAGCGTGCCGATCTGGTTGACCTTGACGAGGATCGAGTTGCCGACGCCGGCCTCGATGCCGCGCTTCAGCCGCGGGGTGTTCGTGACGAAGAGGTCGTCGCCGACGAGCTGCACGCGGTCGCCGACGGCGTCGGTGAGCGTCTTCCAGCCGTCCCAGTCGTTCTCGTCCATGCCGTCCTCGATCGACACGATCGGGTAGCGCGCGCAGAGGTCGGTCCAGTAGTCGGCCATCTCCCCCGCACTGAGCGAGCGGCCCTCGTGCTCGAGCACGTACGTGCCGTCCTCGCAGATCTCACTCGTGGCCGGGTCCAGCGCGATGAAGACGTCCTCGCCGGGCGTGTAACCGGCCGACTCGATGCCCTTGACGAGCATCTGCAGCGCCTCCTCGTTGGAGCCGAGGTCCGGGGCGAAGCCGCCCTCGTCGCCGCCCGCGGTGCCGAGGCCGGCGTCGTGCAGGGTCTTCTTCAGCGCGTGGAAGACCTCGGCGCCCATCCGCAGGCATTCGGAGAACGAGGCGGCGCCCGCGGGCATGACCATGAACTCCTGGAAGTCGACCTTGTTGTCGGCGTGCGCGCCGCCGTTGAGGACGTTCATCATCGGCACCGGCAGGATCCGCGCGTCGTCGCCGCCGAGGTGGCGCCAGAGCGGCTGGCCCGCGTCCGCGGCGGCGGCGTGGGCGACGGCGAGCGACACGCCGAGAATCGCGTTGGCGCCGAGGCGCGACTTGTTGGGCGTGCCGTCGAGCTCGATGAGCGCGTTGTCGAGGCCGGTCTGGTCGGCGCCGTCGAGGCCGCCGACCGCGTCGGCGATCTCGCCGTTGACGTTGGCCACGGCGGTCTGAACACCCTTGCCGCCGTAGGCGGCGGCGCCGTCGCGCAGCTCGGTGGCCTCGAACTCGCCGGTCGAGGCGCCCGACGGCACGGCGGCGCGCCCGGTCGCGCCCGAGCTGAGCGCGACGTCGACCTCGACGGTCGGGTTGCCGCGGCTGTCGAGGATCTGGCGGGCGTGGACGCTCTGAATCGTGCTCATGTGTCTCCTAGTGCCTCTGGCGGGTCAAGTCTGTCGCGGAAGCGCTGCGCGGCGGCGCGCAGGGCAAGCTCGGGGTCGACGCGCAGGCGGCGCGCCTCGTCGACGGCGGCGAAGAGCTGCTCGCCGATCCGCTCGAAGGCCGCGTCGCGATCGGCGTCCGCGTCCTGCTCGGACGGGCGCTCCAAGAGGCCGGCCGTGGCTGCGCGGCGCTGGACCTTGCGCGCGTAGAGCAGCGCCGGCAGGTTCTCGGGCACCTCACCGAAGATGCCCGGCTCACGGCCGGCCTCGGTCGCCTTGATCGCGTCCCAGTTCTGCAGGACTTCCCCGGAGCTGGCGGCCAGCACTTCGCCGAAAACGTGTGGGTGGCGACGGATGAGCTTCTGGCGACAGTGCTCGGCGACGGCGGCAAGGTCGCCGGCGCCGCGCTCCTCGAGCAGCAGCGACAGGAAGTGGACCTGGAAGAGGACGTCGCCGAGCTCGTCGAGCAGCTTCGCGTCGTCGCCGGCGTTCGCGGCGTCGGCGAGCTCGTAGGCCTCCTCGACGGTATGCGGCACGATCGAGCGCTCGTCCTGCTCGCGGTCCCACGGACACTCGGCCCGCAGGCGCCGCGTCAGCTCGTCAAGGCGCGCGATCGCGTCGCTGATCTGCGTCGAGGCGGACATCGCGGCGAAGCCTACGGACGCAGGCCGCGCAGGACCCGCGTGCTCAGCCCGTCGGCGGCGGGGCCGGCTGCGGCTGGGGCGTCGGCTGCGGCTGAGCCGCTCCTCCAGCGCCCGGAGCGGCGGTGTTCGTCTTCGGCTCAGGCGCGTTCTTGCACTGCGTCATGACGTAGGCGTCGGCGCAGTTCGTCCTGGCCTTCCACTTCTTGCGCAGCGACGTGTTGAACTCGTCGTCGGCCTTCTGCTTGTTCTGCGCGTCGAGCTGCTGCTTGATCGCCGGCGTCGCGTCCTTCAGCGTCTGCTGCTTGGCGGGGACGATCTTCTGCACCTGGAAGACGTAGTAGCCGAACTGCGTCTTGACGGGCCCGGAGAGGACGCCCTTCTGAGCGGCGAAGATCGCCTCGTCGAAGGACTTCTCCTGTGTGCCCTTGGCGATCCCCAGCAGCGATCCGCCCTGGTCCTTGGAGGCCTGGTCGATCGAGAAGCGCTTGGCGACTGAGCTCCAGCTCTGGCCGTTGCGCAGCGCCTGCTTGGCCTGGTCGGCGCGGTCCTCGGTCTTCGTGAGGATCACGCGCAGGTCGCGCGTGGCGGGCATGGCGAAGCGCGCCTTGTTCTTGTCGTAGAAGTCCTTGACGGCCTTGTCGGTCACCTTGTCGGCGCCCTTGACGGCCTTCTCGCGCAGCTTCGTGTAGACGGTGTTGAAGCGGACCTGGAACTTCGCGTCGGCGAGGGTCATCCCCGACTGCTCGAGGAAGTCCTGGAAGTCGGACTCCTTCGGGAAGGACTGCTTCTTGGCTTCCGCGAACTCCTTCTCGGCCTGCGCGGTGGTGACGTTGACGCCCTGGTCGGCGGCCTCGCCGTCGACCCACTTCTCGAGGATGAGGAACTGCATGACCTGGTCGCGCAGACCCTCGTACTCCTGCTTGCACTGGGTCTTGAACTGCGCGTCGGTCTGCGAGGGCTGGCCCTTGGCCGGCTTGGGCGCGGTCTTCTTCTTGGTCGCGACGCAGGTGGCGTAGTCGGGCGGCGTGTAGGCGACCTTGCCGGCGCCCTGCGGCTGGCTGGTCGACGCGGCGATGCCGAGCCACTTGCGGAACTGGTCGCGCGAGACGGTCTCACCGTCGACGCTGGCGACGGAGTTGCCGGGCACGGAATCACCGCACGCGGAGAGGGCGATCATGACCACAAAAAAGGCGCCAAGCGCCGACAGCGAACGAAGATAACGAGTCACAGTCGGGCCGATGCTAGCGAACGCAGGCACGCCAGCGCGCCGCCCCCGGGGGCCTTCACACGAGCTTCATCTGCAGGCAATTTTTCATGCCGCTTCGCGCGTCACGGCGAGCAGCGCGTCCGCCGCCCGGACGACCGCCGGGAACCGCTGCTCGGGATCGTCGGGCACGCGCAGCGACAGCTGGCTCTTGCCGGCCTCGTAGAGCACGCCCGGGATCTGCGCGCGCAGTTTCTTCGCGCGCAGCGAGTCCAGCTCGATCGGCGTGACCGCGAGCCGGCCGCCACGGAAGGAGACGGCCGTCGCACCGGCCTGGCCCAGCTTGATCCGCGCGCGCTGCAGGTCGATGAGGTTCGACATCGGCTGCGGCAGGTCGCCGAAGCGGTCGGCGAGCTCCTCGCGCAGCAGCTCGAGGTCGGCGACGTCGACCGCGCCCGCGATGCGCCGGTGCACGTCGATCTTCGCCTGCTCGTAGGGGATGTAGTCGGCGGGCACGTAGGCGTCGACGTCGACGTCCAGGCGCACCGGCTCGGCCATCTCGACGACCTCACCGCGCGCTCGTCCCTCGCGCTCAGAGTCGATCGCCGCCACGGCCTCGTCGAGCATCTGCATGTACAGCTCGAAGCCGAGCGCGGCGACGTGGCCGGACTGCTCGTCGCCGAGCAGGTTGCCGGCGCCGCGCAGCTCGAGGTCGCGCATCGCGATCTTGAAGCCGGCGCCGAGCTCGGTGTAGTCGCTCAGCGCCGCGAGCCGGTGCGAGGCCTCGACGGTCAGCGCCGCGGCGCTGGCGTACAGCAGGTACGCGTAGGCGCGCTCGCGTGAGCGCCCGACGCGCCCGCGGATCTGGTAGAGCTGCGACAGGCCGAAGATGTCGGCGCGGTCGACGATCAGCGTGTTGGCCTGCGGGATGTCGATGCCCGACTCGATGATGCTCGTGCACACGAGCACGTCGGCCTCGCCGCGCAGGAAGGTCATCATCCGGTCCTCGAGCGTCGTCTCGGCCATCTGGCCGTGAGCGACCTCGAAGCGCATCCCCGGGCACAGCCCGCGCAGGCGCTCGGCGGTCTCGTCGATCGTCTCGACGCGGTTGTGCAGGAAGAATGCCTGGCCCTTGCGCGCGTGCTCGCGCAGCAGCGCCTGCTTGACGACCTCCTCGTCGTACTCGCCGACGTAGGTCTTGATCGGCCGGCGTCCCTCCGGCGGCGTGTTGATGACCGAGATGTCGCGCAGGCCGGCGAGCGACATCTGCAGCGTGCGCGGGATCGGCGTCGCGCTCATCGACAGCACGTCGACGCGCAGCTTGAGCTGGCGCAGCAGCTCCTTCTGCTTGACGCCGAAGCGCTGCTCCTCGTCGACGATGATCAGGCCGAGGTCCTTCGCGCGCACGTCGCGCGAGAGCACGCGGTGCGTGCCGACGAGGATGTCGACGGCACCTGTCTGAAAGCCCTCGATCGCCTTCTTCTGCGCGGCGGCCGAGAGGAAGCGGCTGACGTGCTCGATCGTGAAGGGGTAGTCCTTCAGCCGCTCGGCGAACGTGCCGTAGTGCTGCTGGGCGAGGATCGTCGTCGGCACGAGCATGAGCACCTGCTTGCCGGCGTCGGCGGCCTTGAACGCGGCGCGCAGCGCGACCTCGGTCTTGCCGAAGCCGACGTCGCCGCAGATCAGCCGGTCCATCGGGCGCTCGGACTCCATGTCGGTCTTGACGAGCTCGATCGCCTCGGCCTGGTCGGGCGTCTCGTTGTACGGGAAGGCGGCCTCGAACTCGCGCAGCCAGTCGCTGTCGGCCGGATAGGCCAGGCCGGTGCGGCGGCGGCGCTCGGCGTAGAGGTTGAGCAGCTCGCCAGCGAGCTCCTGCGCGGCGCGGCGGGCTCGCGCCTTGAGGCGGTCCCAGGCCTTGCCGCCGAGCTTGGACAGCGGCGGGTGCGCGCCGCCCGCGCCGACGTACCGCGATATCTTCGCGAGCTGGTCTGACGGGACGAAGACCCTGTCGTCGCCTTGATACTCGAGGTAGAGGTAGTCGCGCGTGACGCCGGCGACGGTCTTGCACTCGAAGCCGGCGAAACGGGCGAGGCCGTGGTCCTCGTGGACGACGATGTCGCCGGTGCGCAGATCCGCGAACGAGCGCAGCGCGCCCCGACCCCGCCCCCGCCCACCCCCGAAGTCCGGGGCGCGCTCCTGCCGACGGCGGCGAAAGAGACGGTGCTCGGGCAGGACGGCGAGCTTCAGGCCCGCGGCGATGAAGCCGTCGCGCAGGTTGACGTGCGCGAAGCGCAGCGGGTTCTCGACGCCCGCCGGATCACCCTGCCCGAGCCACGACGAGCGCAACCGCGCGAGGTTGTACGCCGCGCGCTCGCCCTCGCTGCGCTGTGGCCATGTGACGACCGTGCGGTAGCCCGAGCGCACGAGCTTCTCGAGCTCGGGCTCGGCCTCCTTCAGCGAGCGCGCCGCGAGGTCGGGCGCCTGCGCGCGGAACTGCAGCGGCTGGTCGGAGTCGTAGGAGGACAGCCGCACGTGCGCGCGGTCGCCGAGCGCCGCGCTGATCTGCTCCGGCGCGACGTAGAGGTGATGCGCGTCGGAGTCGTGGAAGGCGGCGCAGACGTCCTGCCAGTGATCGGCGAGCGCGGGCGCGATCTCCTCTTCGGCGGCGATCAGGACGGCGGCATCCGCAGCGAGGTCGAGCAACGCGCCGAAGCGCTCGACCGGCAGCAGCTCGGCGATGTCCGGCCGGTCGGCCTCGGACTCCAGCACCGCCATCTCGGCGAGCTCGCGATGCTCGGCGGCGAGCTCGGCGGCCGGTGCGATCTCGACCTCCTGCGTGTCGCCCAGCGAGCGCTGGGTGAAGGTCGAGAACCAGCGCAGCGACTCGATCTCGATGTCGAAGAGGTCCACGCGCACCGCGCGGTCCTCGGTCGCCGGGTAGATGTCCAGCAGCCCGCCGCGCGCCGCGAACTGGCCGCGGTCCTCGACCTGGTCGACGCGCTCGTAGCCGGCCGCCACGAGGTCCGCCATGCACTCGTCGAGGTCGAGCAGCTCGCCGACGCGCAGCTTGAACGAGCGCGGGCGCAGCGCGGGGTCGGGCACCTTCTCGCTGAGCGCGACGGCGGAGACGACGACGACGGGCGCGCCTTTGTCGCAATGCTCCTCGTCCAACAGGGCGTCGAGCGCCGCCACGCGCAGGCCCACGAGGTGCGGCGGCGGCGCCAGGTGCGACTCGTAGGCGACGCCGCGGCTGGGGTAGAAGCGCACGGGCCGCGGGTGCAGCCACGCGCGCAGGTCGGCGGCGAGATCGCGCGCCTGGCGATCATCGCCGGCGACGATGAGCGCGGGTCGCGTGCTGTCCTCGTCGGCCAGCGCCGCGAGCACGTACGGGCGCAGCGACTGCGACACGAACGCGGCGCCGCCGTCGCGAGCGAGGGTCGCGCCGTCGGGGGCGTCGGTGAGATGAGTGAGGAGCGGGCGCAGTGACATAGGGCAGGCGAAGCGACCGCTCAGCGGCGGCCGCGTGGCACCTTCCAGTGTAGGTCGCAGGACGCGGTTGCTAACCCGTGACCGCGTCGAGCGCGGCGAGGATCGCCTCCGCGGAGCGATCGGCGTCCGCGGCCGTCGTCTGCCACCCGCTGACGGAGATCCGCATCACCGTTTCGCCGCCGCGCCAGCGGCTGGCGCCCGCCCAGCAGACGCCATCGTGCTGGACGCGCTCGATCACCCGCCCGGTGACCTCGTCGCTGCCGGCGAAGCGGACGAGCACCTGGTTGAGCACGACGTCGTTGAGGATCTCGACGCCGTCGTGCGCGGCCAGGCGCGTCGCGATCCGCTGCGCGTGCGCGCAGCAGCCGGCCACCAGGTCGCGCACGCCGTCGCGCCCGAGCGAGCGCAGCGCCGCGTACAGCGGCACGGCGCGCGTGCGGCGCGAGAACTCCGGCGTCGACTCGACCCCCCACGGGACGTCGCTGTCGTTGGCCGGGATGTAGTCGGCGGTCGAGGCCATCGCGCCGTGCTGGCGCGCCGCGTCGGCGACGATCGCGATGCCGCAGTCGTAGGGCACGTTGAGCCACTTGTGCCCGTCCGTCGCCCACGAGTCCGCGCCCTCGAAGCCGGCCAGCAGGTGCCGGCGCGACGGGTCGGCCGCGGCCCAGAGCCCGAAGGCGCCGTCGACGTGACACCAGGCGCCGTGCGCGCGGCAGAGCACGACGATCTCCTCGAGCGGGTCGAACGCGCCGCCTGTTGACCTCGCCGGCCTGGGCGCAGACGATCTGCGGCCCGTCGTGCTCGGCCAGCGCCGCGGCCAGCTCGACCGGGAGCATGCGGCCCGCGCCGTCGGCGGGCACGACGCGGATCGTGTCGGCGCCGAGGCCGAGGATCCGGCAGGCGCGCGGGATCGTGATGTGGGCGTTGGCGACGGCCACGACCCGCAGCGCGGGCGCCCCCTGCAGGCCGCGCGACTCCACGTTCCAGCCCGCGTCGGCGAGCGCCGCGTGGCGCGCCGCGGCCAGGCACGTGACGTGGGCCATCTGACAGCCGGTGACGAAGCCGACACCGCAGTCGGCGGGAAGGCCGAGCAGCTCGCGGACCCAGCCGGCGGCGACGGCCTCGACGACGGTGAGCGCCGGTGCCGTGATCGCGCCGCCGCCGTTCTGATCCCAGGCCGACGTGAGCCAGTCGGCGGCGACGGCGGCGGGCACGGCGCCGCCGACCACGAAGCCGAAGTAGCGCGGGCCGGCGGAGGCGATCAGCCCCGGCTCGGCGCCGGCGGCGAGCTCGGCGATCACCGTCCGCGCATCCTCCCCCGCGTCACCCAGCGGGCGCGCAAGCCGCTCGCGCAGCTCCCCGACGGTCGCGGTGGCGCCGACGTGGCGGTCGGCGAGCCCGTCGACGAACTCGCGCCCCAGGCCGGCGGCGTCGGCGAGCACGTCGTAGCGCGGGTCCATGGCGCGGCAGCCTAGCCTCGCGCCGCCCGCCGGCGCCGGCTACTCCGGGAACCTGAGCCCGACGTGGTCGGTCCAGGCCGGGTCGATCTCGGTCAGCGTCTGCACGATGTCCTGTTGGTGGTCGGGGCCGTGCAGCCCGTAGAGCCGGCCGTCGCCGTGCGCCTCGGAGATCAGGCCGGTGCGGCTCTCGAACTCGTCGAGGATCCGCGTGGCGTCGGCGGAGCCGTCGAGCGGCCGGAGAATGACGTGATCTGCCATGGGCGGCAACTACCCGCGACGGCGACGTGTCCAACGCCGGTGGACCCTCCGCCGGGCAGAATCAAGCGTACGGCGGCGGCGCGTCTTGCGCTGCGTGCGCGCGACCTTCATGCGAACACACGACGCCGCTGCTGCTGGCGCCGCGCAATGCGCGCGCTACATGCGTCGTCGGTGGCGCTTGATAGAAATACCGTGAGTACATGACCGCGAAGAGAGCTCCCCGCAAGTCGTCTTCATCGGCCAAGCCCGCCGCCAGTGCGGAGCCGTCCGCCGACGATGTCCGGGCCGCCACGAAGAGTGGTCGCAAGACCTACGTGAGCCAGGCCGATGTGCCGCGCTACCCGATCAGCGAGGCGTTGCGCGTGGCCCGGGCGATCACCGACGAGTACGGCAAGCAACCCACTCGACCTCTGGACGTGGCGGCCGCCATGGGGATGACGCCGACCTCGGGCGGGTTCAAAATGCTCACGGGCGCGTCGATCGCGTATGGCTTCACAGAGGGGGGCGCACAAGCAGATGCGATCTCCCTCACCGACCTCGGGCTGCGTGTGATGGCACCGACTGAGGAGGGCGACGATGAGGCGGCGAAGCGGGAGGCGCTTCTGCGCCCCCGTGTTGTGCGCGAGTTCCTTGAGAAGTACGACGGCTCCAAGCTGCCGCGCCCCACGATCGGCAAGAACGTCTTGGAGCAGATGGGCGTCACGAGTACCGCTACGCAGCGAACGCTCGAACTCATCATCGAGAGCGCCAACGAACTCGGACTTCTCACCGAGATCAACGGCGAACGCTACGTCAACCTCAAGGCGGTGCCGAAGCCGCCGAAGGACGCCGAGGCAGATCTCCTCTACGACGAGGATGCGGAGAACGACGAGGACGCAGCGCCGCCGGATGGCCTGAGTTCCGAGGACGTGGCGGCTGCAGCGCGCATCGCACATGTGGAGGTGCCGCCCACGGCGGTGACCACCAAGACCAATCGCCGCGTCTTCATCAGCCACGGAAAGAACAAGAAGGTCGTCAACCAGTTGAAGGAACTCCTCAGCTACGGCGACTTCGAGCCAGTGGTGTCGGTGGAGCGCGAGACGGCTTCCAAGCCGGTGCCAGACAAGGTGATGGACGACATGCGTTCGTGCGGCGCGGGCATCATCCACGTTGGCACCGAGCGCACCGTGAAGGACGAGGACGGCGCCGAGCTTCACCTGCTCAATCAGAACGTCCTCATTGAGATCGGCGCAGCGATGGCGCTGTACCAGGGCCGGTTCATCCTGTTAGTAGAGAAGGGCAGCACATTGCCCTCGAACCTCCAAGGCCTCTACGAGGTCCGATTTGAGGGCGAGGGCCTAGACCATGACGCCACACCATGAAGCTCCTCAAGGCGTTCAACGACTTCAAGAGTTAGCTACAGATCGCGCTCGCCGAGCACGATCTGTTCCGCCATGCGCGCGGCGTCGTCGACGAGCCCGGCCACCTCGGCCTTGGACTGGCGAAACGCGCCCAGGACGTGGGCGGAGACGATCTCGGGATCGGTCGAGTCCGGCCGTCCGACGCCGACGCGCACCCGCGCGAAGTCCGCCCCGCCGAGCTCGGCCTTCAGCGACTTCAGGCCGTTGTGGCCGGCGAGGCCGCCGCCGATGCGCGCGCGCACGTCGCCGAACGGCAGATCGATCTCGTCATGCACGACGAGCACGCGCTCGAGCGCCAGCTTGTAGGTGCCGCGGGCCGGGCCGACCGAGCGGCCGGCGTCGTTCATGTACGTCTGCGGCAGCAGGATCGCGACGCGCGGCCGGCCGGGACCGGTGCGGCCCTCGGTCAGGAGTCCGGCGAACTTCGTCTTCGCGCGCGGCAGGTCCCACTGCGCCGCGAGCCGGTTGGCGACCTCGAAGCCGATGTTGTGCGGCGACCCGGCGTACTTCGCGCCGGGATTGCCGAGGCCGACGACGAGCCAGTCGACCGCAGCGCCGGACCCTGCGCGGCCGGGCAGCCGCATGCCGCCCCCTACGAGTCGGACGCGGCGTCGCCGCTGCCGGCGTCGCCTGCCGGCGCGTCGCCGACGCGCTCGGTCTCTTCTTCGATCTCGTCCTCGTCGGTGGCGATGCGCGGCGGGGTGAGCGTCGCGACGGTCGTCTCCTCGGGGTCGTCGAGCAGCGTCACGCCGTCGGGCACCGTGATGTCGGCCAGCGTGATCGTGTCGTTGATGTCCATGCCCGACACGTCGTGGGTGATCGACTCGGGGATCGCGTTCGGCAGCGCCTCGATGTTCAGCTCGCGGGTGATCTGCTCGAGCACGCCGCCCTCCTTGACGCCGGGCGCGTCCTCGCCGCCGGTCAGCTCGAGCGGCACGACCGCGTGGATCGCGACGTTGAGGTCGACACGCAGCAGGTCGACGTGCATCGTCTCGCCGCGCACCGGGTGGTACTGGGCGCTCTTGAGGACCGCCGGGGTGGCGTGGTCGCCATCGGTGACCTCGAGCACGGCGCCGGTCGCGGCGAGCGCGTGGCGCAGCTCGCGGGCGTCGGCGCTGAACGTGAGCGGCCCGGCCTCGCCACCGTAGAGGATGCCGGGGACGCGGCCGCTGCGGCGCAGGCGGCGCGTGGAGCGCGAGCCTTCAGGCTCGCGAGGAGAGATGGAGAGCTTCGTCGTCTGGGAGGCCATGGCGATCGGGAAGGGTAGCGGACGGCTGGAGGTGGCTTCCGGTCGCGCTGCCGGTTGCTCACGTCGGGCCCGCTACTGCCCGCCCAGCTGGTTCGTCGCGCCGAACAGCCGCTGTACGTCGAACCACGCCGGCTTCTTGGAGCCGTCGAAGCGCAGCAGGCCCTTCTCGTGGATGGGCGGGTTGGGCCGCGGGTTGCCGCCGTCCCAGTTCGGGCGCACGCGGAACTCCTGCAGCGCCCAGTACATCGAGCCGCTCAGCCAGGGCCGCGCGCCGTGCACCGCGAGGTGGTAGGCGGCGAAGTCCTGCTGGTAGGCATAGGTGCCCTTCTCCTCGACCGGCCCGTCGCGGTTGGCCTCCGCGCCGAACTCCGAGACGAAGATCGCCTTGTTCGGATAGCAGGTGCGCACGGAGTCGAGATAGTCAGGCAGCGCGTCGCGGTCGGCGATCTGGCCGTTGGGGCCCGGATACCAGCCGAAGTAGTCGTTGATGCCGATCACGTCGAGCGCCGCGTACTGCGGCCGGCAGCCGGCCGACGGATAGCCGGCGACGGCTAGGCCGACAGGCCGCGACGGGTCCAGCGCCTTGGCCTGGCGCACCGCGCGCTCGATGTAGAACTGCTGCACCGGGCCGGGCCGGGCCGACAGCTCGTTGCCGATCGACCAGAGCATGATCGACGGGTGGTTCTGGTTGGCGATGATGTTCGACTCCAGTTCACGAGCGGCGAGCTTGCGCACGGTCTCGCGCTTGAGGAACTGCGTCTTGACCGCGTAGACCGGGATCTCCGACCAGACGAGCATCCCGAGGCGGTCGGCGAGCTCGTGCATCTCGGGGTGCAGCGGATAGTGCGAGCGGATCACGGTCGCGCCGAGCTCCTTGGCCTGGGCGATGATCTGCGCGCGGCGGGCGCTGTCGATCGCAAAGCCCTTCGCCGGATCGTCCTCGTGCAGGCCGACGCCGCGCAGGCTCACCGGGCGGCCGTTGAGCATGAGCTGCCCGCCCGCGATCGTGATCGAGCGGATCCCGCTGCTGAGCTTATAGCCGAGCACGCGCCGGCCCCCGTCGCGGACCGTGAAGCGCGCCGGGTACAGGTACGGGCTCGCGGGCGACCACAGGCGCGGCCGCGCCACGCGCAGGCGCGTCTGGAAGCTCGCGAAGCTGCGCGCGGCGACACGGCGGCGGCCGAGGTTCAGCGTCCGTGAGCCGAATCTGCCGGTCACGCGCACGCTCGCGGTGCGGTCGCCGTAGTTGCGCACGACGACCCGCGCGAGCACGCTCGCGGTGCAGGTCGCGCAGGGCAGCTCCGGTCGCACGACGACGTTCGTGACGTCGATCTTGTCGACGCGCTGCAGGTAGACCTCGCGCAGCAGCCCGCCGTAGTTCCACCAGCCGCCGGCGGGGTCGCCCGAGCCGGTCAGGCCCGAGGGCGGGAAGTCGGTCCTCAGGCGCCGGTTGTCAACGCGGATGACGAGGCGGTTGGAGCCGTTGCGCTTCAGCGCCCGGCGCGGCAGGCGCAGGTCGAACGGCAGGTAGGCACCGGTGTTGCGGCCGATCGCGACGCCGTTGAGCCAGATCCTCGAGCGGTAGTTGACCGACTCGAAGCGCACGAGCCAGTCCATCCGGGCGCGAGCGTCGGGCAGGCGGAAGTCCTTGCGATACCAGGCGACGGTCCCGGTCATCGAGGCGACGGAGTTGTCGCCGACATTCCAGGCGTTGGGAACGCTCAGCGGCGTCCAGCCGTCGCGGCCGGGCTGGCGCTGGAAGGCCTGGCGCAGGCCGACGCCGCCGTCGTCGCGGCGAAAGAGCCATTCGCCACCGAGCAGGTAGCGGTTGTCGGGGCCGTCCTTGTAGACCGTCCCGCGCGTGACGCCGTCCGCGGCGGCCTGGGCGGGCGTGGGAGCGGCGGCCGACAACACCGCGGCCGCGAGGACGGCGAGCAGGGCGAGGACAGGTGCGGGCAGGCGGAGGGGGTGCATTGATTCGACGGCGCACAACACCGCCTGCCGTCGCGAGTTGTGCTGCCGCCGCTCAGGACGGCGGGCAGCTCGACTCGCGGCCGATCGGGGCTGTGACGCGCAGCAGGCTAACGGTCATACCGGCCAGCACGTTGCCGGCGCGGCTCACGAGCACGCACTGCACGGTCGTCTCGGCCTCACGTCCGGAGGCAAACCAGACCACGCGCGTGTACTTCGTGCGCGAGCGCAGGGCGTGAGCCGTCTGGGACTGGTACAGCGCGACCTTCAGCTCCGCGTCGCGGCGCAGGCGCTGCGCGTTGGCGCGGACGACGGCGACGCAGCGCGGATCCTCGCAGTCCTCGAGCCCGCGCAGCATCGCGGCGGCGTCGCCGCGCAGCTGCTCGCGCAGCAGCTCGACCACCCGCGCACGCTCGACGGTGTCGTTGTTGATCCAGCGGGCGACGACGAAGCTGCCGCCGACCACCACGAGGACGGCAAGGACGATCAGGGCGCGTTTCACGCGGCCATTGTCACGACCGCGCGACACGGCTGCGGCGGCGCGGCGGCGGCACGGCTCAGCCGGTCGGTTGGAAGTCGTCGCCGTTGAGCTCGAGGAAGCGCATGACCGACGCCTCCTGATGGTCGAGCCGCTGGGCGGTGCGGCGCGCGTGGACGGCGGCGCGCTCCCCGAAGTCCTCGAGGCAGCGCTCCGGGTCGTCGGAGAGCGGATAGACGTGCACGAGATCCTGCTGGGCGCAGACGATGCCCATCGGCGGCGGGCCCTGAGAGAGCGTGCGGGCGCCGCAGACGGCGGCGACGAGCATGCGCCGCTCGGGCGCTGACAGCGCGACCGGCATGAGGCGGTGGGCCGGCAGCTTGACGCCGAGCTCGATCGAGCGGTCGATGGCGACGTCGCTGCCCGTCGCGGCGGCGAGCGGGCCGGCCCAGACGGCGAGGACGGTGTCAGCGGCGACGATCGCGTCGCGCAGCGCCCGCGCCTGCTCGGCGTAGAGCTCCTCGGCCTCGTCACGCGAGCCGGCGTCGGCGAGGTCGAGGTCACAGGGCACGCGCAGCAGCTCGGACGCGCCCACCGCCGAGCCGGCGGCGCGGCCGCCGTGGGCGACGTACGTCTGCAGGGTGCCGAGATCGCGGCGGCCGTGGAAGATCACGGTCAGGGCTTCGGACAGGGCGAGATCGGACACCTTCAGCGCGACGGCAGCGCAGGAGTCGGCATCGATGAGCGCGCGTGCAAACAGGTCGTCGGCGTCGGTCATGTTGGCTCCGTCTGATCGTTCCGAGTCATGGTGACGCCCTGGGGGTACCCTGCGCAACCATGAAGCTCCTTTACAAGCCCTTCGGAATCGTTATCGGCCTCATCGCCGGTTACCTCGCGCGTCAGGTGTTCAGCCAGATCTGGGGACACATCGACGACCGCGAACCTCCGAAGCCCACCGACGAAGAGACGTCCTGGGGCAAGGTACTGGGCGCAGCGGCCGTTCAGGGGGCGACCTTTGCCGTGACCAAGGCAGCGGTCAACCGCGGTGGGGCCGAGGGTTTCCACCGGCTGACCGGCATCTGGCCGGGCGCCAAGCGGCCCGAGCTCGAATAAGGGCCCGCCGGCCCCCGGCGCCGAAACACCGGGGCCCGACGAACCCGTGCAGCGATGGTGCCGATCGCCGCTGCGCGGCTGGACGGACGTATGAGGATCCGCACCGCGTGCACCGGGGTGGACGACTGCGACAGGCCGGCCGGACTACGAGCTGCGCAGAACGTAGCCGCGCTCTGCGAGGACGGCGAGGTCGTCCTCGAACGCCGTGAAGTCGCGCGCCTTCAGATGGGTGAGCGGGACTCCGTTGGGTCCGCTGCGGCGCAGCCAGCTCTTCAGGGTCTGCGGCCCGACGCGCTCGGCGGCCTCCGCCGTGAGGGCGAGCAGGATCGCCATCTCCGGCCGATGGTCGAGCTCGCCGCTGATGACCGACAATGGATCGACCGCCAGCACCTCGCACAGCTCGTCGTCGGAGAGCCCGAGGCGCTGCATCAGCTCGGCGGCGGGGGTCATGCCACTCGACGGTAGCGCGGCGCAGGGCCGGAGCACGACCGAGGGCGGCCATCTGTGGCCGCCCTCGGTGAGTGCTGTGGGTCGAGCGGCTAGGGCCTGACCTTCGCGCGGATCTTCTTGCTGCTCTTCGCCGTGGAGACGACGTTCCCGGCATACCGCGCCTGGACGCTGAGGATGGCGCGCTGCTTGCGCGTCGCCCGGAACGTCACCGAGCGGTTGTAGGTGCATGTCTTGCGGATGTTCGACGTCCGCGACGAGATGATCTTCTTGCCGGAGGTGTCGCGGATGCGGATCTTGCCGGTGCAGATGTTCTTCTTGCCCAGCGGCGTGAGCGTGGCGGAGGGCTTCAACGTGCCCTTCGTCGTGCAGCGGACCCGGCCGCCCCTTGGTGCGCACCGCGTCGCCCTTGTCGCTGACCCGCACGATCTCGAAGTCAGCGCCCGTCGTGGCGGCCAGACCGCCGAACGTCACGCGCACGGTGGTCGCGTTGACCACCTGCAGCGAGAAAACGCGGTCGATACAGCGCCAATGCAGCGCGGTTCAGTGGAACAGCTGGGCTTGCGGTCCTCCTGGTGTCTGCCGCCGCACGAACGGGATGAGCCCTGGCACCGGCCGGCCGACTGCAGTGCGCGCTGTGGGCAACGTGGAGCCGAGAGCTGGCTTGGAGCGCCAGTCGATTGCCCTTCGGGCGCCAAACAGCGTGATGTTCATGTGCCCGTCGAGCGCTGCGTTGGGCGTGACGATGCCACGGCAGCGTCGGCGAAGCTCGGTCGCCGCGGTCTGACATGGCCCCCAGTCGTCGTCGATCATGCGCGCGTGGGTCAAGCCGTACTTGTCCTGCGCCTCCCGATCGTGCAGATCGATGAGCCACATCGTGGGGATACGACACACCCAAAGCGGCATGCGCACCAGGTCCAGCTCATCTTCGGTGTACAGCTCCTTGGCCCGTATGAGCTCGGCCCAGGCGCCGTCGGGCGTCATGCACCAGTACTGCGTGGGTCCTTGCGCCCCGAGGTTCCATCGGCCTGGTCGTGAGTTCGGCCGCGCCCAGAACGGAACGTCGTAGTCCGTGTATCTGAAGATCGAGAGGCTGCCCGGTGCGCTAAGCGCAAGCGCGACCTGCTGATCAGATGCCACCCTGGACTCTGCCCGCTCTCGCAGCCGTCAGAAGGTCTCTTTCGCGGCCAGGGTCATCGAGCAACTCGATGGGTTTGCGCGCCCCGAGTGTGCTGAGCGGGCGATGGAACCACGCTGCGACGCCTTGATCCGTCCAGCTCAACCGCAAGATCGCGACGAGTCGGGCGACAAGCCCCATTCGATGCGTTGCGTCGCCGCCCTCGCCATGGCGGCGACGCTGCAACGCCCGCTCTGAGATCCCGAGGATCTCGGAGAGCTGGGCCACTGTCACGCCCGGGAGCCAGGACTCCAAGATCTTGACGAGGTTCTCCGCGTCGCGGAGTTCAACAGGGGGCTGCTCGTCGAGCACGTCCTTCACGATGTGCCGCACCGCCTCCATCTCCATGAGAAAACGGTCGGCGACATCGAGGCTGGTCGTCTCTTCGATTTCGAGCGTGAGGATCGCGATGAGGCGGTCACGGATTTCAGCGGCCGCGCGATCGTCGAGCTGAGGTGGGAGGCTCGCGTTCACCCGCTGCGCGACCTGTCTCGCGGTAGTGGTGAGCCGGTCGAGCGTCTGTCGATCGATGGCGCCGCTTCGAGCCGCGTCCTCGAGGCTCAGCTGGATCTGCCGCAGCGAATCGTCAACAGACTCAAGCGCATCCCGCTCATCCTGTTCAAGAACGGCCATGTTTCCTCGCTGTCGCTCCCGTGTCGCCTGTAGGCGACACACTAGCGACATCCGCGGCCGAAAGCGACGATTGTGCAAGCACCTGATGCGCCGGGTGCCTGGCTAAAGGTCAGACACACCTCATGGTCGCACTCGGACCGGAGTGGAATCGCACGGAGTCGGGGTCGTTCCTGCCGCCACCGGCGTCGGCGTAGATGTAGTCGCCCAGATGGACGACGAGGTCCAGGTCCTGCTGCGCCATGTCGCGATAGGCGGTGTAGAAGCCAGTGATGTAGTTCTGGCAGGAGGCAAAGGCCAGGGCGAGCTCCCCCACCGGGCCGCCCGGCGCGGGAGCCGTCTTGGTGCGGCCCACAGGGCTGATCTCGGTGCCCGCCTTGAAGCGGTAGAAGTACTCGCGCGCCGGTTCGAGGCCCTCGAGCTCCACGTGGACCGAATGGGCCAGGTCGGGCGTCGCCTCCGTGGCACCGCGGCGCACGACGCGCGAGAAGGCCTCGTCCTCGGCCACCTCGAAACGCACCCCGTAGGCCTCGGGCGGCAGGCCCCCCCTGCCATCCTGCGCCAGCGGATCCGGCGCCAACCGCGTCCACAGCACCACCCCGTCGGGCAGGGGCTCGCCCGAGGCGACCCCAAGGCTGAACGGGTCGTCGGCGAAGAACGGCCTCGCCAGCGCCCGACCCGGCGAGATCCCGCTCGCCGCCACGGCCAGCCCACCAGCCCCCAGCCCCGCCCAGCCCAGCCCAGCAGCCTGCGGCGGGTCAGGGTCGTGCGGTCCAGTTGCCCTGGAGCGTCATCGCGTTACCTCCGCCTCTCTCGGGGCAGCGCCGGTCTCCGGCCGGGCGCCACCGTTCTCCATCTCCAGCAGCGCCCACTGGAAGTTGTGGTCTGAGTAGAAGCCGGTCCTGCAACCGCCCTCTGCCTCGCTGCTGCGGCCCTGGGTGTAGAGCTGCTTGCATTCCTTGAACTCGGCGTCGCTGCCGACACGCGCTTTGCGCTCGAGGTCGGCGTCGGCATCGATCACTCCGGCGCGCGCGAAGATGTAGTCGATGTACTTGGTCCGGCCCGCATCGTCGGGATTGCCGGCCAGGAAGGCATCCTGATAGCCGAACCCGTTCGTGATGACGTCGTAGGAGGGCCTGGGCTCGCAGTCGGGCGTCGGCTCCTTCGCCACGCAACGGCGGGAGTTGAAGTCGCCGGCGATCACCTCGACCTGTCGCCTCGACGGCGATGAGTAACGCTCATCCACGAACTCTGCGATCTGCTGCGTGGAGCGCTCCTTGTCGGGGTTCGCCCCGGCCAGGTGGACGCTCACGAGCGCCATGCTCAGCCCGCCGCGACGCTCCTTGGCGAGAAGGTAGGCGTAGTCCTTCACCTTGCCGTTGCGGGCGCGGACCTCGTCGCGGAGGAAGCCCCCGTCGTCGAGGGCGCGCATCGTGTCGAGGTTCAGGACGATCGCGGTCTCCCGCTTCACCCCGTCGCCGAGGAACGCCTGATCGTCGGCGACCACAGCGCCGTAGCGGTAGCCGGTCTGCTCGCTCAGGAAGCGGGCCACGTTCTCGGCGCTTTCGCGGCGCACCTCCTGCAGCGCCAGGGCGTCGGGGGCGTAGGTGAGGCGCGTGAGCAGGATGCTGACGAAGTTCTCCATGTCCTTCGGATCCGCCACGTCCGGCGCCCGGTTGACCTCCATCAGGTTGGCGTCGATCACCATCACCTGGCCCGGGGGCGACTCCGACAGTCGGTCCTCGCTCTTCGCGCCGGCCCCCGCGACGGCGACGGCGAGCGAGGCCATCCCCGCGGCGCACACCGCCAGCGCGCTTCGTCGTGCGTTTGCTGACATCGGGTGGCCCTTCCTTGTGTGACGCTCCTGAACGGCCCGGGACCAACGGCTCGCCCCCGCAGCCACGACGCACTGTGCCGGTCGAACGAGCACGTGATGTGAAGCAGGCGTGATCGGACCGCCGAGCGTCGTCGGCACGAGCGGGTCGGCGATCGGCCGGTGGCCCACGCAGACGACCCAGTCGCCGGCCGGCCCCCGCACGGTCACGAGATATTGACCATCGGTGCCGCTCGGGCCCGTACGTTCGCGATCTCGACCGACCGCGACAGGAGCAAAGCGCATGCGGTCCAGGTTCACCCAACGGCTCGCGCCGCCCTCGGCGGGGCCTTCCCGCTCCCGAGCGTCCCAGTCGTCGCGTCGCTGGTCGCCCTCGGCCTGACCGCCGCATCGGCACCGGAGGTCTTCGCGGAACGGCCCGACGGGCCGCCCGGTCAGGTCGGCAGCCGGCTTCCCGCGCCCGGCCCCGGCAGTTCGACCTCGAGATCGAGGCGGAATCGGTCTGGTCACCGAGAGCACGCTGCCGGCATTCGCCAACGCGCTCGAGCTGGGCGTGACGACCCTGGAGCTCGACGTGCAGATCACCCAGGACGGCCACGCCGTCGTCACCCACGACCGGCAGGTGTCGGCCGCGAAGTGTCGCGACACGGGGCCCGCCTTCCCGGGCGACCCCGAGTATCCCTATGTAGGCGACTACGTCACCAACTTGACCCTCGAGCAGGTGTGGACGCTGGACTGCGGCTCACAGCGACTGGCCGCGTACCCGGACCAGCAGCTCGTCCCGGGCGCTCGCCTGCCGCTGCTGAGTCAGGTGTTCGCGCTCGTCGACTGCTACAAGGCGACAAGGTCTGGTTCAACATCGAGACCAAGGTCGAGGCGGCGGCGCCTCAGGAGACCGCGCCGCGGGAACAGTTCGTGCAGATCGTCGCGCGCGAGATCCGCCAGGCCGGCCTGCTCAACCGGGTGACGATCCAGAGCTTCGACTGGGGAGCGCTCATGCGCATGGGCGAGGTCGAGCCCCGTCTGCCCCTGGTCGCGCTGACCAACGGCGACTTCCTGGAGGTGGGAGAGCCGGGGGGCCTCGCCGTGGCTCGGCGGCATCGACATCGACATCGACGACTTCGACGGGAGCCTCGTGCGGGCGGCCGCCTCGTTCGGCGCCGACGCGATCTCCCCCGTCCACGGCATGCCCCAGAACGGCACGATCGACGATCCGGACTACACGCCCTACACCACGCCGGAGCTGGTGGCCGAGGCGCACGCCGCCGGGCTGGCCGTGATCCCCTGGACGATCAACGACAGGGCGACGATGGCCTCCCTCATCGATGCCGGAGTCGATGGCCTCATCACCGACTACCCCGACCGCCTCCGCGAGCTGCTGGCCCAACGGGACTTCAAGCTCCCCAAGGCCTACAGCGAGCCGCAGAGGCGCGACTGCGTCGACGAGGCTCTGGCCTCGCCCGCCTGAGCGACGCTCCCGGACCAGGTAGTCGGCAGGCCATTTACCACCTGGCAACACACACGACTTCGACGGGTGAGAGCCTGCGGCCCAATCCCACCATCAGGAGCAGCGGCCATGGATAGCTGGACCCCGCTCGATCGCCGGACCTTCGTCAAGCTCGGCGGCCTTGGCGCCGTGACGCTGGCTATGGGGCCGCTGGCCCAGCAGGCGCTCGGCGTCGGCGATCTGGCCGATGATCCGTTCACGCTGGGGATCGCCTCCGGCGACCCGACGCACGACAGCGTTGTGCTGTGGACGCGGCTGGCGCCGGACCCGCTCGACGGCGGCGGGATGCCGGCCGAGGACGTGCCGGTCGGCTGGGAGCTGGCCGCCGACGAGGACATGGGACGGATTCTCGGACGGGGCACCGTGACCGCGACTCCGGCTGGCGCGCATGCCGTCCATGTCGAGGTCGGCGACCTCGCGCCGGACCGGTGGTACTGGTATCGCTTCAGCGTCGGCGATCAGCGCAGCCCGGTGGGACGAACGCGCACGCTGCCGCCCCCGGGCCTCAAGGCGGAGCACCTGCGCTTCGCCTTCGCCTCCTGCCAGGCCTGGACGGGTGGGCCCTACCCCGCCTACGCCCGTATGGCCGAGGAGGAGCTGGACTTCGTGGTCCACCTTGGCGACTACATCTACGAGGGCCGTGCCGGCGGCCTGGAGGACTTCCGGCGCCTGCACGCTCTGTACAAGACCTCGCCTGACCTGCGCGCCGCCCACGCGCGGTTCCCGTTCATCACCACCTGGGACGATCACGAGGTGCTCAACGACTACGCCGGAGACGAGCCGCCCGGCCCGGCCGACGGCCGCCCGTTCCTCGAGCGCCGCGCCAACGCCTACCGCGCCTACTACGAGCACCTGCCGCTACGCCGCCGCTCGCGCCCCAGCGGTCCGGACATGCTGCTCTACCGGGGGTTCGACGTCGGGCGCCTGGCCTCGTTCAGCGTCCTCGACACGCGCCAGTACCGCTCCGACCAGCCGTGCAACGACCGCTTCATGTCCGAGCCCTGCCCGGAGGTCGACGACCCGCAGGCCACGATGACCGGACCTGAGCAGGAGCGCTGGCTGCTGGAGCGGATGGGCCGCTCGAAAGCGCGGTGGAACGTCGTCGCCCAGCAGACGATCATGGCCCCCTTCGACTACCTGGCCGGCGAGGGCGAGATCTACAACCTGGATCAGTGGGACGGTTATCCCGCCGCGCGCGAGCGCGTCCTGGGGTTCATCGCCCGGGAGCGCCCCAGCAACCCGGTAGTGCTCAGCGGGGACTGGCACTCCAACTGGGTCAACGACCTCGAGCGCACCGGCGAGGTGGTGGCCACGGAGTTCGTCGGCACGTCGATCAGCTCGGGCATCGGATGGGACGACGCCGTGCGCCAGGGGCTGGCCGAGAACGCCCATGTGCGCTTCTACAACGGCGACTACCGCGGCTACGTCGTCTGCGACGTCACCCCCGAGCGCTGGATCTCCGACCTGCGGATCGTCACGAACCCGCGCGACTCTGCGTCGCCGGCCTACACGCTGGCCTCCTTCGAGGTCGCCGACGGCCGTCCGGGGGCGCGCCGGCGGCCGGGCTCGAGTGACGGCGTGACCGGTCGCGTGACCGACGCGGGCACTGGTGAGCCACTGCCCAACGTGGCGGTCGAGGCGCGGGATGGCGACGGGCGCGTGGCCGACGGCGGGCGCACCGACGCCGACGGCGCGTACCTGCTGTTCGTGCAGCCCGGCACCTACGAGCTCGTCGCCATGGGCGTGGGCTACAAGACCGCGACCACGACCGCGGAGGTGGTCCGCGGGCGGGAGACGCGCGCCGACCTCGCGCTCACGGCCGTCACCGTCGCCGCCGGGACCGGGCGGGTCGTGCCGGGCCCGCGCTCGCAGGCGGGCACGCAGGACATCGTCATCGAGAACGCCCTGCTGGCCATGGCGATCGCCGTGGACTTCGAGGACGGCCAGCTTCCGGGCGCCACGAAGGGCAAGCCGGTGGACATCGCGATGCGCGGCGGCGGGGACCAGATGGACTGGATCAACCTCCCCTACGCGTCGGCGGTCCAGCCGACCGGCACCGCGTCCTGGCAGCAGCTCACGGTGGTCAACGACGAGGTCGCCGTCATCGAGGTCACCGACGAGCGGGCCGTCGTGCGGACCACCGGCCGCTCGACCGACTTCGACGGCCTGAGCGCCGTGACCACGTACACCGTGCGCCGCGATGAGCGCTGGATCACCGCGGAGACCGTCTACGAGAACCGCGCCTCCACAGCGCGATCGGTGTGGGTCGGCGACGCGATGGACCACGACGGCGCCGGGCAGTCCAGCGGAGTGCCGGGCCACGGGACCATCACCACGCCGTACTCCAGTCCGCGTGCCTTCGAGCCGGTCGAGCCCTGGGTGGGCATGACCGGCACAGATCGCCAGACGTTCGGGCTGATCTACGACGACGATCCTGCCGACGCGGACGCCTACGGGACCGGCAACTACATCCTCAGCCGCATCCCCGTCGCGATCCCGGCCGGCGAGGCCTACACGCTGCGTCGACGGATCGTCGCCGCAGACGGCGGCACGGGGCCGGACCCCTTCGCGGTGCTCGCGGCGATCTACCGCGCCGGGCGCTGAGCGGAGCAGGCGCCGTCGAGCGCGCAGGCGCCGGCTGGCTTTCTCCTTGCGGACACATCTGGCCAGCGCGGTGCCATCAGTCTGCGGGAGGTTCCGTCCGCTATCTGGAGGCCCACCGTGACCGACGCGATCTCGAGACGACGTTTCCTGCCAGCGGGCTGGCCACGGCGGGAGGGGCCGCGGTGGAGGGCTGGACAGCATCACCCGCGTGCTCGACCGCGACGACCTGACGCGCTGAGGGCCGCCGACAAGCTCGGGCCGCCGACAAGCTCGGGCCCCTGGTCGCCGAGGCAGAGCCGCCATGGGGCTTCGCTCTGGGGTCCGAGCCCGCCAGCGACCGGGGCTCCCACGGCAGCCTGCGCGAGATCAAGGTGCCGCTGCTGCTGGCGGGCGCGGGCGTGCGCCGCGGAG
Organism: Solirubrobacterales bacterium; assembly: GCA_038233375.1. GTDB lineage: Bacteria > Actinomycetota > Thermoleophilia > Solirubrobacterales > Solirubrobacteraceae > CADCVQ01. Next base: position 29,108 of record JBBSMC010000010.1, read on the forward strand.
ATCCGCCCCGGGACCCCAGAACCGTCGACGTTGCGCCCACCATCGCCGCCCTACTGGGCGCACGGGCACCGGCCGACGCCCAGGGCCGCGCCCTCACCGAGTCGATCGGGGCACCGGGCGCGCCCGCCAAGGCCTGACGGACGACGCGCAAGACCACACCCGGGACTGCCTCAGGCAGGGCTACCGAGAGCGGGCTAGACCTCGAAGGGCGCGGTCACGCTGAGGCGGGTGAACGCGCGGACCGCGTAGCGATCGGTCATGCCGGCGACGTGGTCGGTGACCCGCTGGGCCAGATCGGCCTCCCCGCGGGCGGGCGGAAGGGCCTGGGCGTGGTCGGCGAAGTGGTGGAACGGCGTGCTCACGACCCGCTCGATCTTGGCGTGCTCGCGCCATGTGTGCCCAGGTAGACCTGGGCAAACATGAAGTCGCGCATCGCGGCGCCGGCCGCCTCGCCCTGAACGATGTCCCCGGCCACCCAGGACGTCTCGACCAGGTCGTGCACCAGCGTGTCGATGCGCCGCGAGCCGGTCTCCCCCAGCCGGGCGATGGCGCGGCCGGCAGATCGGCCTCGTCAAGGACCCCGGCCCCCAGCGCGTCGTCGATGTCGTGGTTGAGGTAGGCGACGCGGTCGACCAGACGCACGATGCGCCCCTCCAGCGTGGCCGGCACCGGCGCGCGACCGGAGTGGCAGGCGATGCCGTCGCGCACCCGCTCGTCGAGGTTGAGCCCCGCGCCCGACCGCGGGCCGAGGCTCGTGGGCGGCGGCTCAAGGCGCTCGACCACCCGCAGGGAGTGCTCGTACAGCAGCGCGCCGACGACGTGTGGAAGACGGCGAAGCTCGAGCGGCTGACGCTGCACGACTGCCGCCATACGTTCGCGAGCTTCGCGATCGCTGCCGGCCTGAACGCGAAGGCCCTGTCGACGTACATGGGGCACTCGAGCGTGTCGATCACACTGGATCGCTACGGCCACATGATGCCGGGCAACGAGGCCGAAGCGACGACGCTGCTGGATGCGTACCTGATGGCCGCTCAGGTCTCCTGAGCGGCCAACTCGGCAAGCACGACAGTGTCAAGCGCCTCGTGTTCGTGGGGCGTGGCCGCCCACCACGCGTCGTCATGCTCTTGCTCGTCGCGGAGTTCGCCGAGCGGGTTGAGCCCATCCAACATAAGGGCGTAGTTGCGTAGATGCCAGCACGTGCGCGTGTTGCCATCTACGAATGGATGAACGTCGTAGACCGAGACGGAGCGTGTTCGCCTCCGCCACTATGAACTCGACCAGGCCGGGTCCATCGTCTGGAGCAACGTTGTCGCGGCGCCACTGCCAGTTGCCGCAAGCGTTCTCAATGGCGGGCAGAATTGCATCGACTGCTACGGCCGTCCCTTTGCGATTCAGGACCATCGCCGTCCGCTCCCGGCCAGCGTCAGCCGGGAAGGTTGTCGAGAACCATGCGCGATGTATTGCCCTAACTAGATATGGGTCTGGCAGTGGCGGGGGGTCCGACGCAGCCACGTGTGCGAGCCAGAGCAGGGCCTCCGCTCCGTACCGCTGAATCTCTTCAGCGGTACGGAGCGGGTCATAGTCGTAATCGGGCTCGGCTGAGCATTCAAACGCGGCGTGCTAGACGGCGAGTATGAGCGTGCAACGTCAGCTACGCGGCGAGGCAGCGCTCGCCAGCGCGATCCGCGACCTGCGACTTGGACGCCTGAGCGAGTCGCATGGCGGAACGGGCCGAACCTTCAGCGTCGTGATCCGTTAGCGCGAACACCGGACGGCCATTGACGAGCCGGCGACGGCGACTCTCGGCCAAGCGAAGCAGGATGTCGAGATCGGGACGCATAATGTAACCCTACCCATGACGGCCGCGAAGCGACAGGGTTGATCCCTGCATGTTTCGACCGCATCCCAGGGATTCCTTGATGGAGTCGCGCGATTTCGGACGGCCTGACAGCGTAGGTTGGCGCGCAAACTGGCGCGCACCCCTCTGAGTGCCAGTGTTTCCGGTGGTCTGGCTAGAACAGCTGGTTCTCGCCGCCGAAGACGTCGCTCACCGAGCGGTCCGAGAAGATGCTGCGGATCGAGTCGGTGAGCAGCTCGGCGCAGGAGAGGACCATGATGTTGTCCGGCGCGCCGGCCCGCAGCGGAATCGTGTCGGTGACGACGATCTGCTCGAAGCCGGCCGCCTCGATGTTCTGAAAGGCGTTGCCGCTGAGCACGGGGTGCGTCGCGGCGGCGTAGACGGCGCGCGCGCCGGCGTCGAGCACGGTCTGGCTGGCGACCTTCAGCGTGCTGGCCGTGTCGATGATGTCGTCGACGATCAGGGCGGTCTTGCCCTTGACGTCGCCGATGACGTAGCCGATCTCGGCGACCTGCTGGGCCGGGCGCTCCTTGTCGAGGATCGCGAGGTCGGCGCCGAGCTTGGAGGCGAACTTCTTGTTGAGCTTCACGCGGCCAGCGTCCGGCGCCACGACCACGAGGTCCTGCAGGCCGAGGTCGCGGAAGTACTGCGTGAGGATGAACAGGGCGGTCATGTGGTCGACCGGCTTGCGGAAGAAGCCCTGGATCTGGCCGGCGTGCAGGTCCATGGTGAGGACCCGGTCGGCGCCCGCGCGCTCGAGCATGCGGGCGACGAGCCGGGCGGAGATCGGCTCGCGGGGAGCGGACTTCTTGTCCTGGCGGCTGTAGCCGAACCACGGCGTGACGGCGATGACGCGGTGCGCGCTGGCGCCCACGGCCGCGTCGATCATCAGCAGCAGCTCCATGAGCGCGTCGTTGGGCGTCATCCCCTCGCCGGGGTTGGCACAGATCGGCTGGACGAGGAAGACGTCCGCGCCGCGGATCGACTCGCCGTAGCGGCAGTAGACCTCGCCGTTGGTGAACGTCTTCAGCGTGACCGGGCCGGGCGCGATGCCGAGCTTCGCGGCGATCCTGGCGGCCAGATCGGGGTTCGCGCGCCCCGAGAACAGCATGAGGTTCTTGTCATAGCCGAGCTCGAGGCGGATAGCTGGCGCCGGCTGCGGCTCGACCGTGGTCATCGCCGGCAGAAGTCTAGGGCCTGTTCCGGCGCTTGCGATCGGCGTAGCCGTCGATGTTCGTCTGGCGCTCGCGGGCGACGCCGAGCGCGCCGGGCGGGACGTTCTTCGTGATCGCCGAGTTCGCGGCCGTGAAGGCATCGTCGCCGAGCGTCACCGGGGCGATGAGCGTCGTGTCGACGCTCGTGTGCACGCGATCGCCGATCGTCGTGCGGTGCTTGTCGACGCCGTCGTAGTTGGCGGTGATGGTGGCGGCGCCGAGGTTCGTGTCCTCACCGATGTCGGCGTCGCCGATGTAGGACAGGTGCGGGACCTTCGTACCGCGGCCGACGTCGGAGTTCTTGATCTCGACGAACGTGCCGGCCTTGGAGCGCTCGCGCAGGATCGTGCCGGGTCGCAGGTAGGCGAAGGGGCCCACCGTCGCTCGCGACTCGATCTCGGCCCCGACGACGTAGGAGTGCGCGATCGTCACCTCGTCGTGCAGCGTGGCGTCGATCAGCGTCGTAAGCGGGCCGACCGTGCAGCCGCGGCCGATCGCCGTCGTGCCGCGCAGGAAGCTGCTGGGCTCGATCCGCGTGTCCTCGCCGATCGCGATGCCGACGTCGATCAGCGTCGCGGCGGGGTCCACGATGGTCACGCCGGCGCGACCGTGGTCGTCGTGGATGCGCTGCTGGGCGATCGCGCGCACCTGGGCGAGCTGGACGCGGTCGTTGACGCCGAGCGCGAGCTCGGGGTCGTGCAGCTCGTGCGCCCTGACCGTGTGGCCGGCGGCACGCAGCGCGGGCAGGACGTCGGGGAGGTAGAGCTCGCCCTGGGCGTTGTCCGGCGTGAGCTGTTCGAGCACGGCGAGCAATGCGCGGGCGTCGAAGGCGAAGATCGAGCTGTTGACCTCGCGGATCGCCAGCTGCTCGGGGGTCGCGTCGCCGGCGGTCTTCGTCTCCGCGACACCCTCGACGTGGCCGTCGTCGTCGCGCACGACGCGGCCGTAGCCGCTGGGATCGGCGAGCGTCATCGTCGCCATGGTCGCCGCGGCGTCGTGCTTGACGTGCGCCCGCACGAGCTCTCCGATCGCCGCGGCGGTGATGAGCGGCACGTCGCCCGGCAGGACGACGACCGTGCCGTCGGGCTCGATCTCGGCTGCGGCTGCCTGCACGGCGCCACCGGTGCCGTTCGGCGTCGGCTGGACGACGCGCGTCACGCCCTCGGGCAGCTCCCCCTCGAGCGTGTTGGCGGGGGAGTCGACGACGACCACCCGGTCGGCCCCCGCCTCGAGCGCCGCGGCGATCGGCCAGCCCACGAGCGGGCGCCCGCAGAGCGGGTGCAGCATCTTCGGAAGCCGCGAGCGCATGCGGGTGCCCTGACCGGCGGCGAGGATGATGGCGGTGAGAGAGGGCATGGGGTGATCCTAGGCGCAGGAGCGAGTCCGGTCATGATCGAGGCAGGCCCTTGTGAGTCCGACCGAGACGTAGGTCGTAGATGCACCAGACGCTCGTGCCGAAGTGCTCAGCAACCTCCCGAACGCTGCTGCCGTTCGCGAGTAGGCGCAGGGCCTCGCACGCTGTCGTGTCATCCAGCAGAGACGCGGGCGTCGGCGCATAGCTCGCGAGGGCGTGGTCAATCTGCGTCTGCCTACGCGCACCCATCAGCGGGCGCAGAGCAGTCATCCACGAGACGGCCTTTGCACCGGTGATTCGCGCGATGAAGATCGGCTGAAACCTAGGATTGCGGGGCTGCCAGCGCCCGACTTTGCGACCGAACATCGTGGCGACCCGACCGACGACATCCTCGTCGATCATCTGAAGCGTCATCAGGGGGTACCGAGGCGCGCTGGGCGGCCCCGCGAGGAAGGAGCCCTCACCCTCGAGCAGGCCTGCAAGCCAATGCAGCTCGTCCGTGGAGACATCTTCAGGGTGCCCGCGCGGGGGAGAAGCCATACGAACACATGTTCGCAGGGCGGTCGGATGTTCAAGCTGGGGAGCCCGGACTTGAACCGGGATAGCGGCCTCCAAAGGGCCGAGTCCTGCCATTGGACGACTCCCCATCGCAGAGCAATTGTGACGTGTTCGCGTGTTCGAACACGAGCGAGCGCCGTGTAAGCACAACGGACGCACGAGCGCCAGCGGCAGCCGCTGCACCGCCGCCGGACCCGACGAGCCGCGCGCCGTGACGACGAGGTAGTAGCGGCCGGTCGCGAGCTTCGCGAGGCGGCGCGCCGACACCGTCACGACGTTGGGGCCGGTCCTCCCGGCGGCGAGGGACCGAAGCCGCCCGAGCGTGGCGCACCCCTCCCTATGCCACCGGGCGCGCCGACGCCAGCGCCCAGCACGCACGCCGGCAGCGCCAAGCGCAATGTGCGTCGCAGCGCCTGGCCTGAGCTCACATCGCAGATCAGTCGAAGCGAAAGAACGTGCCGACGGGCTCGAGCCTGTCGGCGTCGATCTTCGGGACGGCGGCGGCCAGCGTGCTCGCGAAGTTCGCACCGCTGGCCTCGATCAGGCGGATGAGCTCCTCGACCGGCGTCGCCTCGGCCTTGACGCCGTTGGCATAGTCGGTCGCGTAGCCGAGCAGCGCGTACGGGATCTCGGCCTCGCCCGCGAGCACCGTCTCCGGCCCCGCGGTCTGGCTGACGACGGTGACGCCACAGTTCTGCAGCATCCGGATCTCGGTCTTCGTGTTGAAGCGCGGGCCGTCGACATGGCCGTAGCAGCCGCCGTCGACCGCGTAGTTGCCGGCCTCCTCGGCACCGGCCAGCAGAGCCTCACGCAGATGCTGCGAGAACGGGCGCTCGTAGATCCAGTGCCCGCGCCCCTTCTCTCCCGGCTCGGTGAACAGCGTGCAGATCGAGCCGTCGGGCAGGCGGTTGGCGAGGAAGTGCAGGTCGTCGAAGACGACGAGGCTGCCGAGCGAGAGGTTGGCGTCGAGCGCGCCGCAGACGGTGACCGCGAGGATCGCGTCGGCGCCGCGCTGCTTCAGCGCCGCGATGTTCGCCTGGTGCTTGACGGCGCTGGAGAGCAGCTCGTGTCCGGGGCGATGGCGCGAGATGTGCAGCACGTCAACGCCGCCCAGGCGGCCGCTGGTCACCGGCGCGGAGCCGAAGCGCGTCTCGACGAGCTGGGCCTCGCCGTCGGCCTCGATGCCGGGCAGCGCGTAGGTGCCCGATCCCGTGAGGATCCCGATCTTCAAACCGCGGCCGCCAAGCGCGGGAGCCTACTATCGCTTGGGGACGCGACCGGCGCTCGTCCCGGGCTCGGTCGCCGGGCCGCCGGGCGCTGCCACGCCGAGCACGCGCATCGCCTTCAGGCCCAGCGAGAGCTTCTCGCGCCCGTCCGTGGAGCCGACGTCGAGGCCGGAGAGTTCGCGCACCCGCTCCAGCCGGTAGCGGATCGTGTGACGGTGGGTGAAGAGCTTCTGCGCGGTTCCCGCGACGTTCCCGTCGTTGTCGAGGAACGCCTCGACGGTGCGGACGAGCTCGGTCTCGTATTGCTCGTCGTACGCGACCAGCGGCTCCACGGTCTCGGCATAGAAGCGCTGTAGCTCGGCGGGGTCCTCGCTCATCGCCGACAGCAGAAGGCGGTAGGCGCCGGTCTGTTCGAAGGCCAGCAGGGGCCGCTCCTCATCGCCCTCGGCCACGTTGACGGCGAGCAGCGCCTCGTTGCCGGCACGGTGCAGGTCCAGCGGATCGAGCGCGACGCGGCTGCGCCCGATCGCGAACGAATGGCCCGGCAGCCCTGCCTGCAGCTCGCGCAGGACGCCCTCGGCGGCGCGCTTGGCGACCGCGTCGTCGCCGCTGGGAACGAGCACGACGACCTCGGCGGCGGACGTCTCGCGCTCGGCCGGTGCGGCGATCGCGGTCGGCACGACGGCCCGCGCGCCGCGCTCGGCGGTCGCCAGCACGCGCGGGCGCCAGCCCTCCTCGACCGGGACGTGGGCGTGGGCGCGGGCGACGAGGATCGCGCCGCCGGAGATCAGCTCGATACCGAGCTCGTCGGCGCGGGCGAGGATGTCGGCCCCATCGGCGAGCTCACGGGACAGGACGGCGCGCAGGAAGGCGGTCGCCGCCTCCTGGGAGGCACGCGCCGGAGCCCGGACGCGCTCGACCTCGGAGGCAACCAGCGTCGTGACGAGGCGCACGAGCGCCGGCCCCGGGGTCGAGCGTGCCCGCATGCGCAGCTGCCCGACGGGGGTGTCGGCCACGCGCAGCTCGATCGTCTCCACTCCCGCCGCGCTGTCGAGCAGCGAGCGCTCGTCGGCGGGCGAACGCGCGGCGACGGCGAGCACCGATCCGCTGCGGTCGAGCAGCACGAGGCTGGCGTCCAGCGCGCGGGATGCGGCGCGTACGACCTCGGGCAGCCCGGCGCCGGACTCGACAGCCTCCGAGATGGCGTCGAGCGCAGCAAGATCGAGGCCGACCGAGCGGTCGGCGGAGGTCGCCATGGTCATAGGCTACGCCGCGATGCGGTCCCAGTAGTACGCGAAGGCCGCACCACCGGCCGCGCCCACCAGGAGAAGCGCCACCAGGACGTACAGGCTGAGAAAGCCGGCAGCGAGCCGCTCCCACAGGGTGCCGTACGCGTGCCAGGCCGGCCAGGCGATGAACCAGACGAACGCGGCGAGGGCCAGCACACCACATGTGCCGCCGATGAGGATGGTCAACGCGCCGTTCGTCACAACCGAGATTGTGCCCTAGATGCGCGACGTCGTACCTCGTGGCCCAGTCAGGCGCGGCCGATCGGGCCCGCCGGAGCGGTCAGCAGGGGCTCGGGCGTCCAGCCCTCGTCGGCCAGCGACTGGCGCACGCGGCGCGCGCGCTCACGATGCCCGGCGCCGACGAAGACCCCGAGCACGGTGGGTCCCGAGCCGGACACGAGCGCGTGGTCGGCGCCCGCGGCGAGGACCGCCTCGAGCGCCGTGTCGATCGCCGGGCACAGCGACCGGGCGGCGTCCTGCAGGTCGTTGTGCAGCCGCTCGAGGATCGTCTCCGACGACAGGGCGGCCTGCGTGCGCGTCATCGAGCGAGCGAGGTCCAGCGTGTCGCGCGTGAGGCCGAGGCGGTCGGCCTCGGCGTAGACATCGCCGGCGGATACGTGCTCGTCGATCGCGACGACGACGACGCTGTAGGCGAGCGACAGGCTCAGCGGCCGCAGTCGGCTGCCGGTCCCGGTCGCGAGGATGAGGCCGCCGCCGATCTGGCTCGGGACGTCGGCGCCGAGCGTGGCGGCGATGTCCTCGAGCGTGCGCCGGTCGCCGAGCCCGGAGGCCTCCGCCGCCAGGCGCAGGGCCGCGGCGGCATCCGCCGAGCCGCCGGCCATGCCGCCCGCGACCGGGATCCGCTTCTCGATCTCCAGGCGCACGGGCGGGCCGTCCCACCCGGTGCTCGCGCGAAACGCGCGCAGCGCCTCGGCCGCGAGGTTTGGCCCCTCGACGCCGAGGCAGACCACTTCGTCCTCGACGACACCCGGCGGATCTGTCTGCATCCGGACGTCGTCGCAGAGGTCCAGCGAGTCCATCAGCGTGACGATCTCGTGGCGGCCGTCGCTGCGCTTGGGCCCCACGAACAGGCACAGGTTGATCTTCGCGCGTGCCTCCGTTTTCAGGACCGTCATGCCCGCAAGCTATCGCGCAGCGCGCGAAAGTCCTGCGGCGACAGGCGCTCGGCGCGCATGTCGGGAGGGTGGCCGAGCTCGGCGAGCGCCGCGCGGGCCCGGGCGCGAACGTCGCTGGGCGCATTCGGCGCGAGCGCCAGCGACCCGGCCAGCGCCTTGCGCCGATGGGCGAACGCGGAGGCCACGAGCTCGCGCAGATCGGGCTCGGGCGCCGGTCCGGTGCGCTCGAGGCCGACGAGGACGGAGTCGACGTTGGGCGCCGGCGAGAAGACGGAGCGCGACACCGGTCGCAGGACCCGCACGTCGCAGGCGAGCTGGGCCAGGACCGAGGGCAGCCCGTAGGCGCTCGTGCCCGGACCGGCGGCGAAGCGCTCGCCGACCTCCTTCTGAACCATGCCGACCCAGCGCACGACGCTCGGCAGCTCCTCGATCGTGCGCAGGATCGCCCCCGCCGCGATGCCGTAGGGCAGGTTCGCGACGACCTTCGTCGGGGCCGGGTCCAGCGCGCGCAGGTCGAGCTTCATCGCGTCGGCGAAGTGCAGCGTGACGTTGTCGAACGGTTCGGCGGCGTCGCGCAGCGCCGGCTCGAGCGCCCGGTCGAGCTCGACGACGTGCACGTGGGCGACCCGCGGGGCGAGGTACTCCGACAGCACGCCGAGGCCGCCGCCGATCTCGAGCACGACGTCGCCTGGCTCCAGGCGCGCCTCGCGCTCGATGACGCCGAGGATGTTCGAGTCGATGAGGAAGTTCTGGCCGAGGTCGCGCTTGGGGCGCACGCCGAAGTCGCGCATCCGGCGCAGGCTCGGCTGTGTCGCGCTGCGAACCGGCTCGGGGTCGGCGTCGCCGCGGCTCACCACTGAAACAGCGCGGCGGCGTTGCGCTCGACGAGCTGCTCGAGCTCCTCGTACGCGATCCCCCGCCGCTGCGCGACGAAGCGCGCCGTGTGCACGACGAAGGCCGGCTGGTTTGGCTGCTTGCGCACGGCCTGCGGCGTGAGGTACGGCGCGTCGGTCTCGACGAGCAGGCGATCGGCGGGCACGCGCTCGGAGGCGCCGGCGAGATCGGCGGCCTTGGGATACGTGACGTTGCCGGCGAGCGAGATCCACCAGCCCTGGTCGACGCACTCGTCCAGCCGGTCGGGCATCGAGAAGCAGTGCAGGATCACGTCGAGCCCCGCCGCCTTTTCGATCAGCATCGCGATCGTCTCGTCGTCGGCGGCGCGGGTGTGGATGACCAGCGGCTTGGCGGTGCTGCGCGCGAGTTCGATCTGCGCGGCGAACGCGCGCTCCTGGTCGGCGCGCGGCGCGTGGTCGCGGTAGTGGTCCAGGCCGGTCTCGCCGATCGCGGCGCAGCGCGGGTGCTCGGCGAGCGCGGTCAGCTCCGCGAAGTCCGCGGCGTCGAAGCCCGTCGCCTCGTTGGGGTGGCGGCCGATCGCGGCGTACACCTGCGGGAAGCGCTCGGCGGCGAGCAGCGCCTCGCGGCAGGTCGCGCCGGTCGTGCCGACGGTCAGCATCCGCTGCACGCCCGCCTCCACCGCCGCCGCCACCAGCTCGGCGTCGTCGGGCTTGCAGACGTGCAGATGGGTGTGGCTGTCGATCATGCGGTCACGCCGCGCACGCCGTCAGTGCTTGGGGAAGAGCTGATCGAGCTTGGAGATCGCGCCGAGCCGGCTCGCCTGGACGCGGGCGCCCTCGAGCTCGAGCTCGGGCGCACCGAGCGCCCGCAGCAGCTTGTCCGAGCTCTCCGGGATCCACGCCTGCAGGAGGACCGCGATGACGCGCAGCGATTCGGCGAGCGACGCGAGCACGGTGTCGAGCTCGCCCGCGCGCTCGGGATCCTTGGCCAGCGTCCACGGCGCGCGCTCCTCGACGTACCGGTTCAGCCGCCGCACGCGCTGCCAGATCGCCTCGAGCGCTGCGGTCAGATCGGCGCGGTCCAGCAGCGCGCAGACCTCGGTGTTCGCACCGTCTATCTCCGCGCACAGCGCGGGATCGAGCTCGGCATCCGGCACGACGCCGTCGCGGTAGCGGTGGACCATCGAGATCGTGCGGCTGGCGAGGTTGCCCAGGTCGTTGGCGAGCTCGGACTCGTAGAGCACCGCGAAGCGGGCCGTCGAGACCTCCCCGTCCTGGCCGAACGTCACGTCGCGCATGCAGTAGAAGCGCAGCGCGTCGGTGCCGAACTCGTCGATGATCTCAAACGGATCGAGCACGTTGCCCAGCGACTTGCTCATCTTCTTCAGCTCGGGCGCCTCCTCGCCGGGCGTGCCCGACTCGCGCATGAGCAGGAAGCCGTGCACGAAGACGTGCTCGGGCAGCGGCAGGCCGGCGGCCATCAGCATCGCCGGCCAGAAGATCGTGTGGAACTTCAGGATGTCCTTGCCGATGAAGTGAAACCGGGCCGGCCAGAAGCGCTTGGTGAGGTCCTCGCCGGGCTTGGCGTACGACAGCGCCGTGTAGTAGTTCAGCAGCGCGTCGAACCAGACGTAGAAGACGTGCTTGGAGTCCCACGGGACCGGCACGCCCCAGGTGAACGTCGAGCGGCTCAGCGAGACGTCCTGCAGCCCCGACTCGATGAACGAGCGCGCCTCGTTGTAGCGGTGGCGCGGCATGACGAAGTCCGGCTGCTCGTCGAGCAGCTCGAGCAGGTCGTCCTGGAAGGCCGACAGTGCAAAGAAGTAGTTGTCCTCCTTCTCGCGCGTCAGCGGCGTTGCGTGGATCGGGCAGAGGTTGTCGTCGCCGGCCTCGGCGTCGGTCTTGAAGTCCGCGCAGCGGGGGCAGTACCAGCCCTCGTAGACGCCCTCGTAGACGTGGCCGTTGTCGCGGATCGCGCTGAGGATCTCCTGCACCTTGGCCATGTGCTGCGGGTCGCTCGTGCGGATGAAGAAGTCGTTGGAGACGTTCAGCTTCGGACCGAGCTCGATGAAGCGGGGCGCGTTGCGATCGACGAGCTCCTGTGGCGTGAGCCCCTCGCGCTCAGCCGCCAGCGCGACCGGCTCGCCGTGCTCGTCGGTGCCGGTGAGAAAGAAGACGTCCTCGCCGCGCTGGCGCATGTGGCGCGCCATCACGTCAGCGGCGATCGTGGAGTACGCGTGACCCAGATGCGGGGCCGCGTTGACGTAGTAGATCGGCGTCGTGACGTAGAAGCTCATCGGCCGCTGAGGCTACCTGCGCGCGGCCGGCGGCCCGTTCCGCCGGCGCCCGGGCCGGCGGGACGGGTTCGAACCGTGTGCCTACTGGATGCTCCAGAGCTTGCGGGCACCTGTCGCTCCGAGGATCGGTGGGCGTCGCAGATCGCGCATCACCTTTGGGGGGAGGCGCGTCACCCGCCCGGACGAGCCGCCGCGCGAGCCGACCAGTCGGTGGCGGCCGCGACGCGCCGCCGGCGCCGTGCCACGACGAGCCCGCCGCTGAGCGGAAGCCCGAGCGCGACCAGCGCGAGCCCGGCCCACACCGGCCACGGCAACGGGTCGGCGGGGCCGCTCGCCGCGGGCGCCGCGACGACGCGGCGCGCCATCGGCCGAGGCAGCGCGACCGGCGCGGCCCGCGGCGCGGGCGCCGGTCCCAGCGGGCGCAGCCGCGCCCGCGGGGCGCGATCGGCCGGCGGCGCACGGCGCGCGAGCGGAGCCGGCGCGAGCGGACCGGGCGGCCCGCCGGCGAACAACGCGAGCGGATCGCGGTACTCGCCGGTGGCGGCGACGCGTGCGCCCACGTGCACATGCGGCCTCGGGGACGCGGCCCCGGAGCGCCCGACCCGCCCGCCCGGCATGACGACCTGCCCGCGCCCGACCGCCACCTCCCCGAGGTGCTGGTAGGTGGCGACGAGCGTGCCGCAGCGCACGCTGACGGTCCGCCCGCCGCCCGGCACGCGCCCGGCGAAGCTCACGCGCCCGCCGCAGGCGGCACGCACCGCAGAGCCCGGCGTCACGGCGAGATCCACCCCCCGGTGCTGTCCGGCCGCGAAGCGATCCGGACCGACGGCGAAGGCACGCGCGACGGGACCGTCAACCGGGCGGACCCAGCCGCGAGCAACCGCGGACGAGACGCTCGCACAGAGCCCCGCGAGCAGGGCGGCGGCGGCGACGACGAGCAGCGAGCGCATAAGGACGACGGTACGCCGCGAACCCGCGGCCGCGGCTGGATGCGGGCGCCTTGATGCGAAGTCGCGCGCGTCTTTTCACACGTGGTGATCGTGGCGCACGGCCCCGCGGCTCACCGGCTCACCGGCTCAGCCTCAGATCTCCGTGACGATCTCCTCGTAGGCCAGCCGGTCCGCGCGCCGCACCCATTCCTCGGCCGCCTGCGACTGCGGGTCGCGGCGCGGCTTCTGCGGATGGCCGAACGTGAGGACCGTCGCGACCGACTCGTCCTCGCCGTGCTTGAGCGCCTCGCCCAGTCGGTCGGCCTCCGCGATGCCGTTCGGGCACGAGCCGATCCCGTCGTTGGAGGCAGCGAGCATCATGTTCTGCGCCGCGCGGCCGGCGTCGAACGCCGTCGGCCCCTTACGGCCCACCACGATCGCCACGACGAGCGCCGCGCCGCGCACGTTGTCACCCGCGTAGACGCAGGAGGCGACCTCCTCGCGGATGCCGTCATCGCGCACGACGACGAAGCGCCGCGCCTGGCGGTTCTTCGACGAGCCCGCCACCCGGCCGGCCTGAAGGATCCGCCGCTCGGCCTCGGGGTCGATCGCGCGCTCGTCGTATTCGCGCACCTCGCGCTTGCTCGCGATGGTCAGGTAAGCGTCCACGGCCCGCAGGCTACACCCGCGGCCGAGGAGATTCAGACCGACGCCGCCTCCAAGCCCTCGTGCGCCAACGCCAGCGCGACCCGTCCGACGTTCGTGGAGAACGGCGCCCGGTACAAGCGGATCATCCTGGCTCGTCCTGGGTCAGCGCGCGGTACAGCGCGTTGGCCTTGACGCCGGTCAGCGACGCCACCACGGTGCTCGCCGCGCGCGGCTTGGCCCCGGCCGCCACGAGCCGGCGCAGCGCGGCCAGCGCCGGCGCGAGCTCGGGCTCGCTCACCGGCGCGCCGCCGATCACGAGCACGACCTCCCCGCGCGGCGGCGCGGTGGCGTAGCGCCCGGCGAGCTCGCCGGCGGTGCCGCGCACGATCTCCTCGTGCAGCTTCGTCAGCTCGCGGCAGACGACGACCGGCCGCTCGGAGTCGCTGGACGCGAGCACGGCCAGCGACGCGCCGACGCGGTTGGGCGACTCGAACGCGACGATCGTCTCCGGCGCGCGCAGCAGCGTGGCCAGCTCGGCGCGCTTGCGCGGCAGGTAGCCGACGAAGCGCCAGGTGTCCGAAGGCAGCGCGCTCGTCACCAGCGCCGACAGCACGGCGCTCGGCCCCGGCAGCACCTCGACCGCCAGCCCCGCCGCCACGCAGGCGCGGACGAGCACGAACCCCGGGTCGCTGACCAGCGGCATGCCCGCGTCGGACACGAGCGCGACGACGTCGCCGCGGCCCATCCGCTCGACGAGCTGCGTCGCGCGCGGAAGCTCGTTGTGCTCGTGGTAGCTGACGAGCTTCGCCGACACCCCGTAGCGCTCGAGCAGGACGCGCGTGCGACGCGTGTCCTCGCAGGCGACGACGTCCGCCTCGCGCAGCGCGCTCAGCACCCGCAGCGTGACGTCCTCGAGGTTGCCGATCGGGGTCGGACAGACGATCAGGCGGCCCGTCGCGGTCGTGGTCATCGACAGATCACAGCACGTCGCGGCCGGCTACACGGGAATGCCGAGCCCCTCGAACGCCAGCGCGGCGGCGCCGAGCATCCCCGACTCCGCACCGAAGCGCGCCGGGACGATCCGCACGTGCTCCTTCGAGGGCGAGAGCGCGCGCTCTGCGACGACCGCGCGCGCCGGCTCGAGCAGCAACTCGCCCGCCGCGATGACGCCACCGCCGATCACCACGAGATCGGGGTTGAGGATGTTCACCAGGTTCGACACGCCGACCCCGAGCCAGCGCCCGATCACGGCCAGCGCCTCGATCGCGGTTTCGTCGCCGTCGTGCGCGAGGTCGGTCACGAGCGGACCGCAGATCTCACGGCCCGCGGCGAGCTCGCGGCCGAGCGCCGACTGCGGGCGCTGCTGGGCGAGGCGCCGCGCCTCGCGACCCAGCGCCGTCCCCGAGCAGACGGCCTCCAGGCAGCCGCGGTTGGGGCAGTTGCCGTTGCAGGGCGGTCCGTCGGCCTGTACGACCATGTGGCCCAGCTCGGCCCCCGCGCCCTGGCTGCCGCGCTGCAGCGCGCCGCCGATGACGAGGCCGCCACCGATGCCCGTGCCGATCGTCAGCAGCGCCGCGTCGCCGACCCCGCTTGCCGCGCCGAAGCGCCACTCGGCGAGCATCGCCGCGTTCGCGTCGTTGTCGACGAAGACCGGCAGCCCGATCCGCTCGGCGACGAGATCACGAAAGGGGACGCCGGCCAGCGGCAGGTGCGTCGACATGACCGCGATGCCGCGCGCGCTGTCGATCAGGGCCGGGATCCCGATGCCGACGGCGTCGACGCTGCCCGACGCGCCCTCGATCGCATCGCGCACCTCGGCGACCGCCGAGACGACCGTGTCGAGCACCACCCCGTGGTCGGCCGCGCGCGCCGGCCGCGTGGCACGGTGATGCACGTTCAACGCCGGATCGACCGCGCCGGCCAGGAGCTTCGTGCCACCGAGGTCGACCCCGATCACACAGCCGGTCGCCACGATCGGCCACCATACAGGGCTTCATGCCCTCACCCGCCGCCTGGATCGACCGATGATCGTGGATGAATTCCTGTCGCCGGCGCGGCCCAGGGTCGATCGGCGGCGCGCCGCGGGGCGCCCCCTTCGAAAGCCGCCGATCGGCGCTGGGCCGTGATCGGCGGCGGCGATTCGCCGCGAGGACCGGGTGATCCAGGCGAGGAGCCCGAGTACCGCGTCTATCGCTCACGCAAGCCGCTGATTCGCAAGCGTGGCGGCGACGATCGCGACGAGCTCGCCCGCCTGCGCGCGGGCGCGAAGCGCGCCAAGGATCCGGTCCAATCCGTCCAATCCGTCTCGCCGGAAGCTGGCCCCGACCGCAAGCGCGGCCGCGGGCTCATCCCGCAGGCGCCGCCCCGGTCGCCTCGGCGGCGCTTCACCCGCGGGCGCGTCATCCGCGGGATCCTGCTCGCGGTGCTCGGCTGGATCGCGCTCTCGGTCCTCGTCTTCCTCGTCAGCGCGCAGATCCAGCAGGGCAGGGTCTCGGACGCCAACCACCTGCTCGGCGGCGCCGGCTATCCGGCGGTCTCACCCAACAACATCCTCGTGCTGGGCTCCGACGTGCGGACGAGCTCGACTGCCGAGCCGGGCGCGCAGACGACCGGCAACGGCCGCACGGACTCGATCCTGCTCCTGCGCATCGGCGGCGGCCAGAACAGCCGCCTGTCGATCGCCCGCGACACCATCGTCGACATCCCCGGGGCCGGCCGTCAGAGGATCAACGCCGCCTACTCGATCGGCGGGACCGCGCTGGCGGTGCAGACGATCGAGCAGTACACCGGCATCGACATCAACCACGTGATGATCGTGAGCTTCGAGGACTTCCCCGTGCTGATCGACGCCATGGGCGGCATCACGTATCGCGGCGGCTGCATCGTCTCGCGCATCAACGGCGGCTTCAGGAATGGCGGCTACACGCTGCGCCTACCAGCCGGCAAGTCGCACATCGACGGGGAGCAGGCGCTCGCGCTGGCCCGCACGCGCAAGAACGTCTGCAACAGGAACGAGGATGACCTGACCCGCGCGCGGCGCCAGCAGAAGATCGTCGGCGCGATGAAGCGCCGGCTGCTGTCGCCTCAGGCCTTCGCCCGGCTGCCGCTGATCTCCTGGAACGTGCCCAAGGCGCTGCGCTCGGACATGAGCGGGCCGACGCTGCTGGGCCTCTTCGGCGCGCTGTCCGTCGCGGGCACGCCGCAGACCGAGATCCTCGGCACGGTGTCGGGACAGGTTCCGGAGGCGGTCAAGCAGGCGAGGGTCCGCCGCTTCCTCGCGGGGTGAGGGGCGTCAGCTCGTGGCGGGCTTCGAGCTCGAGGAGCCCGACGACGACGACGAAGACGACGGTGAATCCGAGGAGGAGGAGGACTCGGACTTCGAGGACGAGTCGGACTTCTTCTCGCCCTTCGCGGAGTCGCCCGACGACGAGTCGCTCTTCTCGCTCTTCTTCTTCGAGCTGTCGTGGGCGTCCTTCTCCCGCGCGCGCTTCTTCGTGCCGTAGTCGGTGTTGTAGAAGCCCTTGCCCTTGAAGTGCACGGCGATCGGGTGGAAGACGCGCGTGACCGGCAGGCCGGTCTCGGGATCGCACTCGAGCGGCGGCTCAACCATCTTCTGCATGATCTCGAACGTCGTGCCGTCCTGGCGTCTGTACTCGTAGAAGGGCACCTAGTGGTCAGTCCCGTGAGCCCTCGTGCGCTTGGGCGTCCGCTGGCGGTGGCCGGCCAGGACGCAGGATCCGACGTGTGCCTCTGGCACATTAGGATCCGAGGACGCCGCCGGGCACCGATCACCGGGCGATCCAAGTGTGCGAGGGCTTGCGGGACGGACCACTGGAGCCATTATCTAGCATGGCCCGCCAATGCCCGACGCCGCCACCATGGAAAAGATCGTCGCCCTGTGCAAACGGCGCGGCTTCATCTTCGCCTCATCAGAGATCTACGGCGGCCTCGGGTCGACGTACGACTACGGCCACTACGGCGTCCTGCTGAAGACCAACGTCAAGAACGAGTGGTGGCGTGCGATGCTCCAAGAGCGCGAGGACATCGTCGCACTGGACTCGGCGATCCTCCAGCACCCGCGCGTGTGGGAGGCCTCCGGCCACCTCGCCGGCTTCACCGATCCGATGGTCGACTGCCGCGCGTGCAAGAAGCGCTTCCGCGCCGATCATCTCGACGTCGAGGAGATGTGCCCGGCGAAGGCGTCGCTGCCCAAGACCGAGGATCGCCGCCACGAGCTGACCGAGGCGCGCGACTTCAACCTCATGTTCAAGACGTTCGTCGGTCCGATGGAGGAGAGCGCGTCGGTCGCCTACCTGCGCCCGGAGACGGCGCAGGGCATCTTCATCAACTTCAAGAACGTGCTGCAGTTCAGCCGCAAGAAGCCGCCGTTCGGCATCGCCCAGGTCGGCAAGTCGTTTCGCAACGAGATCACGCCCGGCAACTTCGTCTTTCGCACGCGCGAGTTCGAGCAGATGGAGATGGAGTTCTTCGTCGCGCCCGACGACGCGCCGCAGTGGTACGACCACTGGAAGCAGGAGCGCATGCACTGGTACGTCGATCTCGGCCTGCGCGAGGACCACCTGCGCATGCGCGAGCACGATCCCGACGAGCTGTCGCACTACTCCAGCGCCACGGCCGACGTCGAGTACCTCTTCCCGGCCACCGGCTCCGCAGGCTCCGCCGGCGGCGCCCGCTGGAGCGAGCTCGAAGGCGTCGCCAACCGCGGCAACTTCGACCTGACGCAGCACGCGGAGTACTCCGGCGAGAAGCTCGAGTACTTCGACCCGCAGACCAAGGAGCGCTACGTCCCACACGTCATCGAGCCGGCGGCGGGAGCGGACCGGGCGACGCTGGCGTTCCTCGTCGACGCCTACGACGAGGACGATCTCGGCGGCGAGATGCGGACCGTGCTCAAGCTGCACCCGCGCCTGGCGCCGGTCAAGGCCGCCGTCCTGCCGCTGGTCAAGAAGGACGGCCAGCCCGAGGTCGCCCGTGAGATCGTCAAGGCGCTGCGCGCGCGGATGCAGACCGAGTACGACGAGGGCGGCTCGATCGGCAAGCGCTACCGCCGCCAGGACGAGATCGGCACGCCGTTCTGCGTCACGGTCGACCACCAGACGCTCGAGGACCGCAGCGTCACGCTGCGCGACCGCGACACGCTCGAGCAGGAACGCCTGCCGATCGACGGCCTGGCCGACGATCTGGCGGCGCGGCTGGCGCGCGACTGGCGCTCGCCGAAGGCGTAGGCGCCGTCCGACCGCCGGCCTCGCGATCCGGGCGACGCGCCTGGCTGCTGGCCGCCATCGGCGTGCTGAGCGCGCTCGGTGCCGGTTGTGGCGCCGATCAGGACCGTCCGGGCACGCCCGCGGTCGCGACGATCGTGCAGGACGACGCCGAGCTGCTGCACCGCACGCCGCAGCGGATCGCGGCGACGCTCGACGACCTGCGCGCGCTCGGCGTCGACTGGGTCCGCGTGACCGCCGGCTGGTCGGTGATCGCGCCCGCGCCACACGCGGCACGGCGCCCGGATTTCGACGCGACCGACCCGGCCGCCTATCCGGCCGGCGCCTGGGACAAGCTCGACCGCGTCTATGCAATGACGCGCCGGCGCGGTCTGCGCACGGCGATCGACATCGCCTTCTGGGCGCCGCGCTGGGCGGTCGGCCGGGCCGCGCGGCGCGCCGACCGCGAGCGCGACACGATCGCTGTCCGCGACTACGCGGACTTCACCACCGCGGTCGCGCGGCGCTACCGCGACGCCGTCGCGTTCACCGTCTGGAATGAGCCCAACCACAACGCCTTCCTGCTGCCGCAGTGGGAGCGCGCCGGCGACGGCTGGCGGCCCGCCTCGCCGCACTCATACCGCGCGATGGTGCAGGCGGCGGTGCCCGCGATCCGCGCCGCGGCGCCGGATGCGCTCGTCCTGATCGGCGCGACGTCGTCCGTCGGCGCCGCGCAGGGCGACGCGCCGGGCGACCGGATGGCGCCGCTGACGTTCCTGCGCGAGATGGCCTGCGTCGACGAGCGCCTGCGCCCGCTGGCGCGGCCGGAGTGCCGGGACTTCGTCCCGCTGCCCGGCGACGGCTGGTCGCATCACCCCTACTCGCTGAAGCTCGCGCCGTGGCAGACCGACCCGCAGCCCGAGAACGTGCGCATGGCCGACCTCGACCGGCTCACGTCGCTGCTGCACCGGCTGCACGCCGCCGGCCGCACGCGCCGCGACCTGCCGCTGTACCTGACCGAGTCCGGCTACCAGACTTCGCCGCCGGACCCGACGCAGACGACGAGCCTCGCCGAGCAGGCGCGCTGGCTGCCCAAGGCCGAGCAGATCGCCCGCCGCCAGCCATCGCTGCGCGGCGTGGCGCAGTTCCTCGTGCGCGACCTGCCGGAGCGACCGGGCACGACCGCGCGGGTGCGCTGGGGTGACTACCAATCGGGGCTGCGCTTCGCGGACGGGAGCCCCAAGCCCGCGCACGCGTCGTTCGCGCTGGGTCTCGTGGCGCGCCGCACCGGCGCCGGCCGGGTGCGCTTCTGGGGGCTCGTGCGCCCCGGTTCGGGTCGCCGCGACGCGCGTATCGGCGTGCTAGAGCCCGGCGGCGCCTGGCGCGAGATCGCCCGCGACCGGACCGGGTCCGACGGCACCTTCGCGCTGACCGTGGACGCCGATCCGTCGGCCACGTTCCAGCTGCGCAGCGGGGCCCGCGCCGGCGCGCCGCTGGCGGGCGCGCGCTGATGTTGGTCAGCGCCGGCGCGCCACGACGAGCAGGTACTCGTACGTCCAGCCGTCCGCCCCAACTTCTACGGTCCAGTCTCGACCTAGTGATAAACGTGGTTATCAACGGCGCTTCAAGACCACCTATTCGGGCCCTCTGGCGGTACGCACGAGGTCGACCAGCGCGGTGATCTCCTTACGAAGGCCTGGCAGTGGCGACTCGCCATCCCAGACCTTTACGACGGCTTCGGCGATCGCGGCCTTGGCGACGCGCGAGGTTCGCCCGGTGATGAGGCTGGGGTCGAGCGGATTTGTGTGCTGCTCGCCGGTCCACGTGAGCGTCGCTTGCGGATAGACCTCCGTGACGGCGGCCGCGAGGACCGCGGGCGGCACGTAGTTCTCGATCGTGTAGCCCGCCGTGATCCAGACGTGGGTATTGGCCTCGGAGCTCTCGATCGCATCGCGGACTCGCATCTTGGTCGCGCCGAGCCGTTTACCTGGCCCGTCTCGATCGGAGTCGATGACGACCGCGAAGCTGCGATTGATCGACGGCAGCGAAACGAACTCGTCGACGACCGGGTCGTCCGGGCCCAGATGTCTGAGCAGGCTTCCGCCGTAGAACATGACCGTGAAGTCGATCCCGTCGGCGATGTCTGATGCCCACAGCCCGAGAAGGTGGTTCAGGTAGGTGCGATCGGATGGCCCCTCGACCCAGATGATCGCGTTCGATTGAACGAGATCGGACGCGCGGTAGCCAAGCTCGCGGCTGATCCGCGCAACCTGGCTTGGCGCGATCGCCGGAGCAAGCGTCGTCGCACCGTTTGCACTACGGCGGACTTCGGTGATCGACGCGCGCCCCGTATCCAGTAGATGCGCCGAATGGGTGGCGATCAGGTACTGGTTCTCGGTCTTCTCCCGCAGGTAGCGCAGAAGCTTTCGCTGCAGGGTGGGATGCAGATGGATCTCGGGCTCCTCGACGCACACGAGATGATCAGACACCGACGTCGCGGCCGCGGCCATGATCACGACCTGATGCAGCCCGGTGCCATGACTGTCGAGCGGGCGTATCTGTCCTTCGTAGTGGATCAGGATCTCGGCTGGGTCGTGCGAGATCTCGATCCGTGCGTGTTCGTCATCAAAGAGCTCTTGCACGAATGCGTTGATCGAGTCGAAGCGCCGGCGTCCTTCCTGATAGGTCGCGTGCGGAGGATTCTGGAGCGCTGCTAGCCGCTTGATCAGTCCGCCGCCGTCGAGCTGCTGTCGACCGTCGCTGTCTGTGATCTCTCGGATTGGCCCGATCTGGGCGACACTCGGAACACTCGCAGCCACACTCAGGACCGCTCCTAGCTTGCCGAGCGCCGCACGAACCATCGATTCAACATCGCGGTGTTGTCCGCCGCCAGCCAGGCTGATCATCGCTTTATACGCGGCGCGTGAGGCCTGGTGGGATGGAGGTCGTGTGCGCTCCATCTCGTGGTGGAACTCCACCAGGCGTGCGACTTGGCGCTCGCCCTCGAGCCAGCCGCCCCTCGCTCCTGGACGGACAGCGAAGTCGAACTCGAGCCACAGCCCTTCAGAAGTGTCATCCCCAAGACCCGGAAGTGCGCGTACGGCCTCGGGAGTGATGCCCGGGTCGAAGCGGAGTTGCTCGTCGCTGGCGGGACGCAGGACGGCGACTCGAAATCCGCCCTTACTAACGACGCCATCGCGCTGAGGCCAATCGAGGTCTGAGAACGTGGGCTCGCTCGAGTCGCGAAAGGCGGGCAGCACGTTCATCGCGACCCGAAGTACGTTGGACTTGCCGGAGTTGTTTGGTCCGGCGAGCACGTGGACCTGCTCCATCGGACCGACGGTTTGGAGCGTTTCCGCGTTGAAGCTACGAAAGCCCGCGAAGCCAAAGCCACGCAAGAGGATCCGCTCGCTCATTACCCGGCTCGCTTGGCGAGTCCGCGGCGGCGCTGGGCGGCGTCTTTGATCGCGTCCTCCAGGCGGTCGTCGTGGACGGCGGTGTAGATGGTCGTGGTGCGGATGTCGGCGTGGCCGGCGAGTTCGCGGATGACGTCGATCGCGACGTCGGCGTTGGCGAGGTGGGTGCAGAACGTGTGGCGCAGCACGTGCGGGGAGCGGCGCTCTTCGGGCAGCCCCGCGGCGGTCGCGTAGCGGGTGACGGTGCGGGTGATGTCGCGCACGGTCATCGGCTGGGGCGGCTGGCCGGTGCGCGGCAGGGAGACGAGCAGCTCGTCGTGCGCGCACGTTGGCCGCGCTCGAACCCAGGCGGTGAGCGCGTCCAGCGCGGCCTGTTCGAGCGGGACGCGTCGGCGCCGGCCGCGTTTGCCGCGGCGCACGGTCACCCACCACGCGGTGGAGTGCGCGATCGCGCGGCGCAGGCGCGGGTCGTCGGCGCGCGGGTGCTCGTCGATGTCGGCGATCAGCAGCGCGGCGGCTTCGGCACGCCGTAGGCCGGCGGTACCGAGCAGGTGCAGCAGCGCGAGGTCGCGTTTGCCGGCGGTCGTGCGCAGGTCCGGCATCCGCAGCAGGCGGGCGTACTGGTCGGCGCTGAGCGCGCGGGGTTCGCCGCGGGCGACCTTCGCGCCGCGGACGTTGCGCACGCCGTCGGTGCCGAGGGCGGCGGCGAGCGTGCGTAGCGCGGACAGGTGCTTGGCGATCGTCGCCGGCGAGCGGCCGGCGCGCTCGAGCTCGTCGCGGTAGGCGCGCACGCGGTCGCCCGTGAACTCCTCGGCGCCGGCGTCGGGGCCGACGAAGGCGCAGAAGGCGCGGTAGACGCCGGCGTAGGTCTGGCGCGTCAGCGGCGCGCCCTGGTCGGCGGCGACCGCGGCGGCGCGGGCGGCGAGCGAGTCAGGGTCGACGAGCTCGCCCACTTCGGTGTTCCGCAGGACCAGCAGCGCTTCAACGTCGTCGACGAGTTCGGGCATCCGCACATCGTCCGCGGAGCGTCGGACGACACGTCCCAGAATTGCCTTTCTCGGACATGCCGGCCGAGCGCCAGCGGCTGAGATCGCAGTCCCGGTGCGTCACCGTGGGGTGACGACCAGGAGGTCACACGTGGATTCTCGGGACGTGTTGTGCCCGCTAGCCCGGATCTTGCAGCAAGGTGAGCGCCCCGACCGAGGTCGGGGCGCGGGAACGTCCGGTGCAGCAGGGATTCTTGGGGTTGCGAAGTCCTGAAACCCTGGCTTGGGAGGATCACCTTGAAGGTGCAGCGCGATGGCC
>JBBSMC010000011.1:0-52051 GCA_038233375.1 Solirubrobacterales bacterium
CGGATGATCACCCGACGCGCGTTCGGCTTTCACAGCCCCGCAGCCCTGATCGCGCTCGCCATGCTCTCACTCAGCGGCCTGTGCCCAGCTCTTCCACGATGAAACCGCGTTCACCGACCCACGGGAACGTCAGGAGACCCGTATTTCTCCTCGATGCGAGCTGCGGCGTCAGAGGCTTGCGCGAAGATCGCCTCTTGCTCCTTGGTTAGCGGCTCTTCGCCCGTTTCGATTCGGTGCCGCCAGTTCTGGTGTCGGTTCCACCAGACCTTGTCCCAGAGTTCGTTGTAGGCGTGGAGGATCTGGACGTCGTTGCGTCGCAGCAGGAGCGGCCACAACTCGCCGTCATCCTCATCGATTGGGACCCATTCGACCTTGTCGCCCTCGTCCGTGTAGCCGACGCGATAGCCGTTCGGGCCGACCTCCGAGCCGGCTGGGTCCGTGGTCTGAGCCTTCGTCCGCCGGAGCTTGCCTTGGAGGCGGGAGAACTCGCGGTTCAACTCTTCGATCTGGCTCATGAGGTCTGAGTCGAACCGAGCGATCTGGATGCCAGCATCGCGAAGTCGTAGCTCGCCGAGCCCGCGGATCGCGTCGTTGGGATCAAGCACGCCGATGACGACCCTCCCGATACGTCGCTCGATGACGCGCTCCACGCAGGCGATCTTGGGCTCATTGCGCACCGTGCACGGTTCCAGGGTCGTGAAAAGCGTGGCGCCCGCCAGTGTCTCGTCCGGCAGCTTCTTCTCTAGCAACGTGAACTCGGCGTGGTCTCCCTCCGCAACTTCGCCGCGAAAGGCCTCGCCGAGGACCTCGCCGTCACGGGCTAAGACAGCACCGACCTTCGGAGAGATCCTGCCTGGCTCGCTCTTACACAAGCGCGCTAGAGCGATCGCCCGCTCCATAAGGGCCCGATCTCCTGGAACGTGCGTCGGGCGAGTCATAACACGCCGGACCGTACCGGCACTACGGCCAGACGCTGCCACGGCCCATCATTGATTGCGAGTCGGCGGGTTATCGACCCGAGGGCGTGAATCTGGCGGGCCTCAGAGCGTCCCAACCCGCAGGTGCGCTGGGTCTGTGGTGCGGCGACGAGCTCGTCCGTGGCGCCGACGAGCACCCCGACGCCGGCGGCCGCCGCGGGCGCGACGGCGCCGCGCACGATCAGCTCGCTCGGAGGCGGGCCGGTTGGCGATCGCCGGGGCGCTCATGTGAGCCCGGCGGCGCGCTCGGTGTGCTTCAGGCCGGCGGGCGCGGTCGACGCACGTCGACGGCAGTTGGCGCGGCGGATCGTCTTCCGCCGTGAACCGTCTACTGACGCGCCGGGCGATCGGCGTCGCGCGTGGGCGGCGCGGGGCGCGCCGGGCCGCGCACGGCCAGCACGCGCTCGGTCTGGCGCAGCGAGATCGCGCTGTCCTTGCGCTCGTCGGCCAGCGCGCGCCACGTGCCGGCGAGGATCGCCAGCAGGCAGAGCAGCCCAAGATAGGCGCCGGCGTCGACGCTGACGAGCGCGTTGCGGCCCGGCTCGTCGATCCCGACGCGGTAGAGCAGGTACGCCAGCGCGAGCGAGCCGACGCCGATCGTCACGACCGCGGCCGAGGTCGCCATCGAAACTGCGCGAGCCCGCAGGGTCAGGACGACGAGCGTCAGCGCGAGCAGGATCGTCAGGACGAGCAGAACGCGGCCGACCGTCATCGTCGACCAGCCCGAGCGCCCGCCGAACCAGTCGGCGAAGAGCACGATGGCCAGGCCGGCCGCGCCCGCAGCGGTCAGCAGCTCTCCGCTGCGCAGGCGGCGCACGTCCATCAGACGACGCCCGCCGTCGTGCGCTGCAGCTGCGCCGCCTTCAGGGTGTTGAGCAGCAGGAACGCGATCGTCAGCGGCCCGACGCCGCCCGGGACCGGCGTGATCGCCCTGGCGACCTCCCTGACGGCGTCGAAGTCGACGTCGCCGACGAGCCTGCCGTCGAGCCGGTTCATCCCGACGTCCACGACCGTCGCGCCCGGCTTGACCCAGTCGGCCTTGACCATCTGCGCGCGGCCGACGGCGGCGATCAGCACGTCGGCGCGGCGGCAGACCGCGGCGAGGTCGCGCGTGCGCGAATGGCACGTCGTGACCGTCGCGTTGGCGCCCAGCAGCAGCTGGGCCATCGGCTTTCCGAAGAGGTTCGAACGACCGATGACGACCGCCTCGGCGCCCTCGAGTTCGGCTCCGGCGACCGCGAGCAGGTGCATGACGCCCGACGGCGTGCACGGCCGCAGGCCCTCGCGCCCGAGCCCCAGCAGGCCGGCGCTGACGGGGGTCAGGCCGTCGACGTCCTTGCTCGCGTCGATCATCCCGGTCAGCTCGACGCCGTCGAGATGGCCGGGCACGGGCAGCTGGCAGAGGATCCCGCTGACCGCGTCGTCGGCGTTGAGGCGGTCGATGAGCGCGACGACCTCCACGCGGCTGACGTCGGCGGGCAGCGGGAAGTTGAAGCCCTCCATGCCGACCTCGGCGCAGGCCTTCTGCTTGCCCTTGACGTAGACCGCCGACGCGGGATCCTCGCCGATCAGGATCGTCGCCAGCCCGGGGACCTGCCCCTCGTGCTGCTCGCCGAACGCCACGACATCGCGCGCGACCTCTGACCGCACCTCCGCGGCGATCGCCTTTCCATCGAGTATCTGCGCGGCCATCTCGGTCCTGTCTCTCAGAGCTTCGTGATCGGAGCGTATTCGGCCATCAGCTTGCGTTCGCTGCCGTCGCCGGCGAATCGCACCACGACGATCCCGCCGGCCTCGACGCCGGTGACCACGCCGGCGCCGAACGCCGCGTGCGAGACGTCGTCACCCATGCGATACGAGGAGATCGGCTGCTCGGATCGCGGGGCCGGCTGCGACGACGCCCAGGAGCCGGGCCGCTGCGCCGCGACACCAGGATGAATACGAGCCCGCCCACGCTCGTCGGCACGATCGGTGAGCTCGCGCGGGATCTCGTCGAGAAAGCGCGAGCGCATCCCGTACTGGGTCGCTCCGAAGACGGCGCGGCGCCGCGCGCTCGTGAGGTACAGCGAGCGCATCGCCCGCGTGACCCCGACGTAGGCCAGCCGGCGCTCCTCCTCCAGGCCGCCCTCGTCGAGCGCGCGCGAGTGCGGGAAGACACCCTCCTCCATGCCGGCGATGAAGACGATCGGGTACTCCAGGCCCTTGGCGTTGTGGATCGTCATGAGCGTGACGAGTCCCTCGTCGTCGGTGCGCGTGTCGGCGTCGGCGACGAGCGCGACGCCCTGCAGGAAGACGTCGAGCGTGTCGTTCTCCTCTTCGGCCGTCGCGTCGAACTCGCGCGCGACCTCGACGAGCTCGGCGAGGTTCTCCTCGCGGCCTTGCGCCTCGATCGTGCGCTCGGCCTTCAGCGCCTCGATGTAGCCCGTGTCGTGCAGCAGCGACTCGAGCAGGTCGCCGATCGGCACGAGTTGCTCGACGCGCTCGCGCAGCCCCTCCATCGTCTCCATGAAGCGCGACAGCGCGCGCACCGCCGCCGTGCCCAGCCCGGGCACCCGGTCGGCGTTGGCGGCCGCGTCCCAGATCGAGATTCCCTCGCTGTCGGCGTAGGCCGTCACGCGGCCCAACGAGGTCTGGCCGATCCCGCGCCGCGGCGAGTTGACGATCCGCGTGAAGGAGATGACGTCCTGCGGGTTGCCGAGCACGGTCAGGTAGGCGATCGCGTCCTTGATCTCGGCGCGCTCGTAGAACTTCGTGCCGCCGATGACCTGGTAGCCGATGTCGCGCCGCACGAGCGTGTCCTCGATGACCCGCGACTGCGCGTTGGTCCGGTAGAAGACCGCGATCTCCGCGCGGCTGGCGCCCTCGTCGACGAGCCGCTCGATCTCGCCGACGACGTAGCGCCCCTCGGCGTGCTCGTCGTCGAGCTCGCGGATCCTGATCGGGTCGCCCTGGCCGAGGTTCGTCCACAGCGACTTGTGCTTCTGCTCGCGGTTGCGCGCGATGACGGCGTTGGCGGCGCTGAGGATCGTCTGCGTCGAGCGGTAGTTCTGCTCGAGCTTGACGACGTGGGCGTCGGGGAAAGTCTCCTCGAAACTTAGGATATTGCCTATGTCAGCTCCGCGAAAGCCATAGATCGACTGCGCGTCGTCGCCTACCACCGCGAGGTTGCGGTGCTCGCCGGAGAGCAGCTGCAGCCAGCGATACTGAACGGTGTTCGTGTCCTGGTACTCGTCGACGAGCACGTGCCGGAAGGCCGTCGAGTAGCGGTCGCGGACCTCCTGGAAGAGCTGCAGCACGTTGACCGCGTTGACGAGCAGGTCGTCGAAGTCCATCGCGTTCATCCGCAGCAGTTCGCGCTGGTACATCGCGTAGGCGTCGGCGACGTTCGTCAGGAACTCCGTCGAGTCGCCGGTCATCCGCCGGTAGTCGTCGGCGTCGCGCAGCTTGTTCTTCGCGTCCGAGATCTGATGGTGCACGGCGCCGGGCGTGTAGCGCTTGGTGTCGACGTTGTTGGCGTCCAGACAGCGCTTGACCAGCCGCCGCGCGTCGGCCTGGTCGTAGATCGTGAACTGGCGCGTGTAGCCGAGCCGGTGCGCCTCGGCGCGCAGCATCCGTGCGCACGCGGCGTGGAAGGTCATCACCCACATCGCGCGCGTGCGCCGGCCGAGCAGCCGCTCGACGCGCTCGCGCATCTCCTGCGCGGCCTTGTTCGTGAAGGTGATCGCGAGGATCTCGTTGGCGCGCGCCATGCCGGTGCCCTCGAGAAAGGCGATCCGGTGCGTCAGCACGCGCGTCTTGCCGGTGCCCGCGCCGGCGAGGATCAGCAGGGGGCCTTCGCCGTGCGTGACGGCCTCCCGCTGTGGCGCGTTCAGGCCCGCCAGCAGCTGCTCGATGCGGCTCTGGGATGCGGTGTCGGCCATGCCTCTTGAGCATAGGCCGGGGATCGGAGCGCTCGATGGCGCGCCGACGCGATCCCGCCAGCCTGCCTATACTTGCGTTTCCAATCGGGGGAGGCAGGGTAATGCCGCGCCGTTTTACGATCGCGACAGCACTGGCAGTGCTGTTCACAAGCATGCTGGGGAGCGCCGGTCCGGCCTCCGCGGCGGCGAAGAATAAGAAGCCGCTGCGCGCCTGCGCCGGCGCCTTCGCCATCCCGACCGCCAGCACGCTACCCCGAGCCCACGACGCGGTCCTGTGCCTGATCAACCGCCAGCGCGCCCGCCGCCGCGTTTCGGCGCTGCGCCGCTCCGCCGAACTGACCCGCGCCGCGGTCGGCCACAGCACGGACATGATCGACCGCCAGTACTTCGCGCACCAGAGCCTCGACGGTGCGATGCCACGCCAGCGCGTGCTGCGCTCCGGCTACTTCCGCGGGGCCGCCGGGGGAACGGTCGAGGAGACGCTCGCGGCCGGCTGGCAGCAGCTCTCCACGCCAAAGGCGCTCGTGGCTTCGCTGATGCGCAGCAAGTCGCACAAGACGATCCTGCTCAGCCGCAGCCTGCGTGACGTCGGCATCGGTCTCGTCCTCGGCGCCCCGCAGCCCGGCATGGCGGGCGGCGCGACGCTGACGCTCGACCTCGCGCGGCGCTGACGCGCGTCGCCTCTCGCCTGTCCGATGACGTGCGCGCCTCGTGCGCGCAGATCGCCGCCGGCGCACGTTCGGTGACGATCGACCTCGACGCGCTGGCCGACGTGCGGGCCGGCCCACCGCCGGCGCTCGATCCGCTCCGCCATCACCTCGACGGCTCCCCCGCCGAGGTCGCCGCCTACTTCCTCACGCTCGACGCGGTGAACTTCGGCTCGGGCTGGTTTCCGACGCTGCGCAAGCGCAGCGGCTCGTCGGGCTACTTCACGGTTGCGTGGGCGCTGGCCGACCGCTTCCGCGCGCACGGTGCGTGGACGCCGGCGCAGCTGCGCGCGATCGGCACCGACGAGGTCGCCGACACGCTCGGCCAGCCGCGCGACCACGAGCTCATGTCGCTCTACGCGCAGGCCCTTCGGACCCTCGGCCGCTTCCTCGGCGACCGCGACGCGCTCGCGGTCGCGCGCGGCGCCCGCGGCTCGGCCCAGGCGCTCGCCGCCGAGCTCGCCGGGTCGATGGCGCTGTTCGCCGACCGCGGCTTCTACAAGCGCGCGCAGATCGTGCCGGCGAACCTTGCGCTCGCCGGCGTCGCGCGCTTCAGGGACCTGGACCGCCTGACGATCTTCGCCGACAACCTCGTGCCGCACGTCCTGCGCTGCGACGGGGTGCTGCGCTACGAGCCGGCGCTCGCGGAACACATCGACGGCGGCCGCCTGCTGCCGGCCGGGCGCGAGGAGCGCGAGATCCGCGCCTGCGCCGTGCACGCCTGCGCGCTGATCGCCGCGCGCGTCGGTGCCAGCGAGCACGAGCTCGACAACTGGCTGTGGAGCCGCGGCCAGGCGCCGGCGTACAAGGCGATCCCGCGCCATAGAACGCGCACCGTCTACTACTGATGTTTCGGCCTCCGGTCGCCGGTCCCGACGAATGATCACGGGCAGCGTGCGGTCGCCGGTGGTCGGGTCCGCCGACCTCCGGACGACGTCAGTCAGCCGCCGGCCGGGCTCGGGCCCTGCGCCGGGCGCAGCGGGCGCACCTCGGCGATCGTCTCGCGCTCGGCGCCGGACAGCTGTGCGACCTCGCGTTCGAGTTCGGCGATCCGCGCCGACAGCCGCGTGATCGCGTCGGCGATCGGATCCGGCAGGTGGATCCAGTCGGTGTCCGGTCCCTCCGGACGCTTGCCCTCCACACGCACCGGATGCCCCGGGTTGCCCACCACCGTCGAGTTCGGCGGTACGTCGTGGATGACGACCGTGTTGGCGCCGATCTTCGCCCCGTGGCCGACGGTGATCGCGCCGAGCAGCTTGGCGCCCGCGCCGACCGTGACATTGTCCTCGAGCGTCGGGTGGCGCTTGCCGGTCTGAAATCCCGTGCCGCCGAGCGTGACGCCCTGGTAGAGCGTCACGTCGTTGCCGATCTGGGCGGTCTCGCCGATCACGACGCCGGCGCCGTGGTCGATGAAGAACCCCTGGCCGATCTGCGCCGCCGGATGGATCTCGATCCCCGTCCACGTGCGCGAGACCATCGACACCGTGCGCGGAACGACGGGCACGCCGACGCTGTGCAGCCCGTGGGCCACGCGATGGGCGAGCAGCGCCTGGACGCCGGGCCAGCTCGTGAGGATCTCCCCCGAGCCGGCGCCGCGCGCGGCAGGATCGCGCGCGTGGGCCGCCGCGACGTCGCGTCGGACCTCGCCGATGACGCGCGAGAGGGTCCCGAGGCCGAGCATCGTGAGAGCCTACTCGCGCCCGTAATCACAGCATTTCGTGGCGAGTTTGTGGGTGTTTCAGGCTACGGAGCGAAGAACGGAGTCGAGACGTAGCGCTCGCCCGAGTCCGGCAGCACGACGACGATTCGCTTGCCCCTGGACTCCTCGCGCTCGCCCACCGCGATCGCGGCCGCCAGCGCGGCGCCACACGAGATGCCGACGAGCACGCCCTCGCGGCGCGCGACGTCGCGGGCGGTCTGGATCGCGTCCTCGTCGTCGACGGGGACGACCTCGTCGATGATGTCGCGGTTGAGCACCGGGGGCACGAAGCCCGCGCCGATGCCCTGGATCTTGTGCGGTCCGGGCGCGCGGCCGGAGAGCACGGCCGAGCTGGCGGGCTCGACGGCGACGACCTTCACGTTCGGGTTGCGCGCCTTGAGGTACTCCCCCGCCCCGGTGATCGTGCCGCCGGTGCCGACGCCGCAGACGAGCACGTCGAGCTTGCCGTCCAGCGCCTCCCACAGCTCGGGGCCGGTGGTGCGACGGTGGGCCGCCGCGTTGGCGGGATTGGAGAACTGGTCGGGCAGGAAGACGTCGGGGTCCGTCGCCATCGCGCGCGCCGCGTCGACGGCCTCGTTCATCCCGCCGAGCGACTCGGTGATCTCGACGCGCGCGCCGTAGAGTCGCAGCAGACCCTCGCGCTCGCGGCTCATGCCCTGCGGCAGGGTGAGCACGAGGTCATAGCCCTTCGCGGCGCAGACGAACGCCAGCGCGATCCCCGTGTTGCCCGACGTCGCCTCGACGATCGTCGTGCGGCCCGGTTCGATCAGGCCGTCGGCCTCGGCGGCCTCGATCATCGCCACGCCGATCCGGTCCTTGACGCTGCCGCCGGGGTTGAACGATTCGAGCTTGCCGAACAGGCGAACGTCGGGCGGCGCCATGCGGGTGAGCTCGAGCATCGGGGTCCGCCCCACATAGTCGGCAATGCTGACCGGGATTCGAGCCATGTCACAACGGTACCCCGCTGGGCGCCGGCACGGTATGGCGACACCCGATGTGAGCCCCCGCGGCGCGCATGGGTACAGCAACCCCACATGTCCTTGGCCGAGCAGGAAAGCGGCGCTGGACGTCAGGTATCCCGCCCGTGCGTCGCAGGTTCCCGCGATTCGTCGCGCTGTTGGCGAGACCGCCCGTGCGCTGGGTGCGGACGACGACGTCCTGCTGCAGATCAACCTCGCCGTGAGCGAGGCGGCGACGAACGCGATCCTGCACGCCTACGGCGACCGCGCCGAGGCCCAGGCGGGCGACTTGCGGGTGGTCGTGCACGGCGATCGGGGCGACGTGATCGTGGTGCACGTCCACGACGACGGCATGGGGCTCGGGCCGCGACCCGACAGCCCTGGGCTGGGGCTCGGGCTGTGCCTGATGGCGCACGAGACCGATCGCTTCGAGGTTTGCAAGACGCCCGGCGGCACCGAGGTCGTGCTGCACTTCCGCCTCTGAAACCCAGCAGAATTTCCCGCGGGTCCGGTGCGACCGGTTATGTCACAGCACGATCACGCTGCTTCCCTGAGCCGAGAGTGTCGGGACCGCGGTCCGTCAGCGGGCGTACGCGGCCCGGCCGCCCGCTCCCGGAGCGGACCGCGCCCTACCGATCAGATGTGGTACATCGGGGCCGCGTCAGCAGGGGCGGGCGTTCTGCGCCGAATGGGCCATTCAGCGGGCCAGTGTGTCACGCCGACCACCCATTCCACGTAGGTGTCGCGCAATCCGCCGAACCCCCGCTACGCACCGCGTCGGCGGCGCGGCCTGCTCATGCGCATCACGCGGGGATCGCTCCCAGCAGGTACGGCGGCGCCTTCCAGGAACTGCCTGAAGAGGTCGTCGGCGTGCTTGGCGAAGTAATGCGAGTGGGTCTTGTGGATGGTCTCGATCGAGTCCGCCCCGACGAGGACAACCTCCGCGGAGCGATCCTGGCGATGCTCTTTCTCAAGCCTGTCGTAGGCCTCGACGGCAGCGCCGTAGTCCTCGGCGAACTCGTGGACTTCGAGCTCCCTACTCGGGACGTCATAGATGAGGATGAAGTAGTGGTCAGGTCCCATTAGGTGCTCGCGCTTGGTCGGTGATACCCGACGACTTCCTCGTGAAGCCGTCGAAACCTCTCGACTACGGCCGGGTCTGCCGGCTCACCACGCTCGTCGCTTGCGAGCAGCTGCGACCCGAGTCGATAGTACTCAACGAGGTCAGCCGGCGCGGACCCACCCTTGAGATTGAATTCAGGGTTCTCGCGGTCCACGACCTCGATGAGCTCGGCCCATCGGTGCTGCGCGCTCGTGCGGAGCTGCACCTCGATCAGGTGGCCATCCTTGTGCACGACGAGGTGATACGCGCGGTAGCCGGAATGCGGTTTGGGACGCGCCATGTAGTCGTACTCACGAACGATTCGCCAGCGTCTGCGCAGATGACTCGCGACCGCGCGGATCTCGTCCTCGGTGCCGACTACCGCGCGGCAGCCGCCAATGTCATGCATGCGCGAGAGCTGCATCTTGGGCTCGCGTTGGAGCTTGTCGACGATCGTGACGAAACGCTTCAGCCTCTGGCCCACGACTATGGGACGCCCAACGGTGTGGTGTTCGACGTAGTAGCGCAGGTTCGCGGCCACGCGCTGAAGGGGCGTCGCAAAGTCGGCGCGGAAGGCAGTAATCACGTCCACTGCCGCGAAGGCCTCGTGCTCTGCCGCCTCGCCGACCAGATAGGCGCGGACGGC
Organism: Solirubrobacterales bacterium; assembly: GCA_038233375.1. GTDB lineage: Bacteria > Actinomycetota > Thermoleophilia > Solirubrobacterales > Solirubrobacteraceae > CADCVQ01. The sequence continues at coordinate 10,032 of JBBSMC010000011.1, forward strand.
ATCGCCGGCCGAGTTAACGCGTGAGTTTGAGGGCATCGCGGCTAGCTTAGGGGTGGGGCCGTTTCGTGCCACGAGCCAGGCGCCCAACGGCTTATCGCAAACCCACCGGCGGTCCAGATAGGCGTCGAGCAGCTGGCGGCTTCTGCTTCGTTGCCGGGCATCAGGTGGCCGTAGCGGTCGAGCGTGATCGAGATGTTCGCGTGGCCCATGTATGTCGAGAGCGCCTTCGCGTTGACGCCGGCGGCGATCATCAGCGACGCGTACGTGTGGCGCGCTTCGTGCAGCGTGATGCGCTCGAGCCCAGCGGCTCAGCCGACAATTGCCACGGCGAACCCCTGGACAAGCGTGCGTCGCATCGGAGTCTCAATCTACGGGCTGCCCGCGAGGTCGGCTGGCATGCGCCAACCCTACGGCGGCTCGCAGCGACCGGCCTTTGACCCGGTGCCCAATGGGCCACTGATGGGCCAGTCGATACGCCAGCGGTGCGGTTCTGAGCGGTCCGCCGGCGGTCTGATCCTCCGGAAACACTGGGGACAGTCCGGTGCCGTCGACCTCCTTCTAGATGTGATACATCGTGACACCCGCCGCGCGCGCCTCGCGCTCGACGATGTCGGCGATGGTGCTGGCGGCAAGGACGTCGCGGGCGGCGCGGGCGGCGTCGCCGAAGATGCCCTCGGCGTCGCGGCCGAGCGGGCCCTCGAGCAGCTCGACGATCTCGAGGACCGTGATCTCGCCGGGGGGACGGGCGAACGTGTAGCCGCCCTTGACGCCGCGCTGGGACTTCAGGACACCGGCCCGGCGCAGCGTGGCGAAGAGTTGCTCGAGGAACTGGACCGGGATGTCGCGCCGGCGCGCGAGCTCGCCGATCGGCACGGGGCCGTCGCCGTCGGAGCGGCCGAGCTCGGCCAGCGCCTGCAGCGCGTAGGGCGACTTCGTCGTGATCGAAATCACGAGGGCCTCACAGCGGCGCTCACCAGTGCCTGCTTCAGAACGGTGCGCGGATTTGCGGGAGGGAGCACTAGCCTCAGCCTATGGGACCGGTCAGCCGTTACGCACCACCTCTGGCCGTGATGGCGCTGATCTTCGCGCTCTCGGCGACGCCGGATCTGAGCTCGGGCCTGGGTACGTGGGACTTCGTCCTGCGCAAGACCGCGCACGTCGCGATCTTCGGGCTGCTGTGGCTGACCCTCGCGCGCGCCACCGACTGGCGCCGCCCGAGCCTCGCCGCGCTGATCGCCGTGCTCTACGCGGCGAGCGACGAGCTGCACCAGTCCTTCGTCGCCGGGCGTCACGGGACGCCCGTCGACGTGATGATCGACTCCGTCGGGATCGGCCTGGCGGCGCTCGCCTGGGCGATCACCGCGCGGCGGCGCGGGCGGCCGGGACCGCCGTGGCCGTGGCCGCTGCGACCTACAGCCAGCCGCGCTCGGTAGCGATCAGGACGGCCTGGGCGCGATCGACGGCGCCGAGCTTGCCGTAGATGTTGTGCAGGTGGGTGCGGACGGTCGACGTCGACAGCTGCAGCTCCGCCGCGATCTGCTTGTAGACCTTGCCCTCGGCGAGGCGCTTGAGAACCTCGACCTCGCGGCCGGACAGCGGGCACGGGTCGATCTGGCGCGGACGGCCGGAGGTCGGGTAGGGAAGGTCGTACATGACGGCGCGCAGCTCGGTCGGGCCGAGGCCGATCGAACGGGCGACCTTCAGCAGCGAGTTCGGCGAGACCTGGCCGCCCTGGGCGTAGTGGGCGAGCATGTCGGCGAGGCGCACGAAGGCGGCTTCGCCCGTCGCGTCCTCGGAGTGATGGCGCTCGATCGCCGAGGCGACAGCGCTCGGCAGGCCCCAGCGGCGGGCGAGGACGCCGCCGACGAGGGCGTGGTCGACACCGAGGTTGCGGCGCTCGCGGTGGACGCGCTCCTCCGGTGTCTTGGCGTCGCCGTGGACCTGAGCGGGATAGCCGGGGTAGGCGTGCATGAGCACGAGCTTGCCGATGTCGTGCAGCAGCGCGGTGACCATGAGGCGGTCGCGGTGCTCGTAGCCGGCCTCGCTGGCGAGGCGGTCGGCGGCGCGCTGCGCGGCGACGCCGTGCAGGCGGAAGCGCTCGGGAGCGCTGTCCCAGACCGAGGAGCGCTCGAAGAAGTCGAAGGTGCGGGCGCGGCTGGCGAGCGTCTGGACCGATTCCGGCGAGAGGACCTCGACGGCCTGGACGACGGACTCGATGCGGCCGCGGCGGCGCCCGTCGAGCTGGTTGGCCATCCGCAGGACGGCGACGACGAGGGCGATGTCGGACTCCACCGTGGCGACGATGTCAGCCGGGGAGACGCGATCGGCCCTGACGAGCCGCAGCAGGCGATTGCGCGACTCGGCCAGCGCGGGGAATGCCTCGAGCGCCTCGAACGCAGCGGTCAGCCGGCGGCCGTGTCCTTCGTTGTGACGGCGCTGGACGGGCGCGGAGCCGGGCTCTGATGTGCGGGCGGGCGACGAGATCATGGTGGGCGTCCGTGCTTTCTGGTCGGGATCGTCGGGGCACACCCGGTATCGGCAGCTATAGACGAATGGTTGAGGAGAACCTCGCTATTCGTTATCGGTAGAGCGCCGCGTCGATCCGCGACAGCGACTCATCGCGCCCGAGAACGCTGAGCGTCTCGAAGATCCCCGGCGACACCGCAGTGCCCGCGAGCGCCACCCGGATCGGCTGGAAAACCTGCTTGGGCTTGGTCTCGCGCGCCGCGATGACGCCCTCGAGCGCCGCCTGCGTGTTCTCCAGCGTGAACGTGTCGAGGCTCGTCAGCGCCGTGTGCGCGTGGGCGAGCGCCGCGCGGCCGCCCTCGTCGAGCCATTTCTCGCGCGCCTTCTCGTCGTCCGCCGGGCCGTCGAAGATGAACCCGGCCAGCGGCCAGAAGTCGGCCAGTGTCTGCATCTTCTCGCGTGAGATCTCGACCGCATCACGCAGTCCGGTGCGGCCCGTGTACGCCTCCAGGCGCGCCGTCAGGTCGTCGACCGAGAGCGCGCGCAGGTAGCGGCCGTTGAGCCAGCGCAGTTTGCGCTCGTCGAACTGCGCGGGATTCTTCGATACGCGATCGAGGCTGAAGCGGTCGACGAGCTGCGGCGTCGAGAGGATCGTCTCGTCGTCGGCGTCGCCCCAGCCCAGCAGCGCGAGGTAGTTGCGTACGGCCTCGGGCAGGTAGCCGGCGTCGCGCAGCTCCTGCACGGATGCCGCGCCGTGGCGCTTGGAGAGCTTCTTGCCGTCGGGACCGTGCAGCAGCGGCAGGTGTGCGTAGACGGGCTGCGTCGCGTCCTGCGCGCCGTCCGCGCCGGCCTGCGCCGCGATGCCCGTGTCGGCCATCGCCTCGAGCACGAGCAGCTGCTTGGGCGTGTTGGAGAGGTGGTCCTCGCCGCGGACGATGTGCGTGATGTGCGCGTCGAGGTCATCGACGGCGACGGCGAAGTTGTAGAGGACGCTGCCGTCGGCGCGCGCGATGACGGGATCGTCGAGGTGCACATGGGCGAACGTGGTGTCGCCGCGGACGATGTCGTGCACGACGGTCTCGCCCTCGTCCGGCACTCGCAGGCGCACGGCGCCCTCACCCTCGTCGCGGCCGCGAAACCCACGCTCGGCCCCGTGCTCGGCCTTGTAGCCCTTGACGTCGTCGCCGGTGGCGGTCGAGCGGTAGGCGCGGCCCGCGTCAAGCAGGCGCTGCAGCACCTCACCGTGGCGATCGGAGCGCGCGACCTGGCTGACCGGGCCCTCGTCGTAGCCGATCTCGAGCCACGCCAGCGCCTCGAGGATGTGCTCGACGTTATCGGGGGTCGAGCGCTCCCGATCGGTATCTTCGATGCGCAGCACGAGGGTCCCCTCGTTGCCCCGCGCCAGCAGCCAGTTGTACAGCGCCGTACGCGCGCCACCGATGTGCAGGGCGCCGGTCGGAGAAGGAGCAAAGCGGACTCTCATGCGTACAGATCACCCTACGAGATGCTGATCGGCGCCCATGTCTCGCCGGCGGGCGGCCCGGCCAAGGCCGTCGCGCGCGGCATCGAGCGCGGCGCGAATGCGATCCAGATCTTCAACCAGAACCCGCGGGCCTGGAAGCCGCGCGACTACTCCGATGAGGAGGTGGCGCAGTTTCGCGCCGCGATGGCGGACTCCCCCGTCGACGCGCTGCTCATCCATGCTGTCTACCTGCTCAACTGCGCGACCGAGGACGCGGAGATGCGCGCGAACACGCTGCGCTCGCTGACCGCTTCGCTGCAGGCCGGCGCGGCGCTCGGCGCCCATGCCGTCGTGCTGCATCCGGGCTCGGCGAAGACCGGCGACGTCGGCGAGGCGATCACGCGCGCGGGCGAGGTCATCGCCGAGGCGCTCGCCGAAAGCGACGGCTGTGCGCTGCACCTGGAGAACACGGCCGGCTCGGGCGGCACGCTGGGCCGCTCCTTCGGCGAGCTCGCCGCGCTCATCGAGGCCGCCGGCGGCGATGAGCGGCTGGGACTGTGCCTGGACTCCTGTCACCTCCTGGCTTCAGGGCACGAGATCCGCACGGAGGAGGCGCTGGCGGCGGTGCTCGACGACTGCGTCGCGCAGGTCGGAATCGAGCGCTTGGGCTCGCTGCACCTCAACGACTCGCAGACGCCGCTGGGCTCCAACGTCGACCGCCACGCGAACATCGGCGCGGGCGAGCTCGGCAAGGATGGCTGCGCCGTCTTTCTCTCCGAGCCGCGCTTCCAGGGCTTGCCGCTCGTGCTCGAGACGCCGGGCGTCAATCACAGCGGCCCGACCGCGGAAGAGATCCTGTGGACGCGCACGCTGCGCGAACGCGGCCTCGCCGCCCGCGGCGGCGCCTGAGGCTGGCTGAGCTACCGGGCCGCGCACGCGGCGCGCACTGCCTCGCGCACCTTCATGGGCTTGCCCATCCGCAGGACCGAGCCTTCGTAGATGCGCGCCGCGAGCGGGATGAGCAGCCCGACCGCCAGCACCAGCAGGCCGAGCGAAGCCGCGAGCTCGGCGGCGCCGGCGTCCCCCATGACCGCGCGCACGGGCATGACGATCGGCGAGATGAGCGGCAGCAGCGAGGTGTGAAGACAACGTCCCTCGCGCGCCGACTAGATCGGGCGAGCGGTAGCGCGGGCGTCCCGCCGGGTACTGAAGCGACCATGCCAAGAGAGCGAGAGAACTACGACCTTCCCAAGCGCCCGCCGCTGCCCTTCCGTCAGGCGGCCGTCATGGTCGGCGTCGTGCTGCTGGCGCTCAGCCTCTGGTTCTTTCTGCCCAGCTCACCGATCACCGTCGCGCTGATCGCGGTGATCCTGCTCGCCACCGTCTTCACCGGCGTCGGCCTGGTTCTTCGCTCCAAGGAGCTCGACGAGAAGCCCGGCCGCAACCCGGTCACGCCGCCGAGCATCGACACGTAGCGGTACGCCAGACGCGGCCCGTGCGGTCGACCGCGCGCGTCAGACGGCGAGAGCCGCGGGCCCGAGCACCTGCTCGAGCTCCGCACGCAGGGTCGGCGTCGGCGCCACCTTGTAGGACGGGCCGAGCTTGAGCGTGCGCGGGTCGCCTGAGTTCATCTGCACCTCCAGCAGCACCTCGCACTCGCCGGGATAGCTGGAGAGCAGGTGCTTGAGGTCGTCGATGATCGAGGCCTGCAGGCGCGCGGCATCGCGGATCGTCACGTGCAGCGGCGCCGGCCCGACCTTCCGCGTCGCCGCCGTCGCCTTGGCCTGCTCGACCTCCTCGGGCGTGGGCTCGAAGAGCTCGACGGTCTGCACGACGAGGCATGTCTTGTCGGCGTCCTTGTGATCGACGCGGCCGCGCACGATGACGACTGAGTCGACGGCCAGCGCGGCCTCGTACTCCGCCAGCGCCTTGCCGAAGACGAGTATCTCGACGGCGCCCTCGAGGTCGTCGAGCGTCCCGAACATCATGTGGTCGCCGCTGCGCGTGCGGATCTTCTTCGTCGCGGTGATGATTCCGCCCGCGTTGACCCAGTCCTTGTCCTTGCGCTCGGTCAGCTCGGCGAGCGGGCAGTCCACGCGCTGGCGCAGCGCCTCGCGGACCTGCTTGAGCGGATGCGCGGAGATGAACAGGCCGATCGACTCCTTCTCGATCGCCAGCAGCTCGGGCTGCTCGAACTCCTCGGCCGGGATCGGCGGGTGCTGCGGCGCCGCGAACGCGGCCGCCGCCCCGTTGGCGTCGTCGGCGGCGCCGCCGCCCCAGTCGAAGCCGTCGAAGATCGAGCCCTGGCCGATCTCGAGATCCTGCTGCGCCTTCTGCCCGGCGCCCTGCGCCTGTTCGAGAACGCTGAGCATGCCCTTGCGCGACGCGCCCGTCGACCCGAACGCACCGCACTTGATGAGCGCCTCGATCGCCTTCTTGTTGACCGTGCGGCAGTCGACGCGCGCGCAGAAGTCCCACAGCGAGTCGAACGGGTCGCCGTCCTCGCGGGCCGCCTTGATCGCCTCGACGGCCGCGTAGCCGACGCCCTTGACGGCATCGAGGCCGAAGCGGATGTTGCCCTCGTAGACGACGAAGTCGTGGTCGGAGACGTTGACGTCGGGCGGGAGGATCTCGATCCCCATCTGCTCTGCCTGGGTCGCGAAGAACGGGACCTTGTCCTTCGTCGACATGACCGAGCTGATCAGCGCCGCCATGTACTCGGCCGGGTAGTTGGCCTTCAGCCAGGCGGTGCGGTAGGCGATCAGCCCATAACAGGCAGCGTGGGAGTTGTGGGAAACGATGCCGTTCGCCAGGAAGTTCAGGGGCCCGTCGGCGCACATCTCGACGTCGTAGGTGCTGTCGTAGCCGCCGGCTTCGATCGCGACGACACGGTCGCCGTTCTCGGCGTGCGTCGTCGCCATATGACGCTCGACGCGGAAGCGGAAGTCTTCGGGCGTGACGACGACGAAGGGCAGGTCTCCGTACTTCTGCTCGAAGTACGCAGCCGCGCGATCCATCCCATCCATCTCCCAATAGACCCCGTCGAAGTAGAAGTCGCACATCCGGCCGTTGGCCAGCGGCTTGTGCATCTCGAAATCGACGCCCTGGTCGATGAGCCACTCGCACATCTGCCGCTCGGGCCAGCTCGCGCACCACATGCCGTTGGAGGCGATCGAACAGTGGCCGTATCCGGGCCCCGTGTCGTACGCGGCGCGCACACGGCCGAACGATGCGGCCATCTGCCGGGCACGCCAATCGGGATCATTCGCCCAGAGCCACTTGATTCGCTCGTGCATCGCCGCGGTCCCTGCGCGCGTCATGTTCGGATGCAGTTCGTGCATCCGTCGCATGTGGGCCGCCTTCTCCTCATGCGGGCGAGCGGCCTGGTAGGCGCGCGTTCGCAGTGCGGCCAAGCGGTCCCATTCCTTGCGCTCCGCGCTGTGCGCAAGGCGACGCATGGTGGCCGCGCGGGCCTCGCGTTGCTTGTCACTGATCATCGGCGTCGTGATGAGCTCCGTCTCGCCGGCGACCATGTCGGACACCGTCTTGTAGCCGGCGGTCGTAAGGAAGCGATGCTCAGCGGTCGCCCGCACCTGGCGACCGCTCTCGCAGCGCACCTGATAGACGAGCTTGCGGCCTGTCTTGACGATGCGCTGCACCTTGTGCGGGCGGATCTGGCCGTCGGCCCACATCGCCATGATCTCCGGCACCTCCCGGCGCGCCGCGGTGGACAGGCGCATACGCGTGCCGTCGGGCAAGATCACGCGCGTTTCAGCCGACAAGCACTTGTTAAAACTATAATCAGCGCTCTTCTCGTTCGTCATCCACAGCTGCTCGATTACGCGCTCGCTCGTGCCCGAGGCGCGGCAGCCGCTGATGAACTCCGGCTGCAGCTTGGCCATCGCGGCGCGGTTCTTCTTGCCGATCGCCTTGCGCAGGTCGTCGGCCTTCGCGCCGCTGAAGCCGGCGAGCGCCTTGGCGATCTGCATCGCCTGCTCCTGGTAGAGGATCACGCCCTTCGTGTTCTCGGTGATCGGGCGCAGGCGCTCGTCGGGGAACTCGATCGTCTCGGGGTTGCGCTTGCCGCGCGCGTAGGCGGGGATCTGGTCCATCGCGCCCGGCCGGTACAGCGCGACGAGCGCGACGAGGTCGTCGAACTCCGTCGGGCGCACGTTGCGCAGCGCCTTCTGCATGCCCTCGGACTCGAACTGGAAGACGCCGATCGAGTCGCCGGCGGCGAGCATGTCGTAGGTCGGCTGGTCGTCGAGCGGCAGGTTGGCCATGTCCGGCCGCAACCGGGTCGAGCGCTCGATGATGTCCAGCGCGTCCTCGATGACATCGAGGTTGCGCAGGCCCAGGAAGTCCATCTTCAGCAGGCCGAGCTGCTCGACGGGCTTCATCGAGAACTGCGTGACGATGTTGAAGATCTTGTTGCCCTCGGCGTCGACCTGGTTTGAGTCGGCGAGCTGCAGCGGCACGATGTCGGTCAACGGCCCCTCGGCGATGACCACCGCCGCGGCATGGATCGACGAGTTGCGCACGATCCCCTCGAGGCCCATCGCGACGTCGATGATCTGCTTGGCGATCGGGTCGGAGTCGTAGGCGGCGCGCAGCTGCTCGCCCGGGCGCAGGCAGTCCTCGAACGAGGGCGAGCGTCCCATGATCGGGTCCGGGATGAGCTTGGCCAGCTTGTCGCCGACCCCGTAGTCGTGCTCGAGCACCCGCGCCGCGTCGCGCGTCGCCGCGCGCGGGAACATCTTGCCGAAGGTGACGATCTGCGCGACCGACTCGCGGCCGTACTTGCCGACGACGTAGCGCATGACCTGCGCACGCCCGCGCACGGAGAAGTCGATGTCGATGTCCGGCATCGAAACCCGCTCGGGGTTGAGGAAGCGCTCGAAGAGCAGGCCGTAGCGCAGCGGGTCGACGTCGGTGATCTGCAGGCAGTAGGCGACGATCGAGCCCGCCGCCGAGCCACGGCCCGGGCCGACGGCGATGCCGTTGCCCTTCGCGTAGGCGATGAAGTCCCAGACGATCAGGAAGTACGCGTCGAAGCCCATCCGGTGGATGACCTCGAGCTCCATCTCCATCCGCTCGCGCGCCTCGGCCGGCGGCGGGTTGCCGTAGCGAACGCGCAGGCCCTCCTCGACGCGTGCGCGCAGGTAGTCGTGCTCGTCCTCGCCGTCCGGCGTCGGATAGGCCGGGATCAGCTGCTTGTCGAGTTCGATCTCGACGTTGCAGCGCTCGGCGATCTCCAGCGTCGAGGCGATCGCCTCGGGCCACAGCGAGAAGGAGCCGGCCATCTCCTCGTTGGACTTCAGGAAGAACTCGTTGGTGTCGAACGTCAGCTTCGGCTGGCGCAGCGTGGACTTCGTCTGCACGCAGAGCAGCGCGGTGTGATGGTGGTAGTCCTCCTTGCGCAGGTAGTGCACGTCGGCGGTTCCCACCAGCGGCCGGCCGAGCTCGCGGGCGATCTTCACGATCCCCTCGTTGGCCTCGTCCTGCTCGGCGAGGCCGTTGCGCTGGACCTCGAAGTAGACGTCCTCGGGCCCGAAGACCTGCAGCAGGTCGTCGGCGTGGGCGCGCGCCTCACCCTCCTGGCCGGAGATCAGGCGCTGGCAGAAGCGCGAGGCCAGGCAGCCGGTCAGCGCGATGATTCCCTCGGCGTGGCGCGAGATGAGGTCGAGGTCGATCGTCGGCTTGCCGCGGTTCAGCCCGTCGAGGAAGCCGGCGCTCGAGAGTTTGACGAGGTTGCGATAGCCCTCGTCGGTGGCGGCGAGCAGCGTCAGGTGGTTGTGCTCGTGACGCCCGCGCGCGGACCGGTCGTCGACGAGATAGATCTCACAGCCGAGGATCGGCTTGATGCCGTGCCTGCGGGCGGCCTGGAAGTGCTCGATGGCGCCGTTCATGACGCCGTGGTCGGTCAGCCCGAGGGCGGGCTGGCCGAAGTCGGCCGCCCGCTTGGCGAGGGCCTCGATCTTGCATGCGCCGTCGAGCAGCGAGTACTCGGAGTGGACGTGCAGATGGGCGCAGGCGGGTGGCGTCACGGCCGTCGAGAATAGGTGGCGCAGCGGCGGAAGCCCGCGATCGCGCGGGGGCGATCCCGCACTTTGCACAGATGGCGTGCGGCGCACGCGTGACCGCCGCCGCCCGCGCTGCTGGGGCGGGGCCGCACGCCCTCAGGTCGGCGTGGCGAGCCCCACTAGTCCGACGAATCGCGCTTCGTCGCCGCGACGACCGCCACGGTGGCGACCGCGCTGACGACGAGGGCCGCCGTCGCCACGCGGCGCGACGGGAGCATCTGGTTCACGCGACGGCGCGCGTACCAGCGCGCGCCCTGCCAAACGACGAATCCGAGCATCTTGTATCCCATGGGAGACAGGCTACCCGCGGATGCGCAGACTACCCGTCGGATTTCTCCTCGCCTGCGTCCTCGGCCGGACCGGCGCCGGTCGGGTTGAGGTCCTCGCGCAGCCGGTAGGCCATCCGCGACTGCAGCGACCACAGCTCGATGAAGCCCGGCGAGGCCTGCTGTGAGAACAGCCCGCCGGACTCGCCGAACGACGCGAGCGCCTGGTCGTAGACGGCGTTGGGCGACTCGCGGGTGACGACGCGCGCCGAGCCCTTGTAGAGCTTGACGCCGATCGTGCCCGTGACCTGCTCGTTGACCTTCTCCATGAACGCGTCGATGTCGCCGCGCAGCGGCTCCCACCACAGACCGGCGTAGACGAGATACGCCCATTGACGCTCGAGCGACGGCTTGAACTGGTTCTGGTGGATCGTGCCCACCAGCTTGTCGAGCTCGGCGTGGGCGAGCAGGATGATCGCCGCCGCCGGCACCTCGTAGATGTCGCGCACCTTCAGGCCGACGATGCGATCCTCGATGTGGTCGACGATGCCGACGCCGTGGCGACAGCCGAGCTCGGCGACGCGCTCGAGCAGCGCCACGAGCTCCATCCGCTCGCCGTCGACGGCGACCGGCACGCCCCGCTCGAAGGTGATGTCCACGGTCTGCGGCTCGTCGGGTGCCTGCTCGGGCGGGGTGACGAGCTGGAAGACGTCGTCGTCGGGCGCGTGCGAGAGGTCCTCGATCCAGCGACCCTCCGACGAGCGGCCCCAGAGGTTGTCGTCGATCGAGTACGGCGTGATCTCGGTGCCGCCCTTGACGGGGATCCCGTGCTTGCGGGCGTACTCGATCTCCTCGTCGCGGCCCATCTGCCACCCGCGCACGGGCGCGATGACCTTCAGCTCGGGGGCGAGCGTGGCGATCGTCGCCTCGATGCGGACCTGGTCGTTGCCCTTGCCGGTGCAGCCGTGGGCGATCGTGTCGCAGCCGGTCCTGCGCGCGTACTCGACGGCGAGCTTGGCGATCAGCGGGCGCCCAAGCGCGGTGAACAGCGGGTAGCCGCCGCCGTAGAGCGCGTTGGCCCTGATCGCGGGCAGCACGAAGTCGCGGGCGAACTCCTCACGCGCGTCGACGGTGTAGCAGTCGACCGCGCCGATGCGACGTGCCTTGCCCTCGATGACCTCGTAGTCCTCGCCGGGCTGGCCGAGGTTGACGGTCAGCGTGACGACCTCGGCGGCGTACTCGTCAGCGATCCATTTGAGCATCACGCTCGTGTCCAGGCCGCCCGAGTAGAGCAGCAGGACGCGCCCGACCTCGCTCGGGTCGGCGAGATATGAGGCGGTACGGGTGTGCGGTGTCTGGTTCGTGGTCTCGGCCATAGGCCGGCAAGCCTACGAGTTCGCGGTCGGGCTGCGACTACAGCTGCGCCCCCAAGATCCGCAGGACCGGGTGGGGCGAGTCCGACGATGGCGGTCGTTGCGCCTACAGGAGGTCCCGCAGTCGTTGCAGTACGTCGTCGACGTGCTCGTTGCCGATCGTCAGCGGGGGCAGCAGCCGCAGCGTGGCCGGGCCGGTGGCGTTGACCACGAGGCGCTGCTCGAGCAGCGCGCGGCGCACGAGCGCGGGCGCGCCGCCGTCGGCGAAGTCGCACGCCAGCATGAGGCCGCGGCCGCGCACGGCGACGACGCCGGGCAGGGCCGCCAAGCCCTCCGCGAGGCGGGCGCCGAGCGCGCGCACGCGCGCGAGCAGCTCCGGGTCCTCGACGACGTCGAGCACGGCCAGCGCGGCGGCGCAGGTGACGGGACCGCCGGCGAACGTCGAGCCGTGGTCGCCGACCGCGAAGACGTCGGCGTAGCGCGGCGAGCAGATCAGCGCGCCGATCGGCAGCCCGCCGCCGAGCGCCTTGGCCGACGTCATCAGGTCAGGGACGACGCCGGAGTCCTCGTAGGCCCACAGCGTGCCCGTGCGCCCGAGGCCGCACTGGACCTCGTCGAAGATCAGCGCCGCGCCGTGCGCGTCGCAGGCCGCGCGCGCCGTCCGCAGCAGCTCTTCGTCGAGCACCCAGACGCCGCTCTCGCCCTGCACCGGCTCGAGGATGACCGCCGCCGTGCGCTCGTCGACCGCACCGGCCACGGCCTGCGGGGTCGGCGCGACGGCGACGAAGCCCGGGACGAGCGGCGCGAACGGGGCCTGCTTTGACTCCTGTGGCGTCGCCGACAGCGAGCCGTACGTGCGCCCGTGAAACCCGCCGTGCAGCGAGACGATCGTGCCCTGCGGCTTGGCCTTGCGCGCGAGCTTGAGCGCGGCCTCGTTGGCCTCCGTGCCGGAGTTGGCGAAGTGCACCTTGCCGCCGAGCGAGGACTGCGACAGGCGCTTGGCGAGCTGCATGCCCGGCGCGGAGTAGAAGAGGTTGCCGACGTGCACGAGACGGGCGGCCTGCTCGGCGATCGCGGCGACGACGGCGGGATTGGAATGGCCCAGCGAGGTGACGGCGAGACCGCTCTGGAAATCGAGGTACTCGTTGCCGTCGCCGTCCCACAGCCGCGCGCCCTCGCCGCGCACGAACTCGACCGGCTGGCGCGCGTAGGCGGCGACGACGTGCTGGCGCTCGAGCTCCTGCAGCTCCTCCAGGCTCATGTCGCCGGATGGATCTTCGTGCCGCTGCCCGCGTCGGTGAACAGCTCGAGCAGCAACGAGTGCGCGACGCGCCCGTCGATGATGTGCGCGGCGCTCACGCCGCCGTGGATCGCGTCGATGCAGGCCTGCAGCTTCGGGCGCATGCCGCCGCCGACGTCGACCAGCGCGTTCTCGACCTCGTCCGCGCCGGCCTGCGTGATCCGCGAGTCCGGGTCGGCCGGGTCGCGCAGCCACCCCGCGACATCGGTCAGGAAGACGATCTTGTAGGCGCCGAGCTCGCGCGCGATCGCGCCCGCCGCCTCGTCGGCGTTGATGTTGTAGGACTCCCCCGCCGCGTCGGCGCCGACCGAGGCGATGACAGGGATGTAGTCCTGCGCGATGTGGTCGATGACGTCGGCGTTGACGCGCGTGATCCGTCCGACGAAGCCGATGTCCTCGCCCGACGGCGCCGCCTGGCGCTCGACGCGCAGCAGCCGCCCGTCGTCGCCGCACAGGCCGACCGCCGGCTGGCCGTGGCGCCCCAGCCGCAGCACGATGTCCTTGTTTACTTTGCCGACGAGCACCATCTTGGCGATCTCGACGGTCGCCTCGTCGCTGACGCGCAGCCCCGAGACGAACTCGACGGGCATCTGCAGGCGTTCCATGTACGACGTGATGTCGGGCCCGCCGCCGTGCACGACGATCGGGTTCATCCCGACGTACTTCAGGAGCACCACGTCGCGGGCGAACTGCTCGCGCAGCTCCGGGTCGCTCATCGCCGCGCCGCCGTACTTGATGACGACGGTGCGGCCGTGGAACTCCCGGATGTAGGGAAGCGCCTCGAGAAGGGTTCCGATGTCCCTCATGTCGTGTACTCCGCGTTGATGGTCACGTATCGGTGGCTGAGGTCGGAGAACAGCACCTCGGTCTCAGCTGGGTGGGCGGGATCGAATCCCGGCAGCCCGACCTCGTACTCGATCTCCAACCCACTGGCGGCGGCCTGCAGCGCGGCCTCGTCGTGCGCGACGGCCACGCCGCCCGCGCAGACGGCGATGCCCTCGATCGCGATGTCGAGCGCCAACGGGGCCGTGCCCGGCAGTGCCTGGCCCACGGTCTGCGCGATCCGGCCCCAGTTGGGGTCGGCTCCGTGCAGCGCGGTCTTGACCAGCGGCGAGTTGGCGACCGCCCGCGCACAGCGCTCGACGACCTGCTGCCCTGAGCCGCGCACCACGACGCGGCCGATCCGCCTGGCCCCCTCGCCGTCGCGCACGATCATGATCGCGAGCATCCGCAGCAGCGCGTCGAGCGCCTCGCCGAAGCGCAGCTCGTCCTCGCTCTCGGGCGCGACGACCACGCCGCTGGCGCCGGAGCACATGAGGATCACGGTGTCGTTCGTGGAGAGCTGCCCGTCGACGGAGATGCGGTCGAAGGAGCGCTTCACGCACACGCTCAGCAGCAGCTCGGCGGTCTGCGGGGCGAGCGCCGCGTCGGTCTGCACGAAGCACAGCATCGTGGCGAAGGCCGGCTCGATCATGCCCGCGCCCTTGGCCTGCGCGCTCAGGCGAACGGTTCCCGAGGGCAGCTTGACGGCCAGCGTCGCGCGCTTGTGGAAGGCGTCGGTGGTCATGATCGCGTCGCTGAACGCGTCGGCGCCGTCGCCGTGCAGCGCAGCGGCCGCGGCGGCGATCCCGCCCGCCAGCCCGGCGGTCGGCAGCGGCACGCCGATGACGCCGGTCGAGGCGACGCCGACGGTCGCGGGCTCGAGGCCGAGCGTCTGCGCCGTCGCGCGTTGCATGAGGCGCGCCACCTCCATCCCGGCGGCACCGGTGGCGGCGTTGGCGTTGCCGGAGTTCGCGACGACGGCCCGCAGCCCGTTGATCTGCGTCTCGTCGCGGGTGACGAGCACCGGCGGGGCGAGGACACCCGAGCGGGTGAAGCGCGCGGCGCTGACCGCCTCCGGCGTGTCGCAGACGAGCAGGCCCAGGTCGACGGCGTTGCCCGGCTTGATGTCGGCAGAGGCGTTCGCGGCACGGAAGCCGCCCGGCAGCGCGCCCTCGTCCTGCGTCACGTGGACAGGACGCCGCACCCAGCGTGACGCGAAGAACTCCGGGGCGAGCGCGCCGCTCACGGCTCGATCCCCAGCGTCTCGTCGAAGCCGTGCATGAGGTTGAGGTTCTGGATCGCCTGCGACGAGGAGCCCTTCCAGAGGTTGTCGATCGCCGAGAAGACGAGCACCTTGCCGGTGCGCGGATCGCAACGGACGTGCAGACGGCAGATGTTCGTGTCGCGCACGTCGCGCACGCCCGGCGGCGTCGCCGACAGCTCGACGAACGGGTGCGCGCCGGCCCAGGCCTGGTAGGCGGCGTCGAGCTCGTCCTGGTCGAACGGGCGCGTCGTCGTGACGTAGCAGGAGACGAGCTCGCCCTGGTCTATCGGCAGCAGGTGCGGCTGGACGGTCGCGGTCACGGGCGCGCCGAGCAGCGCGAGCTCCTGGTCGACCTCGGGCGCGTGACGGTGGCCGGCCACGCCGTAGGCGACGACGTTCTCGTCGACGGCGACGAAGTGCGTGCGCTGGGTGGCGGCGCGGCCGGCGCCCGAGACGCCGGACTTCACGTCGACGACGACGTCGGCGATCGCGCCGGCGCGGGCCAGCGGCGCGAGCGCCAGCAGCGTGGCGATCGGAAAGCAGCCCGGGTTGGCGACGAGGTCGGCGTCGCGCAGGCGATCGGCGTAGAGCTCCGAGAGGCCGTAGACCCCGCAGCCGAAGAGCTCCGGCGCGCCGTGCTCGCCGTACCAGTGCGCGTACGTCTCGCGGTCATTGAGGCGAAAGTCGGCGGAGAGGTCGACGACCCGCACGCCGCGCTCGCGCAGCGCGGCGACGACCGGCGCCGAGGCACCGTGCGGATATGCGACGATCGCCGCGTCGACGTCTGCGTGGCGCTCGATGTCGAGCTCCTCCAGCACGGCGTCGACGCGGTGTTGCGGGTAGAGCGCGCTCAACGGCCTGCCGACGTCGCTGCGGCTCGTGATCGCGGCCAGCTCGAAGCGCGGGTGGCGGTCGACGAGCCGCGCGGCGAGCGCGCCGGTGTAGCCCGACGCGCCGGCGATGAGCACGGTCGGATGCGCGTCAGGCACGAAGCTCACCGCCCAGCTCCGAGGCCACGCGCGCGACGATCCTCTCGCGCACGGGCGCGACGTCGGCGTCGGTCAGCGTACGGTCGCGGGCCCGGAAGGTGAGCGCGATCGCCAGCGACGTGCGCCCCTCCGGGATCTGCTCGCCGCGGTAGACGTCGAAGACCTCGGCGCGCGCGAGCAGCTTGCCGCCGGCGTCGCGCACCGTCTGCAGCACGGTCGCCGCGGGAACGTCCGCGCCGACGACAACCGCGATGTCCTCGCGCAGCTCGGGAAACGACGTGAGGTCCTCGTACTGCGCGACGGGCGCGGCCTGCGCTATGACGGCATCGAGGTCGATCTCGAAGGCGGCGACGTCGGCGAGATCCCACTCGCCGGCGACGAGCGGATGCAGGTCGCCGACCCAGCCGACGGGAATGCCGCCCGCCAGGACGGCGGCACTGCGGCCGGGGTGCAGGAAGGGTTGCGGGTCGGATGCGAACGCCGCCGGCACCCGCAGCGCCGCGAACAGCGACTCGAGGTGGGCCTTGGCCGCGAAGACGTCGCCGGGCACGAGCGCGCCGAGCGCGTGGTGCTCGTGGGGCAGCGTCTCGCCGGTCGCGCGGTAGACGCGGCCGGACTCGAAGATCGCCGGCACGCCCTGGCCGCGGGCGGCGTTGTGGCGCGCGACGTGCAGCAGCGAGCCGAGCAGCGTCGTGCGCATGACCGACTCGTCCTCGCTCATCGGGTTCTCGATGACGACGTGGGCGCGGCGCGGGTCGTCTTCGGGCAGGCGCAGCTGGTCGTCGCGGTCGATCGACTCGAAGCTCCAGCCGACGATCTCGAGCAGGCCGCGGCCGACGAGCACGTCCTCGCTACGGCGGCGCAGGCGCTGGGCCACGGTCAGCAGGCCGACCGCGTCGCGCCGGCGCGGCAGCGTCGCGGGCAGCTGGTCGTTGACGCCGTGCAGCCGCGCGACCTCCTCGATCAGGTCGGCCTCACGCGTTACGTCGTTGCGACGGAGGTACGGCACCGTGACGTCGAGGCCATCGGTCCGCTCGGCGGTCGCGAAGCCGAGGCGCTCGAGCTGCATCGCGCTCTGCGAGCGGGTGATGGCGACGCCGAGCAGCGAGACGACCTTCTCGTCGCGCAGGCGAAGCACGAGCTCGTGACGCTGCGCATGTGCGAGTCCACCGACATCGGCTGTGCCCGGCACGAGCCGCGCGCCGGTCAGCTCGAGCATGAGCTTCGTCGCGACCGCCTGGCCGTCGAGCGTCTGCTCGGGCGCGAGGCCCTTCTCGAAGCGCGCGCTGGCCTCGCTGCGCAGCCCGAGCTTCAGCGACGTCGCGTGGATGTTCGCCGCGTTCCAGTTGGCCGCCTCCATGAGGACGCGCGTCGTGTCGTCCTGCACCTCGGAGCGGTTGCCGCCCATCACGCCGGCGATCGACGTCGGCCCTGCGGCGTCGGCGATGAGGCAGACCTCGGCGTCGACGGTGCGCGTCTGGTCGTCGAGCGTGACGACCTGCTCGCCCTCCATCGCGCGGCGCACGACGAGCCGGCGGCCCTCGATGCGGTCGAGGTCGAAGGCGTGCAGCGGCTGGCCGGTCAGCAGCATCACGTAGTTCGTGATGTCGACGACGTTGTTGATCGGACGCTGGCCGCAGGCCATCAGGCGCGCCTTCAGCCACGGCGGCGACGGGCCGATCGTCACGTCCTCGAAGGCGCGCGCGGTGAAGCGCGGGCAGAGGTCGGGCGCCTCGACGACGATCTCCACCCCGAGCCCTCCGGCACCCGTGGATTCGTACTCGCGAAGCGCCGGGTCGTCCGCCCACGGCGGCGCCGCCAGCTCCGCGCCGGTCGCGGCGTGCGCCTCGCGGGCCACGCCGTACACCGCGAGGCAGTCCGGCCGGTTGGGCGTGATCTCGAGCTCGAGCACGTCGGTGGCCAGCGGCAGCACACCCTCCAGCGGGACGCCCGGCGTGAGGTCGTCGGCGAGGACCATCGTGCCGGCGTGGTCGATCCCGATCCCGAGCTCGTCCTCGGCCAGGATCATCCCGTTGGACTCCTGGCCGCGCAGCTTGGCCTTCCTGAGCTTCGTGCCGTCGGGCATGACCGCGCCCGGCCGCGCGACGGCGACCGTCTGCCCCGCCGCCACGTTCGGCGCGCCGCAGACGATCTGCGACTCCTCGCCCCCGCCGATGTCGACCACGCAGACCTTCAGCCGGTCGGCGTCGGGGTGCTGCTCCGCCGACAGGACGCGGCCCACGATGAAGTGCTCCAGCGCGTGAACGCCATGGTGCTCGACGCGGTCGACCTCCGTCCCGCTCATCGCCAGGCGCGTCGCTAGCTCGTCGACGGGCAGGTCAGGCGCGCAGTACTGCTCGAGCCATTCGACGGGGACGCGCATCAGCCGAACTGCTCCAGGAAGCGGACGTCGTTGTCGTAGAGCAACCGCAGATCCGGCACGCCGTGCTTGAGCATCGCGATCCGCTCGATGCCCATGCCGAAGGCGAAGCCCTGGACGCGCTCGGGGTCGTAGCCGAACTCGGCCACGTGAGCGAAGACGTTGGGATCGACCATTCCCGAGCCGAGGATCTCGACCCAGCCGGTGTCCTTGCATACCCGGCAGCGCTGGGGTGCTCGGGACGAATGCTCCATGAAGCAGGACACGTCGACCTCGACGGACGGCTCGGTGAACGGGAAGAAGTGCGGGCGCAGGCGCACCTCGCGGTCGGGTCCGAAGATCGCCCGGGCGAAGGCCAGCAGCGTGCCCTTGAGGTCGGCGAGCGTGATGTCGACGTCGACCGCGAGCCCCTCGATCTGGTGAAACTGCGGCGTGTGCGTGGCGTCGGAGTCACGGCGGTACACGCGCCCGGGGACGATCACGTACAGCGGCGGCGGGTGGGCCTCCATCATCCGCACCTGCATCGGCGAGGTGTGCGTGCGCAGCACCAGATCGGGCTTGGCGTCCACGTAGAAGGTGTCCATCCGGTCGCGCGCGGGATGCGTCGGCGCGTGGTTGAGGGCGTCGAAGTTGTAGTAGACGGTCTCGACCTCGGGTCCTTCGGCGATGCGGAAGCCGAGGCCGAGGAAGACGTCCTCGATCTCGCGCCGCGTGGCGGTCAGCAGATGCGAGTGGCCGACGGGCTGCGGCGGGCTGCCGGGCAGCGTGACGTCGACGACGTCCGAGCGCAGCCGCTCCTCCAGCTCCCCGCCGGCGAGCTGCTCGGTGCGCTCGCCGATCAGCGCCTCCAGCGCCTGGCGCGCCTGGTTGGCAGCCTTGCCGGTCGGCCCGCGCTGATCGGGCGCCAGCGTCGCGATACCGCGCAGGACGTTGGGCAGCTCGGCCTTGCGCCCGAGGTAGCGCACGCGCAGTTGCTCGAGCTCGGCGCTCGTGGGCGCGCCGGCGATCGCCGCCTCGGCCTCGCCGCGCAGCTCGGCGATGCGCTCGATCATCCGACGCTCCCGCGCGTGAGCTCGTAGAGCGCGATCGACGCGGCCATCGCCGCGTTCAGCGACTCGCTGGCGATCGGGATGTGCGCCACGCGGTCGCATGCTGCCGTGACGTCCGCAGGCAGCCCGGTCCGCTCGGCGCCCACGAGCAGGCTGACCTCGCCCGCGACCGGACCGGCGAGCGCCGGGCCCGTGTGGCCGGCGAGCGCGATCCGCTCGCCCGGCAGCTCGTCGACCGACGCCACCCGCGCCACGGGGATCTCGAAGAGCGCGCCCATCGAGGCGCGCACGGCCTTGGGCCC
This sequence comes from Solirubrobacterales bacterium, assembly GCA_038233375.1. Lineage (GTDB taxonomy): Bacteria > Actinomycetota > Thermoleophilia > Solirubrobacterales > Solirubrobacteraceae > CADCVQ01. Next base: position 29,788 of record JBBSMC010000011.1, read on the forward strand.
GAACGGATCGGCGCAGTCCGGCCCGAGCACCACCGACGCCGCGCCGAACGCACGGGCGCAGCGCACGATCGTCCCGACGTTGCCGGGATCCCCCACGCCCCACAGCGCGACGCACAACGGTCCGCTCGGCGCCGACCAGCGCTGCTCGTAGACGCCGATCTGGCGGCTTCCCGAGCCCAGCCCGGAGGCCGCCTCCAGCAGCGCCGGCTCGACCTCGTCGCCGACCAGGCCGCTGCCGGCCGCAGTCAGCAGCACGACCGGATCCCAGCCCGCCGCCGCCGCGGCCGCGACGAGGTCCTCGCCCTCGGCGACGAAGCGCGCGGCATCCTCGCGGGAGCGACGCCGGGCCAGCCGGCGGATCTCCTTGAGCTTGTCGTTGTGGGAGCTGGTGATGGGCATGAGCAAAAAAAAGGCGCCGTCCTGTCAGAGGAGCGGCGCCCGGGAGGTTCGGTGTGTCGGCTTCTGCTTGTCAGGCAGCCGACGCCTCGCGGGCGGCGTCGACGAATCGGCGGAAGGTCTCGGGATCGCGCACGGCGATGTCAGCCAGAACCTTGCGGTCGAGCTCGATGCCGGCGACCTGGAGGCCGTGGATGAAGGTCGAGTACGTCATGCCCTCCTGGCGAGCGGCCGCGTTGATGCGGGTCACCCAGAGGCGGCGGAAGTCACGCTTGCGATTGCGGCGGTCGCGGTACTGGTACGCCTCCGCCTTCATCAGGGCTTCCTTGGCGCGCTTGTAGTTCGAGTTCGCCTCGCCGCGGAAGCCCTTCGTGCGCTCGAGCGTGGAGCGACGCTTCTTCTTGGCGTGAACCGAGCGCTTGACGCGGGTCATCTACTTGCCACCCGTCCGCAGCAGCTTGTTGACACGCTTGGCGTCCTCGGGCTGCAGGATGACCGGCTTGCCGAGGTGGCGCTTGTGGTTGGCGGACTTCTTCTCGAGGATGTGGCTCGTGAAGGCATGGCGACCGCGAACCTTGCCGGTGGCAGTCTTCGTGAAGCGCTTCTTGGCGCCAGAGTGAGTCTTCATCTTCGGCATGCGAGCGGGCCAGTATAGGCGACCCGGAACGGCGACTACGGCTTGGCGGTCTCGCCGTCTGCCGTGGCGCCGTTCTCCGACGGCGCGTCCTCGACTGCCGCGGGCGCGGTCTTGACCGCGGCCGGTGCCGCCTTGGCGGCGGCGGGCTTGCGCTTGGCCCGCGCGGGCGCGGCGGCCGGGGCAGCCGCGGGTGCGGGTGCCGCCTGCGGAGCGGGCTCCGCAGCCTTGGACGCGGACTTCGCGGCGTTCGGCGCGGGCTCCGCGGCCGGCGTGACGGCCTCACCGGCGATCTCGTCCGGCGCGGCGGGCGGGGCGTGTGGCGAAGGCGCGTGGTCGTGCCCTTGCTCGTGCGCCGCCAGCTCGCCGCTGAGGACGGCCTTGGAGGGGCCGAGCATCATCGTCATGTTGCGCCCGTCCTGGATCGGACGCTGCTCGACGACGCCGACGTCGGAGAGCTCCTCGGCCAGCCGGTCGAGGATCATCACGCCGCGCTCGGGGTGCGTCACCTCGCGGCCGCGGAACATGATCGTGACCTTGACCTTGTCCTTGTGGCGCAGGAAGCGCTTAACATGGCCCTTCTTGGTCTTGTAGTCGTTCTCCGCGATCTTCGGCCGGAACTTGATCTCGCGGATCGTGATCTGCTGTTGGTGCTTGCGCGCCTGCTTGACCTTCTGGGCCTGCTCGTACTTGTACTTGGAGTAGTCCAGCACGCGGCAGACGGGTGGTCGCGCCTCGGGCGCGACCTCCACGAGGTCCAGATCGCGATCCTGCGCATAGCGCAGCGCATCGGTCGTCCGCATGACGCCGATCTGGTTTCCGGTCTCGTCGATCAGGCGTACCTCGGGCACGCGAATGCGATCGTTGATCCGTGTCGAGTCCCGCTCGGGCGGGCGCCGGTCGAATCTGCGAGGGACCGGCACTATGAAAGGGGGCCGCGCGTCAAGCCGTCAGCGAGCGCAGCAGTGAGTTTTGAGTCGTAGTCAACGCCGTCGAGTATAGCCCGGATCGGCCGACGGACAAGGATCTTCGGCGCAACCGCGCCTCAGCCCTCCCGGCCGGCGACCTTACCGGCGAGCTGTGCGACCGCCTCGGCGACCGGCAGGGAGCCGCTGTCGCCGACGCGATGCTCGCGCAGCGAGACGGTGCCCGCCTCCGCCTCGCGGTCGCCGACGACGAGCATGTAGGGAACCTTGCGCAGCTCGGCGTCGCGGATCTTGCGTCCGACCGACTCCGTGCGATCGTCGAGCTCGGCGCGCAGCCCGCCCTCCTGCAACGCGGCCAGCACGCCGGACGCGGCCTCGGCATGACGGTCAGCGATCGGCAGCACGATCGCCTGCAGCGGCGCCAGCCAGAGCGGGAACTCGCCGGCGTAGTGCTCGATGAGGATCCCGATGAAGCGCTCGAAGGAGCCCAGCAGCGCGCGGTGGATCATCACCGGACGATGGTCGGCGTCGTCGGCGCCCGTGTAGCTCAGCTCGAAGCGCTCGGGCATCGAGTAGTCCAGCTGGACCGTCCCGAGCTGCCAGGAGCGACCCAGCGAGTCGGTCATGTGCAGGTCGATCTTCGGGCCGTAGAACGCGCCGTCGCCGGCGTTGATCTCGTACGCCAGGCCGCGCGCGGCCAGCGCGTCCTGCAGCGCCGCCTCGGCGCGGTCCCACATCTCGTCGGAGCCGATCCGCTTCGCGGGCCGGGTGGAGAGCTCCAGGCTCGGCTCGAAGCCGAACAGGTCATACAGGAAGAAGCCGAAGTCCAGGCAGCCGATGACCTCTTCGCGGATCTGCTCCTCGCTGCAGAAGATGTGGGCGTCGTCCTGCGTGATGTGGCGCACGCGCATGAGCCCGTGCAGCGTGCCGCTGGGCTCGTGACGGTGGACGAGACCCTGCTCGGAGTAGCGCACCGGGAGGTCGCGGTAGGAGCGCCGGTCGTCCTTGTAGATCTGGATGTGGGCCGGGCAGTTCATCGGCTTGAGGCCCATCGGCCGGTCCTCGACGTCCGTGAAGTACATGTGCTCGCGGTACGTGTCCCAGTGGCCGGACTGCTTGAACAGATCGACGTCGTAGAGGATCGGCGTCTTGACCTCGCGGTAGCCGCGCCGGCGGTTCTCCTCGCGCCAGAGCTTGGACAGCTCGTTCCAGATCGCCATCCCGGCCGGCTGCCAGAACGGTGAGCCCGGCGACAGCTCGCTGAACATGAACAGCCCGAGCTCCCTGCCGAGCTTGCGGTGGTCGCGCGCGCGGGCCTGCTCGAGGCGCTCGAGGTGCTCGGCGAGCTCCTCCTTGGAGAAGAACGCGGTGCCGTAGATGCGCGTGAGCTGCTGGCGCTCCGAGTCGCCGCGCCAGTACGCGCCCGCGACGGACTGCAGCTTGACGGCCTTGATGCGCTTCGTGCCGGGGCCGTGCGGGCCGCGGCAGAGGTCGGTGAACGGGCCGTTGGTGTAGAGGCTGACCGTCGTCAGCGGCTCGTCCGGGTCGGCATGCTCGACGAGGTCCTCGATCAGCTCGACCTTGTAGTCCTGCTGCTCGGCACGGAAGCGCTCGAGTGCCGCCTGCACGCTGACGTCCTCGCGCTCGAACTGCTCGTCGGCGTTGATGTGCTGGCGCATCTTCTGCTCGATGCGGTCGAAGTCCGCGTCGGAGACCGTGACGCCGTCCGGGAACTCGAAGTCGTAGTAGAAGCCGTTCTCGATCGGCGGTCCGATCGAGATCTTCACGCCGGGATAGAGCTCCATGACGGCGGCGGCGAGGACGTGGGCGGCGTCGTGGCGGATGACGTCCAGCGCGCCCGCGGTCTTGGCGGTGATGATCTCCAGCGGCGTGTCGGGAATGAGCGGGCGCGCGAGGTCGCGCAGCTCGCCGTTCTGGCGCACGGCGAGGGCGGCGCGGGCGAGGCCTGGGCCGATCGCGGCGGCGGCGTCGGCGCCGGTCGCGCCGTCGGCCAGCGCGAGCTCGGTGCCATCGGGAAGGGTGACGTTCACGCACGCCATTGTCACAGGACGGCCGCGACACCCGTTTGCCAGCGGTCTTTGCGGCTGGGCGTGAAGCTCGTGCTCAAGCCGTGACCTGGGTCGGGCCTCCGCAGCGGCGGCCCCGACACCCCGGTTTCGTCGGTTCGCGGCCGAACCGAACGCCCGTTCGGTTCGACTGCTAGGCTTCTCCCCTCAAGTGGGTCATCTGACGGTGTGTCAAGCACCTCTGCCCGCCGTAAACGACGGTCACCTGCGCCGCGCATTCCCGCGTGGAGCCATCGGTGTGACCCGGAAGGACGAACAACCGAATGCGTCTCAGAACCCTGGGCGCCGTCTGCGCTTCGTGCGCTGTCGCGGCGTCCACTGCCACCGCAACTGCTCAGTCCCCGACCCCCCCGGCAACGCGGGCGGCCACGCCGCCCGTCCGCCCCCCCGGCGACCTCGCCACTGCCGCCAAGCGCCAGCAGATCGATCGCCACATGTACATGGCGCGCAAGGCCGCCGTGCTGCGTGGAGACAGGCTCTCGCGTACCGAGCGCGGGCGCAAGCGCGCCGCCCTGCACAGCTTCTCGCTGCCGCGGATGCGCTTGGCCAACCGCCGCGTCGCCCGCGACCTGCGGAAGGCCCGCTCGGACCTGCGTGAGCGCCGCCACGGCGGCGCGCCGAACGTGCCGATCCCGCGCGTGCTCGCGTCGATCGCGCGGTGCGAGTCGCGCGGCGACCCGCGGGCGATCTCGCCGGGCGGTACGTACCGCGGCAAGTACCAGTTCTCGTTCTCGACCTGGGCGTCGGTCGGCGGCAAGGGCGATCCCTCCGCGGCCTCCGAGACCGAGCAGGATCGCCGCGCGGCGATCCTCTACCGCACCGGCGGACCGGGCCACTGGCCGGTCTGCGGCCGCTGAGCCGCACCGCCTGAACCCCGACATGACTCGCGGGCCCGGCGCCTCGGTGTCGGGCCCGCGACATATCGGCGCGACGAATCCCCGCCTGTAGCCTCGTGAGCATGAATCCCGCCACGCTGCGCGCTGAGTTTCCCGTCTTCCAGAAGTACGCCTACCTGAACGCCGGCACCTGCGGGCCGTGGCCCCGCTCCGCCAACATGGCCGTCGGGGAGATGCTCGCGCTGGGAACCGAGCAGGGCCGCGGCACGGCCTACTTCGAGGCCACGCTCGACCGTCGCACGCGCCTGCGCGACGCCTACGCGGCCCTGCTTCACGCATCGAGCGACGACATCGCGCTGACGACGTGCACGAGCGAGGGCATCGTCCGCATCCTCGGCGCGCTGGACCTGCAGCCCGGCGACGAGGTGCTGACCTCCGACGAGGAGCACCCCGGCCTGCAGGGTCCGCTCGCGGCCGCGCGCGATCAGCGTGGCATCGTCGTCCGAGCTGTGCCGTTCGCCGAGATCGCCGGCGCCGTCGGTCCGGACACCAAGCTCGTCGCCTGCTCGCACGTGAGCTGGGTCAACGGCCGCGTCGTGTCCGGCCTGGGCGGCCTCGGCGACGTGCCCGTGCTGCTCGACGGCGCGCAGGGCGTAGGCGCCGTGCCGATCGACATCGCGACGCTGGGCTGTGCCTTCTACGCGGGCTCGGGCCAGAAGTGGCTCTGCGGCCCGGTCGGCAGCGGCCTGCTGTGGATCGACCCCCGCTGGAGCGACCGCGTGCCCGCGCCGGGCCCGACGTACATGAACCTCGAGAACCCGGGCGCCGGACTGGTCGCGGAGCCACGCACCACGGCCGCCCGCCACGATGCATCGGCGCAGAGCGCCGAGACGTGCGCCGCGGCGCTCGCGGCGCTCGAGGTGCTCGGCGGCGCCGGCTGGGAGGCCGTGTACGAGCGGGCGGCGGGGCTCGCCGCACAGCTGGCCGCCGCGCTCGCCGAGGGCGGCCGGGAGGTCGCCGAGCGCGGCCGCACGACGCTCGTCTCCTGGAAGGACCCTGACCCGCCCGCGACGCGGGCGCTGCTCGCCGAGGCCGGCGTGATCATCCGCGACCTGCCCGGCACCGGGCTGCTGCGCGCCTCCGTCGGCGCCTGGAACGACGGCTCGGACATCGATCGGCTGCTGTCGTCGCTGCCGTGATCGGCGACCTGTTTCGCGCTCGGGCCGCCGAGCTCGAGCGCGACGGGCGCTCGCCGCTGTACGTCGAGCTGATGCGTGGCGCGGGGGACGACGCCGACGCGGGCGGCGTCGTCGCGACGATCTTCGCCGGCGACCCGGCCACCCCGGGCTCGGTGCCGGAGCTGCGGCTGCTCGCGGCGCTGCACCACCTCGTCCTGAGCGGCGAGGCACCTCAGCTCGCGCGCTTCTTTCCGAGCGCGGGCGGCGCCGCGCCGCCGGCCGATGCCTGGGCCGCCGCCCAGCGGACGATCGCCGAGCACGCCGACGTCGTCCGCGAGCTGGCGCGCCGCACCGTGCAGACCAACGAGCCCGGCCGCTGCGTGGCGCTATACGGCGGCCTGCTGTGGCTCGCCGAGCGCCACGGGCTGCCGATCCGCCTGCTCGAGATCGGCGCCAGCGCCGGGCTGAACCTCAACGTCGACCGCTTCGCCTACGCCGTCGACGGCTCCACGCTCGGCGATCCGGCCAGCCCGCTGTCCTTCGCCGAGCCGTGGAGCGGGCGCCCCGTCGCTGACCCCGCGGCAACGGCCGCCCGGCTGCAGGTCACCGAGCGGGCGGGTTGCGACCACGCGCCGATCGACGCCACGACCCCCCAGGGCCGCCTCGAACTGCAGTCCTACGTCTGGCCCGACGAGCCCGAGCGCATCGCCCGCGTCGGACGGGCGGCCGCCGTCGCCGTGCGCCACCCGGTGGCGGTGGAGCGCCGCAGCGCGGCGGCCTGGCTGCTCGAGCGGCTCGGCGATCCGCGGCCCGCGATGCTGACCGTCGTCTGGCAGTCGGTCGTCAACCAGTACCTCGACGACGGCGAGCGCGACGCGATCCGCAGCGCGTTCGCCAGCGCCGCGGGCGGCGCGCTGGCCTGGCTGACGCTCGAGCCGGCGGCGGCCGGCGAGGGTCGGGGCAGCGGCTTCGAGCTGCGCTGCCGCGAGCGACCCGAGGACAACGGCAGCGGCGTCGCGCGCCTGCTCGCCCACGCCGGGTACCACGGCCCGCCGGTGCTCTGGCAGACGCCGGGGCCGAGCTCCGGCCCCGCCGCGTAGGTCCTCCGGCCTCCGGTCTCGAGGTCCTCTCGCGCTGGGTGTGCGCTTCGCGTCTCGCCGGGGGAGCGTTCGCGTGGTCGAACGGCATCTCTGAGGAGTGTCAGCTTGGCGCCGCGACGGCGTTGCGTCCAGGCCGAGGGGGTTACGTCACGTTGTACGCGCATAGCGCGTAAAAGGTGCCGAACCCCCCTTCCGCCACCGCCCCAGGAGAGCTAGCGCCAACGGCCACGACGAGCGGGCTTCAGGCTCAGGATCCGCCGAGCCCGGCGACCCACGCCGTCCAGCCGCCCGCGAGCACGATCTCGGCCAGCGCCGCGTAGCCGCCGGCGCCGGGATGGCTGCCGTCGTTGGCGGCGGCCTCGCGGCGCCACACGCCGTCCTTCGCGCCGAGGCGACGGGCGGTCTCCACGAACGGGATGGCGCGGTGGGTGGCGACGTGGGCGTACTGGTTGGAGAGCTCGGCGATGCGCTCGTCCTCGTCGCGCTCGCCGACCGGCGACGGCCCGACGACGAACACGCCGTGCCCACCCTGCCGGCTGAGGTCGATCAGCCGGTTGAGCGTCCTGACGCTCGGCGCGGGCGGAACCCGCAGGCGGTTGGCCGCGATGATCATGTCGTTCGCGCCGAAGGCCAGGACCACGCCGTAGCTCGCGTCCGGATTCTGCGTCCGCGCGCGCAGCTCGGCCTCGAAGCGGACGGCGACGGCGGTCGACGTGTCGCCGCGCACGCCGAGGTTGTAGCCGGTGATCGGCAGGCCCGCGTCGTGGGAGGCGGCGACGGCGCGGCCGACCCAGCCCAGGCCGGTCGGGTCGCCGGCGCCGGCGGTGAAGGAGTCACCGAAGAAGAGGACGCGGCGGTCGGGCGGCATACGCGCAACATAGATCGCCGCGTGGTCGTGCGGCAGTCCGGGAAGATGCCGGGCATGACGCAGATCACGCAGATCACGCACCTGCGCGGCATTCCCGCGCTGCGCCCGCTGCGCGGGCGCCATCCCGCGGTCGTCGTCTGTCTCGACGACCCGGCGCCGTTCGAGTCACGCCGCGCCGAGCTGGCCGAACTGGAGGCCGAGCTCATCGTCGAGCGCGAGCCCGGCGAGCTCTCGACCCGCCTCGGTCGCCCCTCGGTGACGATCAGCGACCGGTTCCTCGACGTCGCGCTGCACCGTCCGGAGATCGCGCCCGACGAGGCCGTCGAGACCGTCCGCTGGCTGGAGAGCCGCTGCGAGGAGTGTCCGCAGTCGGGTGTCGACATGGGTCAGTGCGCCGGCGACTGGGGTTGACCGTTTCGACGATCACGCTCCAGACGCCGCACGGCTCGGCACGCGTCCACCTGCATCCTGCCGACAACCCGCGCGCGGCGATCGTGCTCGGCCACGGCGCCGGCGGCGGGATCGCCGCGCCGGACCTCGTCACCGTGACGAAGGCCGCGTTGGAGTGCGATGTCAGCGTCGCGCTCGTCGAGCAGCCCTATCGCGTCGCGGGACGCCGCTCACCCCCGCGCGCAGCGGTGCTCGACGCAGCGTGGATCTCGATCGTGCAGCAGCTCGCAGAGGGTCCGTTGGCAGGCATTGCGCTGATCACCGGCGGGCGCTCCTCGGGTGCGCGCGTCGCCTGCCGCACGGCGGCAGCCACCGGCGCAGTCGGCGTGCTCTGTGTCGCCTTCCCGCTCGTGGCGCCGTCGGGGGTCAGCCGCCAGGACGAGATCGATGCCGTCGAGGTCTCGGTGCTAGTCGTGCAGGGCGCGAGCGATCGCTTCGGGATCCCCGAGCAGACGGCGCGGCGCTCGGTCGTGATCGTCCGCGGCGACCACGGGCTGAAGTCCGACCTCGCCGCGGTCGGCGAGGCCGTCGCGCCGTGGCTGCTCGTGCAGGTCGCGCTCGTCGGCTGAGGCGGGTCGGCCGATCGGCGGACCGTCAGCAGGCCGGCGAGACCGGCAGGCCGGCGGCGCGCCAAGCCTGGAAGCCGCCGACGAGATCGGTCGCGCGGCCGAACCCGAGTTGCTGCAGGGTGGCTGCGGCCAGGCTCGACTGATAGCCCTCGTCGCACATCACGATGACGTGGCGCTCGAGGTCGCCGACGCGCTCGTCACGCGCCTCAGAGCTGGGATCGCAGCGCCACTCGAGCACGTTGCGCGCACACCAGATCGCGTCCGCCACGATCCCGTCGGCGGCACGCTGTGTCTCCGAACGGATGTCGATCATGAGGGCGCCGCCGCTGATCGCGTCGTGTGCCTCATGCGGCTCGACGCGCACGAGCTTCTCGCGCGCCTGCGCGAGAAGCTCGTCGATCGTCTTGCGCTCTCCCATCCTGTTGCACCTCCGTCGTCGCCGGCCAGGCGCCGGCGGAGGCTGAGCCACGCCGGGCTACGGCTTCTGTTCGCGCATGCCCTTGACCGCCGCGGAGATCCCCTCGGCGTCGAGCACGTCGGCCATGACGCCGATCTGGTCTTCCCAGACGTCGTCATCGATCTGGCTGCGGAACTCCTGCTCGAGTACGTGATACACGGAGAGACCCAACTGGGCCTCGGCCAATGCTCCCGCATAGGTCGGATCGCCGAGCACAACGGTCTCGGCGGCGATCTCTGCGCTCTCGTCGTCCGGAGCTCCGAGGATGACGAGCAGATGCTCGGCCCCGTGCTCGTCGGCAATGCGCTTGATCACTTCCTGGCTATTTAGGTCCATGGCCCCCGAGGCCGTTCAGACGAAGCACTCCGTCGACGTGTACTCGACGTGTCCGCCGGCGCTCTTGACACAGGCCGCGATCGCGGGACCCGCGATCCCGTCGCGTTCGCCGAGCACGATCACCTTCTTGTTCTCGAACATGGGGTGCTAACTCACCTCCTCCTTCATCTCGTCGAGGCTCTTCTCGAGCCAGTCGTGAAGCTGCGGTGGACTGATCGTCGACGCCGACAACCGAGCCATTTCTTCGCCGTCGTGCAGGAGCAGGAAGGTCGGCAGTCCGTGGACCTTGAGGCGGATGCACACCCGGCGGGCCTTGGGCGCCTCGAGCATGACGACGTTGATGTCGTCCCGGCCCTCGGCCAGCTTCTCGACGTGGGGCTTGAGCGCCAGGCACGGCCGGCAGTCCGGTCCCCACACGTCGACGAGCGTCGTGCCGCTCGCGACCAGCTCGTCGAAGTTCTCGCGCGTCGCCTCGCTCACCGCTGCCATCCGCTCAACCTCCTGCGTCGTCGTTGGACTCGAGCAGCACGCTCATGCCGTCGGACTGCTCGGACATGCGTCCCAGGAACAGGCTACCCTTGGCGATCAGCTGTACCCGCCGCGCGCCCCCGTTCATCAACCGGGCGCGGGCGTGCGGAACGTAGCAGAGCGCCGAGGCGATATGACCCTGTGTCGGGGCGTAGCCCGGCATTCCCCGCTGCTCGACGAAATCGCCCATCTCCGCGCGGCCGATCTCACCCCGGCGCAGGGCCAGCGCGGCGATCGTCTTGTAGTTGCGCTCCGGCACGTTGCCCGAGCCCTGGGGCTCGGTGATCTCGGGGTTGTGCAGCTCGGTGGCGTAGTCGTCGACGTCGAGCGATCCCAGGCCGAGCCGCTCGAGCGGCGCGAAGGCGAGCGCCTCCATGATCTTCGGGTTCGAGGACCCGGCGGCCACGGTGTGCCGGCCCACGGAGTCCAGCCGCACGCGCGGCGAGCGGCCGTCGTCGGCCTCCACGAGCAGCGCGCTGGCGCCGAGCACGTCCTCCAGCACCGGCAGGCCGTGCTTGAGGTGGCCCTGGAACTTCATCCCCACCTTCGGCAGCGAACCGCCCGCGACCACGGCGACGCGCTGGAACACACCGCTGGCGACGAGGCTGCTCGCGATGACCAGCGCGGGGATCGGGGCGGCACAGAAGTTCTTGACGTCACAGCCGGAGGCGTTGCTGCAGCCCGCCGCGGCCGCCACCGACTTGGCGAGGTTGCCGCCGCCGCGCTGGTAGCGGTCCCCGATCGCCTCCTCGCCGCCACCGATGACGTAGTCGATCGAGTCCGGGTCGATGCCGTTGTCGGCGAGCAGGCGCAGGAGCGCCAGCGTCGCGCTGGCCTTCCCCGCGAGGTTCTCGAGGAACACGCCCGCGGTCAGGGCGGGGTCGCTCTCGTGGGCGCGGCGCACGGCGGCGGCGAGGCGATCGGCGCCCAGGTGCAGGCTCAGCGCCCCCGGTTCGGCGGCCACCGCTTCGGCGTCGCCGGCCGCGGCCGCCACCTTCTCGAGATCGAGATGGTCGGCGAGCGGATGGCGCGCGAGGCGCTCGCCGATCGCCTCGCCTTGGGCCGCATCGAGCCTGACGAGGCCGAAGTCGTCGACCGCCGCCAGCAGGCCGAGGAACTCGTCCTCGGGCATCAGCTCACCGACGCCCGCGAAGCGATCCGCGCCGTTCGCCGTAGCGCCGACCCACGGGCGCTGCGGCAGGTCGCGCGGGTGGATCGCGCCGAGGAAGGCCTGGTGGGGCGCGTAGGCCACGGCCTGCTCGAAGGTGCGCAGGGAGGCGAGGAAGGCCGCCTCGACCTGCGGGTTCTTCGGCAGCTCGCGCGACGGCTTGGAGCCGTGGCGGCAGAGGCCGGGGACGTGGGCGAGCGCTGCGCTCGTGGCGCTGATCACGGGTATTGGCATCTGCGGTCTATTGAACCGGATCACCGTCGAAGACCGTCGGCTCGCTGACCGCCGTGGCGACGGCGACGAGCGCCCGCTCGAGCAGCTGCCGGCGCCAGGCGTGCTCCTGCGCGGGCCCTAGCTCGGGGTCCCCCGTCGGGAAGGGGATGCCGCGCGTGGGCACGATCCGCGGCGCGCCGACGCGCTTGGCGATCGAAACGAGGTTGCACAGCAGCGCGGTGGGGATCCCGGCGCGCTCCAGCTCCTTCGTGAGCGTTGACCCGCAACGCGTGCCGGTTCCTCAGGTGGCGGTGAGGATCACGGCCTGGATGTTCGCCTGGCGCAGCTCGGCGGCCCACTCCATCCCGAAGCGGCGGGCATCGGCGACCGTGGTGCCGTTGCCCGTCGTCCCCAGGTACTCGCCGTGCAGCCGTCCGATCGCGCCGTCGCGCTCCATCTCGCGGGCGACGTCGAGCGGGAGGATGCGGTTGGGATCGGCGTTGGCCCACACGGTGGAGAAGCCGCCGTGCACCGACATGAACGTGCCCTCCTCGGCGGAGTCGAGGCCGTCGAGCGAGTGGCGCACCCACTTCGTCGCACGTGCCGACTCCAGCCGGTCGGGGTTGCCGACAGGCACGAAGCCGCCCTCCGTCACCAGCGCGAAGAGCGCGTCGGCGGCGTCGGCGATCGGCGCGGCGGGCGTCACGCTGTCGAAGTCGGGGAGCGGGATCTCGGTGGCGTCGCGATCGCCGCCCAGCCGTGTGAGCACGAGGGCGACCGCGCGCTCGGCCGCGCTGCGGTCCGCCAGGCGGTTGACGCGCGCCACCGGACCGATGCGCCCGTCCTGCGCGGTGAGCTCCTCGCCCGCGGCGATCTTGAGCGCCGCCGCGGCGAAGCGCTCGAGCGAGTCCTTCATCTGGCGCGCGGTCTGGCCGCTCTCGACGATGGTCGTGCCGGCGGCCTCGCCCAGGCCGGGGTTCTCGGGATGCATCGAGGCCAGCGCGGGCAGCCCCGCCTCGCTGGCCGCGGCCGCGATCCGCGCGCAGGCCATGCCGTAGCGCCCGCTGGTGAAGGAGGGACCGGCGATGATCATCTGCGCCCCGCGCTCCTTCGCCTGTGCCACGAGCTCGGCGGCGAACTCGGGGTGCGAGGCGGCGTGGTCGTCGCCGCAGATGGCGGTCGCGACGATCTCGTGCTCGTCGCCCAGCAGGGAGGCCAGCTTGCGCCCCGGTCCGGTGGCGCCATCGCGCAGCTCCGGCCCGGTGCCCGCCGAGTCCTCACCGCCCATGCCGGCGAAGAACTGGTTGACGTAGTGAACGATCTTCATCGGGCGATCGCCGCCTCCGCGCACGTGAGTCGACCCCAGCCGAGGGTGCTCTGCGCGCAGTAGATGGCGGCCACCGGCAGCACGACCTCGTCGGTCGAGGCCTGGTCGAGCAGGGCGATGCGCTCGCGGCCCAATGCGCGCTTGACGGCGGGCAGCGTCATCCGCTCATCGTAGTTGCCGGTGCTGACGAGGGCAGTGGCCTTGGTCGGCGGGACGACCAGCGGCGGCCCCGTCCCGTCGCGGCCCGCCATCTCGGCCAGGATCCCCACCGCCGTGATCCCCTCCTCCTCGAGGCGATCCATCTTGAGCGAGACGTCGGCGTCGGCGTTGCCGCCGCCCTCCTTGGTCGCGATTGCGGCGTCGAGTTGCAGTTGTCTGCACAGCCGCGCGGCGTGCGCCGAGACGAGCTCCTTGTTGGCCTGATCGACGGGCTCGGGGCAGAGGATGAGCGCCGCCAGCTCCAACTCGTCTGAGCGGGCGCGCAGGGCGGCGACGACCGGATGCGTCTGGTGCAGGATCGTCGGGTTCTTCAGCGCGGGGTGTCCGTACTGACCGCTGACCACCGCGCCGTCATCGAGCTCGCACGGCGAGATCACGGTCGGCAGGCCGCCGGAGAGGGAGCGCCCGTAGACGAAGACGTCCTTGAACCTGCCCTGCGTCTGCAGGTTGAGGATGACCCCGACGCGCGGTCCGCCGTTCCCGGCCGACCCTGGTTCTGCGAGCTCCTCCACGGCGTCGGGCTCGGCGTCCAGCGCGGCCTCGGCGAGGTGCGCGGCGACCTTGACGAGCCCGCGACGCAGCGCTTGGTCGACCTCCCCGGAGTCCGCGTCCTCTGCGGGCGTCCATTCGATGACGAGGTTGTGCGTCGCGGCGAGCGGCGACAGCGGCTGCGCCGGCCCCGACATGTCGATGACCGCCTCCTGCGCGCGCGGAAGGAAGCCGGCGGCCAGCACGGCGGCGCCGCGCAGCACGTGGGTGCTGCCGCGACCGACCGGCATCGCGGGACCGAGCAGTCCAGGGAAGACGCCACCCCCGCCCGGCCCCTTCGAGCAGGGCTGGACGGCGTCCAGCACGCCGACGATCCGCACGGAGTCGCCGGGCGAGGCGACGCCCAGCCGGACCTCGGCGAGCGCGGGGTCGCGGATCAGGTCGCGCACGCTCTCCTCGCCGACGGTCAGGCGCCCGGCGTCATAGGTCGTGCCCTCGCCCAGCTCGAGCGCCCGCACCTCGTGGACCATGCGCGTCAGCCCGGCCTTCTCGTTCATGTCCGGATCCTCGCAGATGGCGGCGACGCCGGCGGTTTTCGACATCCGGCGCGCGCTGCTTCTCGGCGCGAGCCGGCACCCGGCGGTGATCCGGGACGTCCCCAGCGTCCGCAGGCAGGTTCGCCACCCCGTGTGACACCAGCAGTGCTGCGACCATCGTGCTGTCAACAGATGTCGAGATCCCAAGACCCGTCGACAGCCGCTGTTCCCGCGCTCGCGCTGGCCCGGACGAACTACGAGCTGGCGCTTGCCTACGATCCGGCAACCGCGGGTTGGCCCGGCCTGCATCTCGGAAGGCTGCTGTATCTCAGCGGCGACCTGCACGGCGCCGGAGAGGCTTTCCGGGCCTCCATCGCGTCCGGACATGAGTCGTACGCACCAGTGGCGTCGTACCACCTCGGCAGGCTCCACGAGGATCTCGGCGACACCGAGACCGCAATCGCGGCGTATCGCCAGGCCAGCGAGTCGATCGATCCCAAGCAGGCATCGGCGGCGACCTACAAGCTCGGTTGCCTGCTCAGGGCCAAGGGCGACGTCGAGGCGGCGCGGACCGCATTCCAACGGGCCGCCGCCACGAAGAACACGTGGTACGGGCATCTGGGCGACCACGCGCTGCGGACGCTCGAATGACCCGCGGGTCGCGGCCCGCGGTAGGGTGGCGCCGGTTCGCCAACACGTGACGACGATGCCGACCCTGTGCTCCGACGCCCATCCGATGCCTCGCCCGGCCGTACGGCCGTGAGCGATCCGCACGCCCCGCCGGCCGTTGCCCTGACGTCGCTCGCGCACGGGGCCGGCTGCGGTTGCAAGCTCCCCGCAGCGGCGCTGCTGCCGATCGTGCGCGGACTGTCGACGGTCGACGACGAGCGGCTGCTCGTCGGCTCGAACACGGCCGACGACGCCGCGGTGTTCAGGCTGACCGACGAGATCGCGCTCGTGATGACGATCGACTTCTTCACGCCGATCGTCGACGACCCCTACGACTTCGGACGCATCGCCGCCGCCAACGCGCTGTCCGACGTCTACGCGATGGGCGGGGTGCCGCTGGCGGCGATGAACGTCGTGGCGTTCCCGCTCGAGCAGCTCGGCGGCGACGTGCTGCGCGAGATCCTGCGTGGTGGCGCGGACGTCGCGGCGGCGGCGGGCATCGCGGTCGTCGGCGGGCACTCGATCGACGATCCCGAGCCGAAGTACGGCATGTCGGTCACGGGGACCGTGCATCCCGACGAGCTGATCTCCAACGCCGGCGCGCAACCCGGCGACGTTCTCGTTCTCACCAAGCCACTCGGCGTCGGCGCGATCAGCACGGCGCGCAAGCGGGGCCTGCGCGACGACGCGCTGCTCGAGCGCGCGGTCGCGACGATGACGGCGCTCAACGACGTCGCGTCGGCGGCGGCGCGCGCGGCGGGAGCGCACGCGATGACCGACGTCACCGGCTTCGGGCTGCTCGGCCATCTGCATTCGCTGGGGCGCGCGAGCGGCGTCGCGGCGGTGATCGACGCGGCGGCGGTGCCGGCGATCGAGGGCGTGCTGGAGCTGCTCGAGGGCGAGGATGCCGTCTCGGGCGGCAGCCGTCGCAACCGTGAGTACGCCGAGACCTTCACGACGTTCGCTGCAACCGTGCCGCAATCGCGCCGCAGCCTGGTCTGCGACGCGACCACGTCGGGCGGGCTGCTCGTCGCGGTCGCCCCCGCGGCCGCCGCGTCGCTGCCGGGCCCGATCGTCGGCGAGATCGTCGCCGGTGAGCCGGGCGCCATCTCGGTGCGATGATCGCCCCGCACGGGCTACGTCAGCCTGGAGCGGCCCGGGCCCGGTGGCCCATCCGGTCTTCAAAACCGGCGGAGCGCGTCACATCGCGCTGGAAGGTTCGACTCCTTCGCCGTTCCGTATGAGCGACCGCGACAAGCTGCGCGACCTGCCGTCCGTCGACCGGCTGGCGACCGCGGTCGCGCGCGCCGAGCTGCAGGCGCGGCGAGCGGAGCTGCTCGACGGCGGTGGTGGCGGCGACGACACGACCGTCGACCTCGTCGCCCGCGCGAGGGCGCGCCTGAGACCGCAGCTGCGCCGCGTGCTCAACGCGACCGGCGTCGTCGTCCACACGAACCTCGGCCGCGCGCCGCTCGCCGTCGAAGCGCAGGCGGCGGTGGCGGCCGCCGCGGACGGCTACTGCAACCTCGAGCTCGACCTGGCGAGCGGCGAGCGCGGCTCGCGCCATGCCCACGTCGAGGGGCTGCTGCGTGAGCTGACCGGAGCGGAGGCCGCGATGGCGGTCAACAACTGCGCGGCCGCCGTGCTGCTCGCCGCGGCCGCCCTGGCCGGCGGGCGCGACACGATCGTCTCGCGCGGTCAGCTGATCGAGATCGGCGGGGGCTTCCGGATCCCCGAGGTGCTCGCCGCTGCGGGCACTCGGCTCGTCGAGGTCGGCACGACGAACCGCACCCGCCGCGCGGACTACGAGGCTGCGCTGACGTCCGGGGGCGAGCAGGTCGGCGCGATCCTGCGCGCCCACCCGTCGAACTTCCGGACGGTCGGCTTCGTCGAGGAGGTCGAGATCGAGGCGCTCTGCGACCTCGCCGTGCCGGTCATCGACGACGTCGGCTCCGGCGTGCTGGCCGACGACATGCAGCTGCTCGCCGCGGAGCCGGCGGTGCGCCGTTCGGTGCGGGCCGGCGCCGCGCTCGTGGCGTTCTCCGGCGACAAGCTGCTCGGCGGTCCCCAGGCGGGGCTGCTCGTCGGCGCGCGCGCCGCGGTCGAGGCGTGCCGCCGCCATCCGCTCGCGCGCGCCGTGCGGATCGACAAGCTCTCGCTCGCCGCGCTCGGGGCGACGCTCGCGCTGTATCGCGACCCGGCGGCCGCGCGCCGCGCGCTGCCCGTACTCGAGATGCTCGACGCCGACGACGCCACCCTGATCCGGCGGGCCGGCGAACTCGCCGCCGCGACCGGCGGCACCGTCGTCGATTCGACAGCGAAAGTCGGCGGCGGCGCGCTGCCGCTGCTCGAACTGCCCGGGCCGGCGGTCGCGATCGGCCCCGGGCCGGCCGGCGCGGACGAGCTCGCCGCGAAGCTGCGAGCCGGCGATCCCGCGGTCGTCGGCCGGATCCACGACGGGCGGCTGCTGCTCGACCCGCGCACGCTGACCGACGAGGATGCGCGCGAGGTGGCGCGCGCCGTGTGCGCCATCCTGACGTGAGCGCAGTGCCGCACCCCGCGGAAATGCCTTTACGGTCATGGTACGGTCGTAAAGGATGAGCAAGGTCTCCAGCAAGAACCAGGTCACGATCCCGGTGAGCGTCCTGCGCGCGGCCGGACTCGCTGCCGGTGACGATGTCGTCATCCGCATGGCCGGGCAGGGCCGCATCGAGGTCGAGCGCGCCGACGACCTGATCGCCCGATTCGCCGGCAGCGTCTCGGCCGGCACCTACCCTCCGGGACATCTCGACGAGCTACGCGACGAGTGGCGCGAGTAGCGCTCGACGCAGACGTGCTGATCGCCTTTCTCGACGCGTCCGATGCGCAGCACGAGACCGCCGTCGATGCACTGCGCCTCCGACTCGCGACCGGCCACGAGATCCTGATCGCCGCCAGCGTGTACGCCGAGATCCTCGTGCGTCCTCTCCAACGCGGCAGCGACCACGCCGTCGACGCGTTCATCGACGCCATCGGCGCCACGATCGTGCCGATCGATCGCGTCATCGCCCGGCGCGCCGCGAAGCTGCGTGGCGCACACCGCGCGCTGCGCCTCCCCGATGCGATGTCACTGGCAACGGCGCTGGTCGTCGGCGCCGAGTACGTCACGCTCGATCGCCGTCTCGGCAGGATCGCCGACGCCGCACGGGCAGCCGGCTGACCGCAGTGGCAGCTGCACGAGAGCCCGCGGCGCTGACGCTCGGGACCGCCGGCCACATCGACCACGGCAAGACGGCGCTCGTGCACGCGCTGACCGGCGTGGACACCGACCGCCTCCCCCACGAGAAGGCGCGCGGCATGTCGATCGAGCTCGGCTTCGCGCCGCTCGGGCTGCCCGGCGGGCGGCACGTCTCGGTCGTCGACGTGCCGGGCCACGAGCGCTTCGTGCGGACGATGGTGGCCGGGGCGACCGGGATCGACTTCTACCTGATGGTCATCGCCGCCGACGACAGCCTGATGCCGCAGACGCTCGAGCACGCGGAGGTGCTCGCGGCGCTGGGGATCGAGCAGGGCGTGGTCGCGATCACCAAGTCGGACCGCGCGTCGCCGGAGCGAGCCGCCGCGGACGCCGCCGAGCTGTTCCCCGATGCCGAGATCGTCGCGTGCTCGGCGCGCACCGGCGCGGGCGTGGCGGCCGTCGCGGCGGCGCTGGAGCGCGTCGTGGAGCAGGTGAGGCCGCGCGGCGAGGGCCGCGAAGGAGCCGCGGTGCTGCACATCGACCGCGCGTTCACGATCCATGGCGCCGGCACGGTCGTCACGGGGACGCTGTGGTCGGGCACCCTGGCGGTGGGCGACACGCTGAACCTGCTGCCCGCCCAGCGGCCCGTGCGGGTGCGGGCCCTGCAGGTGCACGACGAGCCCACCGGGCGGGCGTACGCGGGGCAGCGCGTGGCCGTCAACCTCGCCGCGATCGCCCGGCGCGACGTCGCCCGCGGCGACGTGCTCGCCGATCCGGCGGCGCAGCTCGTGCCGACACAGGTCATCGACGCGGCGCTGGATCTCCGCGACGACCTGCACGGCCGGCGCGTCATGGTGCATCACGGCACGCGGGCGGTGGCGGCGCGGCTGGCGGCGCTCGGCGCCGGTCTGTGGCAGATGCGCCTCGAGGCGCCGCTGATCGCCGCCGCGGGCGACCGGCTCGTCGTGCGCTCGGTCGCGCCGGCCGACACGCTCGCCGGCGGCACGGTGCTCGACCCGCGGGCCCGCCGGCATGGTCGCCGCGCCGCCGTGCTGGCGCGCCTGGAGCGGATCCGGCGCGATGAGCCGGAGCCCGAGCCCGCGCCGGCGGTCGCCGCCGCATCATCGGCCGGCGCCGACGGGACCGCGGCCGCCACGTCGGGGCCGGCGCTCGAACCCGAGGCGATCGAGCTCGCGGGGCGGCTGCTCGCGGCCGGACACGAGCCGCTCTCGCGCTCGCAGCTGAGCGCCGACGTGGAGCATCTGCCCAAGCTGATCGGAGCGGGCGTCGCCGTCCGGATCGGCCGTGACCTCTACGCGCACCGCGACACTCTCGAGGTCGTCGCCGATCGCGTCGGCGCGATCATCGAGAACGAGGGCACGGTGACGCTCGCGCGCCTGCGCGACGAGCTCGCGACGTCGCGCAAGTACGCCGAGGCGCTGCTCGAGCATCTCGACCAGGCGCGCTACACGAAGCGCCTGCCCGACGACCGCCGCGTGCTGCGCCGCCGGCCGTAGGCCGGGCGAGGAAGCGGTCCCGACAACCGCGCCACATCGCGCAGTCAAACCGCCCCGCCCTTCGTGCGCTTCGCCGCACCGGTCGAGGACAACCGGATCAAGCGGCTGCAGCCGGCGGGCTTCGACGCGGCGACGGCGACCGATCTGTCGGAGCTCCGCCCGCCCAACCTGATGTGATGGCGCCCGTGAGCAAGCGCGTGGAGCCCATCGTCGTCGTGCACGGCGGCGCCTCGGAGTGGTACGCCGGAACCGGCCCGGGTCGCGACGCGTGCCGGCGCGCGGCGCACGCCGGCATGCAGGCCCTGGCCGCCGGGGGCGGCGCATTGGACGCGGTCATCGCCGCGGTGCGCGTCGTCGAGGACGACCCGGCGTGCAACGCCGGCACCGGTGCCGTGCTCACGAGCCATGGCACCTTGGAACTCGACGCCTGCGTGATGGACGGCGTCTCGCTCGCGTCCGGTGCCGTGGCGGTGCTGCCGCCCTTCCTGCATCCGATCGACGTCGCCCGCGCCGTGCTCGAGGACGGCCGCTATCACCTGCTCGCCGGAGACGGAGCCGCGGCGTTCGCCCGTGCGCGGGGCTTTGAGCCCGTCGATCCGGAGGTCATGATCACCCCGGAGAGGCGCGCGGAGTGCGAGGGCCGCGGGAGCTTCGAGCGCGGCAACACCGTCGGCGCGGTGGCGTTGGACGCCCATGGCCGCCTCGCGGCGGCGACGAGCACCGGCGGGATCGCCGGGACCGACCCGGGGCGCGTCGGCGACGCGCCGCTGGTCGGCGGCGGGACGTACGCCGACGAGCACGCCGCCTGCTCGTGCACCGGCGATGGCGAGGCCTTCGCGCGGGCGTGCGCGGCGTTCTGGACGGTCGAGCATGTCGGCAGCGGCGCGCAGACGGCGGCCGAGCGTTCGGTGGCCCGCGTGCTCAAGCGCTACGGCGGCTACGGCGGCCTGATTCTGATCGACGAGGCCGGCAACGCCGGCATCGCGAGATCGGCGTCGGCGATGCCGCACGCCGTCGCGCGATCGGACGGGACCGTGATCGACGGCGAGTAGCCGACCCCGCCGGGCGCTCACAGTGCCAGGCAGGCCAAATTCGCGAGCGACTTTTCGCCGGCTCGTCCCTGGTGGGCGGCGCCCCGGGCCGACAGGCTGACACGGCACGCCGACCAAACTTCGAGGTGCGCGCCGGCTCGGTGCCGGCGCCGCGCAAGGAGGCACGCATGGCCGTTCACCCCAGCGCTCACCCGCCGGTTGAGGATCTCGACAGCGCGGCGGCGAGCGCGGCTGCCGCGCGGCAGCGCACGTCGGCGTTCGGCCCCGGCGCCGTAATCACCGCCAGGCTGCCGCTCTCGGACACGGGTGCGAACACGGCCGACCCGCACCTCTGCGACGCCTACACGGGCCCGATCATGGCGATCGCCGATCAGACGCCGGTGATCTGCAGCGCGGGCGTGGCGAGCCCCTGCGGGCTGGATCTGCTCGGCGCCGCCGGCGTCCCCGTGAGTCGCGAGATCCGCACCTACCGCACGACGCAGGACTTCCGGCGCCTCGTCGGCGAGGTGCTCGGCAACGGCGAACGGCTGCTGTGCCAGCACGTCCACGACGAGGACGAGGTGCCGGCCGATGCCTGCCTGGTGGCGCCGCCGCTGCTCCGGTACCTGAACAACAAGGCCAATCTTCCGGCGATCGTGGGCCCTGACGGCGCGCCACGGCGTAGCTCGATCGCTGCCGCGGATGTCGGAACGCTGCGCGTCGACGAGTCGTGGGTCCTCAAGGTCTGCTCCGACGACTCCTCCGGCGGCGGATTCGGTGTCTACGTCCACCAGGCGGGCGGCGAGATCGCCGAGCCGGCCTTCGTGCAGCCGGGCGCCGACCTCATCGTCGAGGAGTACCTCGACCTCCTCGAGAACTGGTGCGTGCACTTCTGCGTCGAGGCGATCGGCGGGCCGCGACTGCTCGGGGCGACCGAGCAGATCATCTCCGCCACCGGCGCCTACGGCGGCAGCCGCGTCGGCGGCACCGTCCTGCCGCCGGCCGCGGCCGAGCTGTGCCAGGGCGTCGCCGAGCGCGCGCGCGAGCTCGGGTTCATCGGCTACTGCGGCATCGATACCGGGCTGACCTCCACGGGCGAGCTGCGGGTCTTCGATCTGAACTTCCGGATCAACGCGAGCACCCCTCCCCTGTTGGTCCTCAATGCGATCGCGGAGCGTCACGGCCCGTCGTGGGAGGGCCGCGGGCGCTGGCAGACGTACCGTCACCCCGGTGCGCTGCCCGATCTGCTCAAGCGCTTGGAGGTCGTCTACCCGAAGGGCGCGCTCGTCCCGATCGCCAGCTACGACCCGGCCTTCACCACCAACGGCTCGGGACCATCGCTGCTGTCCGCGCTGTTGATCGGCGACGACGAGCAGGACCTCCGGCGCCTGACCGAGCTGGCGCTTCCCGCCGACGTAGGCTCGTCGGCGGCGAACCTGGACGGCTGACCGCGGGCGCCGATGCGCCGCTGAGTGGGGGTCTGCCCGATTTCGTCCTTGCTGAGGACGAAATC
>JBBSMC010000012.1:0-51694 GCA_038233375.1 Solirubrobacterales bacterium
CCGATCAGGATCACGAACGGGACGCCGAGCGTCGATGCCCCGAAGGCGTGGATCGAGTCGAGGATGCCGGAGCGGACGAGGAACGTGCCGAGGATCGCGAGCGTGCCGGTGGCGAGGACCAGCGACACGTTCCAGATCTTCAGCATCCCGCGCTTCTCCTGGATCATGATCGAGTGGATGAACGCCGTGCCGGTCAGCCACGGCAGCAGCGACGCGTTCTCGACCGGGTCCCAGGCCCAGTAGCCACCCCAGCCCAGCTCGGAGTACGACCAGCGCGCGCCGAGCAGGATCCCGATGCCGAGAAACAGCCAGGCCGCGAGCGCGAAGCGGCGCGTCGCGCGGATCCAGTCGGCGGCGCCGACCTGGCGCGTGATCAGCGCGCCGACCGCGAAGGCGAACGGGATCGTGAACAGCGTGTATCCCGAGTAGAGCATCGGGGGGTGGATCATCATGCTCGGGTGGCGCAGCAGCGGGTTCAGCCCGGCGCCCTCGGCCGGCGGCGTGGCCAGCAGCGCGAACGGCGTCTCCTTGAAGACGAGCAGCGCCGCGAAGAAGGCGGCGAAGCCGAGCAGGACGGCGGTCGCCCACGGCGCGACGATGCGCAGCTGGCGGCGCGTTCCGAACAGCACGAGGCTCGACCACAGCGACAGCAGCCAGAGCCACAGCAGCAGCGAGCCCTCCTGCGAAGACCAGGCCGCGGCGGCCTGGTAGAAGGTCGGCGTCGTCGTCGACGAGTGGCTCGCGACGGTCGCGAACGTGAAGTCCGAGGTCAGGAACGCGTACTCGAGGATCGCGAAGGCGCCCGTGACGAGGGCGGCGATCGCATAGATCGACCGGCGCCCGGAGACGATCCACTCGTCCCGGCGGCGGATCGCCCCGTACAGCGACGCCGCGACGCCGTACAGCGCCACGACGAGGGCGAGGATCAGCAATGCGCGGCCGACGGTGGCCATCTAGGAGGACCTCAGGACTTCGTCGTGGCGTCTTCGGTGAACTTCGACGGGCACTTCGTCACGAGCGAGTCGCGCTCGCCGACGAAGGTCGCACCCTGCTTGCGCACCGTGATGATGACCTCGCGGCCCTCGCGGAACGGATCGGGGATCGCGCCGGTGTAGCTGACCGGGACCGAGGTGGCGCCCTCGCGGTCGCGCACGCGGAAGTCGACGCCGTTGTCGGTCGTGCGGATCGATCCGTCGACGACCTTGCCGGTCAGGCTGTAGGCCGAGTCCGCGCTCGCGTTGACCGCGACGAGGTCGCTCGGCGTGACCGACTCGCTGGAGCTCAGCAGGCTCGTATAGACGAGCGCGCAGGCCAGCAGGACCGCCGCGGAGAGCGCGACGACGAGGCGGATCCTGCGTTTGCGAGCGGGGGGCACAGCGCAGTCAAGTATGCCGATCTCGGGAACGGCGCGTCCCGGTCACGCCGCCCGGACGCGCCGCCCACGAGGAAATGTCCGGTGCAGACAGAAACCTTTGGCGAGTTGCGGAGTCTCTGTCGATAGAACGATGGCCCCGATGAGCGTCCGACACCTTCCCTTTCCCCACAAGGCCCCGACCGGGCGGCGCCTGCACGTCGTGCCCGAGCCCGCGCCGCGGCCCCAGCCGATGCACCCCGCCGAGCGCCGCATGCGCGACGCCGGCGGCCCGCACGACCGCGCGTGCTACTCGTGCGACTGCGGGTTCATCTTCGTCGCGCCGGTATCGACGTCGGTGCACTGCCCGCACTGCGATGCGCAGCAGGCCTGGTAGGACGAGCTCCTCCCACCCGCACGCCCCCGCCGCTCGTCAGAGCAGGACGGTCCGGCCCGAGGCCTGGTACTCGATGTTGCGCGCCAGACCGTCGAACTCGATCGGCTCGGATGTCAGCGCGGCGCCGACCTTCGTCGTCATCGCGCGGCGGCGTGAGGAGTGGATGCCGACCGTGTGGAAGCTCATCTCGTCGCTGCAGTCCTCGAGCTCGAGGTCGGGCAGGAAGACCGTCAGCGTGTAGGTGCGCAGGTGCGAGACGCGGTCGAGCGTGACGCTGACCTCGAGGCCCCGGGCGCTGTTGTGCGTCTGGATCTCATCGCCCTCGAAGCTGTAGCGGCCCATCGGGCCCTCGTAGTGCAGCGAAGGTCCGTCCAGGGCACCCGGCGTGTAGACGATCTTCGTGTCTTCGTGGGTGAGCTCGAAGAGGGTGGGACCTGCACTCTGCACAGCAACCATGGTGCCCTCGCTTCAACGGTCGGCGCGATGAACGCTGGATGGTGAGGCCGCATGGCTCCGCTGTCCAGCACTTTCGGAACTTCTTATCTCCGAGATCGTTGACTTCTAGTCGTAGGCGATGAGTTGCGCGTTCAATCTTGCCGCCAATCCGAGGGCTCCCTGGCGCATCGCGTAGTCGTGATTCCAGGCGAACGCGGGACGCCCGACGGGCGCCAGGCGGTTCATCCAGGCGCGCGACGTCGAGACGTCCCAGCTGTAGACGAGCGCCGTCCCGGCGGCGCCCTCGTACAGCCGCCAGACGCCGGGCCCGACGAGCTCGCCGCTCGCATGCCCCTCGAGCAGGTAGGGCGGTTCCGAGCGCGTGACCCGGATGTCGAACGACAGCGAGTAGGGCAGCTTGGCGCGCCACACGAACCGCGAGAGTGCGCCGAGGCCGTTCTCGCCGCCGGGCTCGAGCTCGACGACCTCGACGAGGCCCTTCCACCACTCGGGGTAGCGGTCGCTGGCCGAGACGACGTCCCAGACGTCCTGGATCGGGGCGTCGACGCACCACGTGGTGACGAAGCTGTAGGCCGCCATCAGAGCGGACGACGGGCTTCGAACCCGCGACCTCGAGCTTGGGAAGCTCGCGCTCTACCAACTGAGCTACGTCCGCGTCGACGCCGATTCTAGTGTCGCCTGCGCGCCTGCGCGCGCCCCCATCTACGCTGATCTCATGAAGCGCTTGCTGGTTCCGATCGTCGCCGCCATGGTCGCCCTCGCCCTCGTGGGCCTGCTCGGCTACGGGCTGTTCTCCCGCTCGACGGACGACTCGATCGAGCAGGCGGTGGCGAGCGGGAGGTTTCCGCCCGCGCCGAGCGCCGAGCTGCCGGTCCTCGGATCCGAGCAGTCGCAGTCCGTCGCCGCACTGCGCGGCCAGGTCGTGGTGCTGAACTTCTGGGCCTCCTGGTGCGGCCCGTGCGAGGCCGAGGCGCCGATCCTCGAGCGCGCGCACGAGCGGCTGAGCGCGTCCGGCGCCGGAACCGTGCTCGGCGTGACGTACAACGATTCGGCGCCTGCGTCGCTGGATTTCGCCGAGAAGCACGGCATTAGCTTCCCCAGCGTGCGCGACGTCGGCGCCAAGCTCGCCAAGCGCTATGGCACTACTCGCGTCCCCGAGACGTTCGTCATCGACCGCCGCGGGCGCGTCGTCGACGTCTTCCGCGGTCAGATCGACCAGGCCTTCATCGACCGCGCATTGGCCAAGGCGCAGGCGTCGTGAGGCGGGCGCTGGCGCTCGCGGCCCTGCTGTTCGTGCTGTTGCTGGTGGCGAGCGCGTCGGCCGCGACCCCGAAGGTCGACCTCATCGACGTCGAGGACGAGGTCATGTGCGTCGACTGCGGGATCCCCCTGAACACCGCCGAGGGCGCGCAGCCCGACAGCCAGCGCGCGCTCATCCGCGATCTCATCGCGCAGGGCAGGACGAAGGAGCAGATCAAGCAGGAGCTCGTCGCGCAGTACGGCAAGGACGTGCTCGCCCTGCCCGAGACCAGCGGCGTCGGGCTCACCGCGTACGCGATCCCGCTCGTGCTCGGCGGGCTCGTGGTCGCGACGCTCGCGCTGCTCGTGCCGCGCTGGCGGCGCCGGCCACCGGCGGGCATAAGGACCGCCGACAGCGGCGCGGGCGCCGGCGCGGCGGCGGACGCCGGCGCGGCGGGCACGGGCGCGGCGGGCGCGAAAGCCATCAGCGACGCCGACGCCGCCCGGCTCGAAGAGGACCTCGCCCGCTACAACGGCTGACCGACGCCGCCTCAGCGCGGTCGTGACGCGGCACGTGCGGATATCGCTCCTTGCGCGCCCGGACGGAGCGTCCCGGGGCGGATCCCGCCCCGCGGCATGGCAAGTATTCCTCACGAACCCGCAGATCCGCCCGGCCTACATCGTGTCCGGCGCGCTCACCCCGAGCAGGTCGAGCGAGCGGGCGATCGTGCGCTTGGTGGCGGCGCCGAGCGCCAGCCGGAAGGACTCGGTCCCCTTGCCCTCGGCACCGACGACCTGGCAGTCGCGGTAGAAGGCCGTGAAGGTCTGGGCGAGCTCGAGCGCGTAGACCGCGATGCGGTGTGGCGCGCGCTTGACGGTCGCCTCGGCGATCTCGTCGGGGAACGCGAGCAGCTTCTTGACGAGGGTGCGCTCGGCGGGCTCGAGCGAGCCCATGAACCCGCGCGCCTCCTCGAGCGCCGCGGACACCCGCTCGTCACCCCCCGCCTTCGCGAGGATCGAGGCGATCCGGGCGTGGGCGTACTGCACGTAGTAGACGGGGTTCTCGCTGGACTGCTCGCGCGCGAGATCGAGGTCGAGATCGATCGTCGTGTCGTGCGAGCGCTGCAGCATGAAGAAGCGCACGGCGTCGACGCCGATCTGCTCGATGAGGTCGTCGAGCGTCACGAAGTCGCCGCGGCGCTTGGACATCTGCGCGCGCTCGCCGCGCTCGATGACGTTGACGAACTGCATGATGATCAGCTCGAGCTGGCCCTTGGAGCCGCCGAGCGCCTCGAACGCGGCGTGCATCCGCGCGACGTGGCCGTGGTGGTCGGCGCCCCAGACGTCGATCAGCCGGTCGAAGCCGCGCTCGCGCTTGTCGAGGTGGTAGGCGATGTCCGAGGCGAGATAGGACGGCTCGCCCGTGGAGCGCTCCAGCACGTCGTCCTTCTGCTCGCCGTGCGCGCTCGTGCGCAGCCACAGCGCACCCTCGGAGCGATACGTCTCGCCGCGGCGCTCGAGCTCCGCGAACGCGTACCTCACCGCCGAAGCATCGCCGTCGTGCAGCGAGCCCTCCGAGAACCAGACGTCGAACTCGACGCCGATCGCCGACATCGACGCGCGGATCCTCTCGAGCAGGAGCGCCACGCCCTGCACCGCGACGGCGACGGGATCGTCCGTCCCCGCGTTCGGGATGCTCTCGGCCAGCTCGCGGACGTACTCGCCCTCGTAGCCGCCCTCGGGCACGTCCTCGCCGCGCGCGCGGGCGCCGATCGACTCTCCCAGCCGCCGCACCTGGCCGCCGATGTCGTTGATGTAGTACTCGCGCGTCACGTCATGGCCGCTGAACTCGAGCAGCCGCGCGAGCGAATCGCCGTACGCGGCGTGACGCCCGCCGGCGGCGGTCATCGGGCCGGTCGGGTTGGCGGAGACGAACTCGACGTTGACACGCTCGACGGGCTGAGCGGCGCCGGCGCCGAAAGCGTCGCCTGCGGCGAGCACGTGACCGAGCGCGGCGACGAGCCAGTCGTCGGACATGAAGAGGTTCAAAAAGCCCGGGCCGGCGACCTCGACGCGCTCGAGCGCGGCGCCGAGGCGCTGCTCGAGCTCACCGGCGAGGCGGCCGGCGACGTCGCGTGGCGGCATTCCGGCGCGCGGCGCGAGCAGCATCGCGGCGTTCGTCGCATAGTCGCCGAAGCCCGCCTTCTTGGGGCGCTCCAGCGTCGGAGCGACCGAGCTGTGGCCGCCCGACCCGGCGACGGCGCCCGATGCAGCGGCGACGGCGGCGCGCAGATCTGAGAGTGGGCCGGGCATGACGCCCAATCTAGTGGGCCACCCGACGGCGCCGCCGAAGCACGCCCGTCAGTAGTGGTACGGCTCGCCCGCGAGGATCTTGTGGCCCCGGTAGAGCTGCTCGAGCAGCACGACGCGCGCAAGCTGGTGGGGCAGCGTCAGCGGGCCCAGCGAGAAGCGGTGGTCGACCTCCTCGAGCTGCAGGCCGAGCGGGCCGCCGATGACGAAGCAGACGTCGCGGCCGGCCTGACGGCGATCCTCGATAAACCGCGCGAACGACAGCGAGTCGAACTGCTCGCCCTCGCGCGACAGCAGCGAGACGAACGCGCGTTGCGGGATGCGACCCGTCACGCGCTCCTCCTGGCGGACCTCGATCATCTCGACGCGCGCGTGGCGCGCGAGCATCTTCAGGTAGTGCTGCGTGTCGTCGGCGTACGGCGGGCGAAGCCGCCCGACGGCCAGGACGATGATGCGCACGATGCGATATTAGATAAGCGCATGGCTGAACCAGACGAGACAGAGCGTCACATCAACATCCACTTCTCGCCCGAGATGATGGGCGGCGTCTACGCGAACTTCGCGAACGTGTCGTTCTCCGATTACGAGTTCACGATCACCTTCGCCCGCGTCGACCACGAGATCGACTCCGAGGAGATCCCGGGAGTCGTCGTCTCGCGCGTCAACCTCGCGCCGAAGTTCATGCGAGAGCTGGCCGACGCGCTGGAGGACTCCTACTCGAAGTACGCGACGCGCGAGGGCATCAAGAACCTGCCCGAGTTCGGCGGCGGCGCGACCCCGCCGCCCGCGGACCGCGACGACGACTGACGTCCGCGCTAGCGCGCCCCGCGCTCATACGCGACGCCGATCCCGATCCGCTCGATCGTCGGCGGGTGCGTCGCCAGCAGGAACGTCTGCCAGTCCGGCGGATCGGGGTCTGAGAGGTTGCGCAGCGCGATCCGCTTCTCGAAGCCGATGAACGGCTCCGGCTCGCTCGTGAGCGTGAGCGCGTAGGAGTCCGCCCGCGCCTCGACGCGGCGGCTGAGCTGGTTGGAGATCGTCGTGATCGTCGTCGTCATGAC
Organism: Solirubrobacterales bacterium; assembly: GCA_038233375.1. GTDB lineage: Bacteria > Actinomycetota > Thermoleophilia > Solirubrobacterales > Solirubrobacteraceae > CADCVQ01. Next base: position 6,815 of record JBBSMC010000012.1, read on the forward strand.
AACGAGGCCGAGCGCGAGCGCCGGCAGAACCGCCGGGCCGGGCTCGGCGCCGGCCGGGGACAGCCGGCGCGTGAGCTGCGCGACGGCGAACAGGCCGAACGGGGTTACGATCGCGAGGTACAGCAGGCCGTTGGGCACATCGTCGTAGTGCTGGTGGGCGAGCTCGTGGGCGACGACGAGGCGTACCTCGTCGCGCGTGAAGTTGTCCAGCAGCGTGTCGTAGAGCACGACGCGCTTGGTCTTCCCCAAGCCGGCGACGTACGCGTTGGCAGCCGTCGAGCGCCGGCTGGCGTCGACGCTGTAGACGTCGCCGATGTCTACGCCGGCGCGCTCGGCCAGCTCGCGCACGTCGTCGCGCGTCTGCCCCGGCGGCAGCGCCTTGAACGTGTTGAACAGGGGGTCCAGCACGACCGGCCCGGCGTAGATGCTGAACACCCCGAACGCCACGACGATCGCCGAGCCGGGCATCCACCAGCCATTCGGGTAGCGGCGGATCAGGCCGACCGCGGTCGCGGCGCCGAGCCCCGCCAGCAGCGCGCCGATCCCCCAGGAGATCGACTTGTCGCGCGCGTAGCCCTCCCAGGACTGCGTGACGAGGCCGACGTCCTTGGCCCGCTCGCGTGAAACGATCTGCAGCGGCAGGATCGAGACCGAGATCGCGAGCGAGAGCGCCGCGCCGGCCGCCGCGCCGGCCAGGACAGGGCGCCGGAACGATCCGCGCAGGCGCGCCGGCGGGCGGGCGATGAGCAGCGCCAGCAGGCCGATCTCGACGACCAGGATCCCACCGTAGATCGCCAGCTGCGGGCGCCGGTAATCCCGTGCGCGTTCGACCTGCGAGGCGCTGAAGTACGATTCGGTGCGTACGGGCGCGGGTTCGATCACCCCGCTGCGCGGGCGCAGCAGCACCACCGCCAGCTCTGCGACAACGACGGCGGCGACAATTGCCGCTCCCCAGCGCAGGCGTCCACGGTCCACGATCGAAACTGTACGAGATGCAGGTCGCGATCCTCTCCGACATCCATGGCAACCGCCACGCCTTCGAGGCGGCGCTCGCCGACGCCGAGTCCGCCGGCGCCGAAGAGATGTGGTGCCTCGGCGACCTCGTCGGCTACGGCGCCGAGCCTGACGCCTGCGTCGAGCTGGCGCGCCGCCACGCGGCGATCTGCCTGGCCGGAAACCACGACATGGGCGTCACCGGAGCGATCGGCCTGGAGGAGTTCTCGACCGGCGCCGCGATCGCCGCGCGCTGGACTCGCGAGACGCTCGGCGACGCCAACATGGAGTTCCTCTCCGCCCTGCAGCCGGCCGGCGAGGAGGGCGATATCGGTCTTTATCACGCCAGCCCGCGCGATCCCGTGTGGGAGTACGTCCTGAGCGCCCTGCTCGCGGAGCTCTGCTTCGACAGCCAGCCCCAGCGCGTCGCGCTGATCGGCCACTCGCACGTCGCGCTGTCCTTCGTGCGCCCCGAGGGCGACGTGGCCACCGGCGAGGCGCGCCGCGACGGCGACGCGATCGAGATCGGCCCGACGACCGGCGAGTGGCTGCTGAACCCCGGTTCGGTCGGCCAGCCGCGCGACGGCGACCCGCGCGCCGCCTGGCTGATGCTCGACACGGATGGCTGGCACGCGGACTGGCATCGCGTGGAGTACGACATCGCCGGCGCGGCCGCCGCCATTCGCGCCGCCCGGCTGCCCGATTCGCTGGCTGAGCGCCTCGGCTACGGTCAATGAACGTGCGCCGCCGCGCCCTCCCATATGGCCTCGCGCTGCTGCTCGGCATCAGCGCCGCGCTGCTCGCTGCCTGTGGCGGCGGCGGCACGACGAGCGGGATCCCGTCGGCGAGCGCGGGCGAGCTCACGAGCCAGATCACGGACGTGGGCCAGGCTGTCGACGACGGCCGCTGCTCCGACGTCCCGGGGCAGCTCAAGCAGGTCGACGAGGCGATCGAGGAGCTGCCGCAGACGACCGACGACCAGCTCGTCGACGCGCTGCGCGACGGCTCCACCCGGCTGCGCCGCGAGGCGATCGACGAGTGCGATCCGAACGCCGGCACGGACACGACGACGACCGAGACGACGACCACGCAGACGCTGCCCGAGGAGGATCCGACGCAGACGTCGCCGACGGAGACGACCGAGACGCCGACGACGACCACTCCGACCACGCCGCCACCGCCGCCGAGCGGCGGAACGCCTCCCGCCACACCCCCGCCCCCACCGCCCGTGACGCCGCCGGTCACCCCGACCCCACCGCCCATCTCGCCCGGCGGCGGCGTGACCCCGGAGATCTCGCCCGATGGCTGAGCCCGACGTCATCGCCGGCCGCTACGAGCTCGGAGAACGCCTCGGCTACGGCGGCATGTCGACGGTGCTGATCGCCCTCGACCGGCGGCTGGAGCGCAAGGTCGCGGTCAAGCTGCTGGCCGAGCACCTCGCCGACGACAGCCAGTTCATCTCGCGCTTTCGCCGCGAAGCGCTGTCGGCCGCGCGCCTCGTGCACCCGAACATCGTGCAGGTCTTCGACTTCGGCCTCGACGAGACCAGCGGCCGCCACTACATCGTCATGGAGTACATCCAGGGCCGCTCGGGCGCCGAGATCCTGCGCGAGGAGACCCGCCTGGGCGTCTCCGACACGCTCGAGCTCGTCGACGGCGCCTGCCGCGGCCTCGTGCACGCCCATCGCATGGGCGTCATCCACCGCGACGTCAAGCCGGGCAACATCCTGCGCTCCGACGACGGCGCCGTGAAGCTCGCCGACTTCGGCATCGCGAAGGCGGTCGGCGGCACGTCGCAGCTCACGCAGGCCGGCTCGGTGCTGGGCACGGCCGCCTACCTCGCGCCCGAGCAGGCCAGCGGCGGCGAGGTCGGCCCCCCGGCGGACATGTACGGGCTCGGCGTCGTGACCTACCAGCTGCTCGCCGGCCGCCTGCCCTACGAGGCCGGCTCGCTGACCGAGCTGGCGCTGCTGCAGCAGCGCGAGTACCCGATCCGCCTCGACGAGATCGCGCCGCAGGTGCCGTCCGCGCTCGCGCTGGCGATCGAGAGGGCGCTCGCGCTCGAGCCCGGCGAGCGCTACGCGAGCGCCGAGGAGATGCGCAGCGCGCTGCACGACGGCGCGCGCGGGATCGCCCCGGCCGGCGCGGACTCGACCGCCGCGACGTCGATGCTGCCCCGCCGCGCGGAGCCGACCGCCGCGACGCGCATGGCGCCGGCGCCATCGCAGGCGCGTCGTCTTGAGCCACAGCCGCCGCCCGGCGGCATGCCGCCCTCACGCTATGAGCCGATCCCCGACATCCCGCCCTCGCGCCGCGACCTCGAGCCGGCGCGCAGCGGCGGTGGGATGCGCCGGCTGATCGCCGTCCTCGCCGTGGCGGCGGTCCTCGCCCTCGCGATCGCCTACGCCGTCGGCAGCTCCTCGGGCGGCTCGGACGTGAAGCTCTCACCCGTCGACGGCAACGGCACCGGCGAGGTCGTCGATCAGCTCAACTCGCTGATCGAGGACAACACGCGGTAGCGGCCCCGCCCGTCGGGGCTGCCGCCACGGGATCGTTTGCGGCCTCCGCGCAGGGCTACTGGGACCGCCAAGTCGACGCGGCCACCGCTCGCGGTCATCGTGTCAGCCGCGCATGAGCGAGCACGACGATCGCGAGCGCGCCAACTCCGGCACCCGCCCCCGCTCCTTCGAGACGGCGCGCCGCCTTCCGCTCGTCGGCCGCACCCTGGGCTGGGGCATGGGCGGCGCGGCGGCGTGGTCGGCCACGCGCAAGCCCGGCGCGCGCATCGCCGGCCTGAAGTCACCGAGTCGGTCTGCCCGTACTGCATACCGGCCTGCCCGTTCGGCGTCGTCGCACGCGACCACGACGACGGCCTCTGTGACGAGTGACACACTCGGCGCCGTGCAGGAAGGTTAGGTTCGTGAGCGTCCTTCATTTACCGATAGGGAGTCCTCATGCACCTCCGACCGGACGACGCGCGCTGGCGAGTGGCGCGATGACGGCCATCGACGACAAGTACGCGGCCCTGGGTGGCCCGGGTGGCTGGCTGGGCCCGGCCACGAGCAGCGAGAACACGGCACCGGACGGAACCGGGCATTACCGTCACTACACGAACGGCTCGATTTACTGGCACCCGCAGACGGGCGCTCACGAGACCCATGGCGCGATCCGCGCGCTCTGGTCGAGCCTGGGCTGGGAGCGCAGCTTCCTCGGCTACCCGACGACCGACGAGAGCGTGACCCCCGATGGCGTCGGGCGCTACAACCACTTCCAAGGCGGCTCGATCTACTGGACCCAGCAGACCGGGGCGCGCGAGGTGCACGGCGCGATCCGCGGCAAGTGGTCGCAGCTGGGCTGGGAGCGCAGCTTCCTCGGCTACCCGCTGACCAGCGAGACCGCGACACCGGACGGCGCCGGGCGCTACAACCACTTCCAAGGCGGCTCGATCTACTGGACGCAGGCCACGGGCGCGCACGAGGTGCACGGGGCGATCCGCGGGCTGTGGTCACAGCTGGGCTGGGAGCGCAGCTTCCTCGGCTACCCCACCAACGACGAGACGGCGACGCCGGACAACCGGGGTCGTTACAACCACTTCCAGGGCGGCTCCATCTACTGGACGCCGACCACCGGCGCGCACGAGGTGCACGGCGCGATCCGAGGGCTGTGGTCGCAGCTCGGCTGGGAGCGCAGCTTCCTCGGCTACCCGCTGACCAACGAGACCACGACCCCCGACGGGATCGGCCGCTACAACCACTTCGAGGGCGGCTCGATCTACTGGACGCCGCAGACCGGCGCGCACGAGGTGCACGGGGCGATCCGCGGCCGGTGGGCGAACATGGGCTGGGAGCGCAGCTGGCTGGGCTATCCGGTCAGCAACGAGCTCACGACGGCCGACGGCGTCGGGCGCTACAGCCTCTTCCAGCACGGCGGGATCTTCTGGACGCCGAGCGGCGGCGCCGTCGCCTGCCGACAGATCGTCCGCATCCACGCGAAGGTGCTGACCACCCCGACCGTGCCGATCGCGCAGAGCGTAGCGGTGATGCAGGAGGTCTACGGCTCACGCGAGATTGGCGTGATCCTCGCATCCGTGGAGTCGCTGAACCTGCCCGTGCTCGCCGACGTCGACGTCGGCGAGTGCATCCGGGGCCAGACGACGACCGAGCAGCAGACGTTGTTCGGCAACCGCAACAACGTCGGCGCCCGGGACGTGGCGGTGTATTTCGTACGCTCCACCAACCCGCCGTACAACGGCTGCGCAGCCCACGACGGACGGCCGAGCTGCGTGGTCGCCCAGGGAGCGACGCGGTTCACGCTCGGCCACGAGGTCGGGCACGTCCTCGGGCTCAACCACGTCAACGACAACAATCGCCTGATGACCGGCAACGGGACGGGCAACATCACCAACCCGCCCCCCGATCTGATCGCGGCGGAAGGTCAGACGATGATGTCCAGCAACCTCACGAACTGAGACGGAGAAACGACATGGCCGTAAAGATGAGTCAGGTCAAGAGCGCGCTCGAGCCCGAGGAGCCGCAGTACCGTGAGGCCGCCAAGCTCGGCGCCGAGGCTCTGCCGCACCTGAAGAAGCTGGTCGACGACGACGATCCGCTGCTCGCGTCGAAGGCGACGTACCTCGCGGGCCTCATCGACGCCGAAGGCTCCGGTGCCATCGTCGCGCTCGCCGCGCAGAGCGATCAGGTGACTGTGCGCGTCGCCGCGGCGAACTCGGCCGCGAACGTCACCGACGCCGACAGCGCAGTCTACGAGGGGCTACTGGCCGACAACGACGTCGGCGTGCGGAGGGCCGCGGTGAAGTCGATCGGCAGCTCCGATCGCGGCGACCTCAAGCCGCTCGTCCAGCAGATGGCCGACGCCGACACCGCCGTCAGCATCCGCGATCTCGCCGCAACGACGGCGCGGTCGCTCAAGAAGCCGAAGTGACGCCGCCGGCGCCCGGCCTCAGGGCCGGGGCGCCGGCGCGCGGCGTCGGGCTCCGGCTGCTCGTCGACGTCGTCTCGCCTACGGGTCATTCGGCTCGCCGTGGCCGAGCTCGAGTCCAATCGACGCCACTGCGTGGCAGCGCGGCCGACCGACCGCCAGGCAGACCTCACTGACGCGGCGAGTGCGGATACCGCACCTGCCGCGTCACAGCCTCTTCGCGGCTCGTCGTGTCTTCTACCCCGTGGAAGGACCACCTACTTCGAGCGACGCCTGCAACGGCTGCGCGCGCCGTTGGAGGACGCACGAGCCGCTGCGGGCGATCCCACGCACCCGCAGCACCAGGAGTCGTCGATGTCAGGGCGCCGCGCCGGCGCGCAGCGCCGCCGCGTGCTCGCGCAGCGTCCCGCCGGCGACGGCACCCCGCAGCCCCTCCATCAGCCGCGCGATGTACGCGAGGTTGTGCAGCGTAAGCAGCCGCGCGCCCGTCAGCTCCTTGTTCTTGACGAGGTAGCGCAGGTAACCGCGCGAATGGCCACCGCTGCAGGCCGGGCAGGGGCAGCCCTCCATGATCGGCGCGTCGTCCTCACGATGGCGCGCCGCCGTGAGGTCGACCCGCCAGCGCTGCTCGGGATCCGGCACGATCGCCACGCCGTGGCGGCCCAGGCGCGTCGGCATCGCGCAGTCGAACGTGTCGATGCCGAGCTCGACGCCGCGGATCAGGTCGTCGACGTCGCCGATGCCGAGCAGGTGGCGCGGGCGCGCGTCGTCGCCGAGCGCGGCGGTCGACCAGCCGACGACCTCGTACATCTGCGGCTTGTCGGCGCCGAGCGACCCGCCGATCGCGATCCCGCCGACCGGCCGGGACGCGACCGCCTGCGTCGACTCGATGCGCAGGTCCTCGTGGACGCCGCCCTGCACGATCCCGTAGACGATCTGCCCGGCCGGGCCGCCGCGCTCGTCATGCCAGGCCAGGCAGCGGTCCAGCCAGCGGTGCGTTCGCTCGGTCGAGCGCGCCGTGTACTCGCGGTCGACGTTCAGCGGCGTGCACTCGTCGAACACCAGAGCGATGTCCGAGCCGAGCTTGGCCTGGACCTCCATCGACGTCTCGGGTCCCATGAACCGCTCGCCGCCGTCGAGGTAGGAGCGAAAGCGCACGCCCTCCTCCTCGATCGCCAGCACCCGGCCCATCCGGTCCGGACCGACCGGGGCGCGCCCCTTGATCTCGTCGGCGACCGTCCCGTGGCCCATGCTGAAGACCTGAAAGCCGCCCGAGTCGGTGATGATCGGGTGCTTCCAGCCCATGAAGTCGTGCAGGCCGCCGAAGCGCGCGATGAGCTCGGCGCCGGGCTCGAGGAACAGGTGAAACGTGTTGCCGAGCACCATGTCGTAGCCGAGCGCGCTGACCTCGCGCGGCTCCAGGCCCTTGACCGTCGCCTTCGTCGCCAGCGGGACGAAGGCCGGCGTGCGGATCGCACCGTGCGCGGTGCGCAGGACCCCGGCGCGCGCCTGCGAGCCGGCGTCGCGGTGGAGGATCTGCAGCGCGCTCATGCGCGCCCCAGCCTACGAGTCGGCGTCGGCCTTCGCGGGCGGCGCCGCGTCCTGGACCCGGTCGGCCATGTCGGCGGGCGGGCGCCACGGCTTGCCCGGCTTGCGCTCGGGCGCCTTCCAGCCCGAGGCCGTCATGCCCAGCGCGTTCATCGCCTTCTCCTTCGCGGTCCACGGCACGCGCCGGTAGACCGGCACGAACAGCGTGCTCCACAGCTTCCCGCCCTTGGCCTTGTAGGGCTCGACCGTGGACGGCTGGTCGCGGCCGAGCTCTGACAGCACCGCGATGCGCAGGTGCTTCTCCGAGCGTTCGCGTAGATTGCGCTTAGCGTCGGACAGCCCGCTCATCACGCGACCGCCAGCTTGTTCTGGCGCTGGGCCGCGAGCGCGTTCTGCGCGGCGATCTGGATCGGCTCGAAGAGCGCCCCGATCGGCGGCGAGTAGATGTTCTCCATGTAGGCGAGGTCGTAGAGGGTGGCGCCCCGCTTCGCGGCGAACGCGAGGAAGTCGCAGCGCTCCTTGATGCCCTCGCCGCCGTGGATCACACCGCCGATCAGGCGCAGCGTGTCCGGCTCGGCGAGCAGCTTGACGAACGTCTTCTGGGCGCCCGGGTAGTAGCGCGCCCTCGTGATGCCGACGCCCTTGGCCAGCACGTAGGGGATTCCGATCGACTTGGCGAGGTTCTCGCCCATCGAGAAGCCGCCGATCGTGTAGTCGCCGGCCACCATCCCCCACGGCACCCAGACCGGGTCGTAGGCGAGGTCGCCGCCGGTGATGTTGACCGCGGCGACGCGCCCCTGCGCATAGGCGTGCGCGCCGGTGAGCCCGACGATCGGGATCATGTTCAGACCGTGCGGGATCTCGACGACGTCTCCGGCCGCCCAGACGCCGGGCGCCGAGGTGCGCATGTGGTCGTCGACGCTGACCGCGCCGGTCGTGCCGAGCTTCAGCCCGGCCGCCTCGGCGAGCGCGGTGTTCGGGACCTTGTGCAGGCCGGTTACGACTGCGTCGCACTCGAGCACGCCGTCGGTCGTGTGCACGGCGCAGACGTGCCCGTCGGCGTTGCCCTCGAAGGCCTCGACCTTCGTGCCGAGGTGCAGCGTCACCCCCCGCGCCTCGAGCGAGTCGTGGACGGGCTTGGCGACGTCGGGATCGAGGATCTCGTGCAGGACCCACGGCCCCTCGTCGACGAGGTCGACCTCGAGGCCGCGATGCGCCAGGCCGCCGGCCATCTCGACGCCGACCGGCCCGGCGCCGACGACGACGACCCGCTTCATGGAGTCGAGCTTCTTGTCGAACTCCATCGACTTGCGGATGTCCTTGACGTAGTGAATGCCGTCGAGGTTCACGCCCGGCACGTCGGGCTGCTCCCAGAAGAAGCCGGTGCAGAGGATCAGCTGGTCGAAGCCCTCGGGCTGGTTCTTCGTCGTGATCGTGCGCCGGTCGAGGTCGATGTCTGTGACGACCGTCTCCATGCGCATGTCCAGGCCGTCCTCGCGGTAGCGCTCGACGGTCGACAGGAAGAGGTCGTCGAAGCTCGGGATCTCGCGGCCGTGGACGAACGGGATGCCGCAGGGCGAGTAGGCGATGTCCGAGAACTCCGTGAAGACGCTCACCTTGAGCTCCGGGTTCAGGCGCTTGGTGATGGTGGCGGCCGCCGTCCCCGCGCCGCCTCCGCCGATGACGACTACGCGCTCCATGATGGTTCCTCTCGGTCGAACGTGATCAGGTCTGAAAGCTCTTCGCGCCTGGAGTGCAGGCGCCATGCGCCACCGTCGCGGGCGACCACGGCTGGGCGCAGGTCGCCGAACTGGGTCGACTGGACCTGCTGGTAGGCGCCGACCTCGCGGGCCACGATCACGTCGCCGACGGCGAGCTCGCCGACCGCGGCGGCCGCCGCGACGACGTCGATGTTCAGGCACAGCGGGCCGGCGACGAGCGTGAGCGCATCGCTATCCGCCCCCGCCCGCCCCGCCGGCGCCTCCAGGTGCGGCCAGGCCCACAGCGTGCCGGGCAGGAGGTTCGTCCCGGCGTCGAGCACGGCGCACGTGCTGCCGTCGCCGAGCGTCTTGACGGCCACGACGGTGATGGCGAGATCGACCGCGTCGGCGACGAGCGCGCGGCCCGGCTCGACCATGAGGCGGCCGGTGAACCCGGCGGCGCGCAGGGCGCCGGCGACCGCCGCGGCGTACGCGTCGGCGACGGGCGAGGGCGCGGCGGGGATGCCGCCGCCGATGTCGATGGCGTCGACGCCGCCCCGCTGGGCGGCGAAGTCCGCCAGCAACGAGGCGGCCTGCGCGTGCACGGCCGGCGACTTGGCCCAGCTGACCCGGACGTTCGCGGCCAGCGTGCCGGTCGGTGGGCCCGATCCGGCGCCGAGCTGCGCGGTGAAGTCGGTGGAGACGAGATGGACGTGCAGCGCCTCGAGCGTCAGGCCGAGATCGCGGGCGCGGCGGCCGGCGCCGACCACGTCGGCCGGTGGGATGCCGAAGCGGCTCGGGGTCCCCTCGGGACCGGGCAGGCCGACGCGCAGCCCCGCGCGAGTCACCCCCGCCACGGCGAGCCGCTCGAGCTCCGGCGGGCTGTCGGCGATGACCAGGGCCCCGTCGGCGGCGGCGCGCGCCAGGAGCGCGGCCGGCTTCGCCGGCCCGTTGACCGTGATGCGCTCGCCGGCGATGCCGACCACGTCGCGTGCCAGCGCGTACTCCGCGGCGCACACGACCTCCGCGCCCGCGCCGTCGTCGGCGAACGCGCGCAGGAACGCCGTCGTGCGGTTGGTCTTGTACGAGTAGGCGATCTCTACCCCGTTCCCGCCCGCCCAGGCGGCCGTCCACGCCGTCCGCAGGGCGGCCAGCCGCTCCCGCGCGCGGTCGACGTCGGCGAGCCACAGCGGCGAGCCGTGCTCGGCGAGCAGCGCGGCGACGCTCACGGTCCGCTCCGGATCGTCGCGGCGAGGGCGTTCGCCCGCGGCGTGCCCTTGCTCTGCAGCAGCGCCGCGACCGGCTCGCGCCATCGTCCGCCGGCCGCCTCGGCGATCGCCGCGGGCAGCATCGCGCGCAGATGCTCCATCGCCCACGGGTCCGGGCGCGACAGGTTCAGCCGCAGCGTCGTCGCCGCGCCCGTCGCGCCCATCCCGTCACCGGGATACGTGGCCACGTGGCGGGCGAACAGCGCGACCATCAGCTCCTGCGCGGTGACGCCGGCACCCGACGTGTCCAGCGCGCAGGCCAGCCCGCGCACCGGTGAGGTCGTCAGCTCGAGCCCGGGGATGCCGGCGAGGGTCGTCTGCAGATGGGCGAGGTTGCCGCGCACGGTGTCCTGCGCGTGCGCGAGGTAGTGCTCGTCGCGCAGCGCGGCGAGCGCGCCGTGCTGGGCGATGAGGCTCGTGTTCAGCCGCGTCAGCGCGGCCTTCAGGCGCAGGCAGCTGCGCATCAGCCGCGATGGCCCGGCGAGGAAGCCGATCCGCGCGCCGGCCATCCCGTAGCAGTGTGAGACCGAGAAGGTGGCGACCGCGTTGTCGGTGAGCTCGAGCGCGGGCAGCGAGGCGAACGGCACCTCGGGATCGATGACGATCGAGCCGTGCGTGACGTCGTGGATGAGCAGCAGCCCGTGCTTGTCGGCCAGCCGCGCGAGGGCGGCGAGCTCTTCCTCGGCCTGCACCGTGCCGAACGGGTTGAGCGGGTCGACGATGACGATCGCACGGGTGCGCGGGGTGATCGCCGCCGCCACGACGTCGGGATCGAGGCGAAAGCCGTGGCTGTGGTCGATCGACACGGTGACCGGTGTGGCCCCCGTGGCGATGACGGCCGACGGCACGTGGAAGTAGCCCGGATCCGACAGGATGACCTCGTCGCCGGGGCCGGCGACCGCCATCAGCGACAGGGCGATGCCGGCCTGGGCGCCCTCGGTGCCGATGACCTCGAAGTCGTCATCGCGCCCGCGGCCGAGCACGCCGGCCGCCGCGTCGCGCAGCGGCTCGACGAGGTCCGGGCTGTACTGGTTGAGATGCTCGGCGCAGACGGCCTCGCGCATCGCGATCACCGCGCTGGCGGGCGGGCCGGCGAAGCAGGTCAGCCAGCCGAGGTCGGCCCACGTCTTCGGATCCAGGCGGGTCGTGCCGCCCGGATAGAGCTCGCCGGGATCGAAGCCGACGATGCCGATCGCGTCGCGGTAGGTCAGGTAGTTCCACATCGCGTGGTGCGAGCGCTCGAGCCGCCGCAGGCGCTCGGACGCGAGCTGCGGGGTGCTGCCGGGATCGGCGCCCCACGTGAGGACGGACGAGCTCATACGGCTGCCTCCTGCTCCTGGTCACGGCGGACGAAGCGCATGACGCGGTAGATGCCGTTGCGGTCTGAGGTCACGGACGCCGGTTCATACCCAGCCGCGCGCGCGTACCCCACGATCTGCTCGGCCGGGCGCAGGCGCCAGACGCAGCGCTCGCCCTGGGCGTTGCGCCAGACCCGCGCGATGTACTCGATCTCCGGGTTGGCGACCTGGACGTTGCAGACGATCTGCCGCGGCGCGACGGTCTGCGCGAGGTCGAGGAAGTGGCGCTCGATGAGGGCATCGTCGTGGTAGATGCCGTAGAGGCCGAGCTCGCAGACGATGTCGGGTGACGGGTGCAGCGCGGCGAGGTCGGCGCGATCGAACGCGCTCGCCCGGCGGGTGGTGACGCGGTCCTGCACGCCGCACTCGCGGGCGGCGCTGGAGGCCTGCGCCAGGGCAGCGGCATCGACGTCGCAGAGGATCGCCTGTGCGCTCGGGTGTGCTCTGAGCGCATGCAGGAGGTACGGCGACGGCCCCGCGGCGAGATCCGCCACGACGGCGTTCTCGCCGGCGACCTCGATCGCCTCGTTGACCGCGTCCTCGGCCAGGCCGCGGATGTCGCGGAAGGACTGGCAGGTGGCGCGATCCAGCAGCCGGCGGTCCAGGCGCCGACCGAGCGGCGTGCGGCCGAGCGCGCGGTCGGCGTAGACGTGGGCCATGAACGGCCCGGAGTCGAAGCCGTGGCGATGGCCGATCCGGGCTCCCTCCGACAGGCAGGCGCCCGCCCGCGAGGCGAGCGACAGGGCCGCGAAGCGCCACGCGCGCGGCGAGCTGCGCGGCAGCTCGCCGCGCAGCGCCTCGAAGCGGCGGCGGGCGGCCGGCTCAGCCGACATACAACCCGGTCTCGACGAGCTCGCGCAGCCGGTAGAGCTCGTGCGCGTCGATCGCCGCGCTGTGCGGCAGCAGCATGATCGCGGCGAGGCGCTCGCGCGCGAGGTCGTTGTCGGCGCAGACGATCGCGATGGTCTGCGCGTCCTCGCCCTCGGCGCTCGCCGCGTAGGCGTCGAGCAGCTGGCCGAAGTGGTCCAGCGAGCCGGCCGCGTAGGCGACGAGCTCGTCGAGGTCGTCGGCGGGGATGATCTCGATGCGCTCGTAGATCGCCTCGCCCTCCGGCGGCGCGACGTAGGCCTCGGGGTCGACGCCGTGCGCGATCGCCCGCGCCCGGAAGAGGTTCATGTGGCGGGCGTTGACGGCGACGATCTCGGCCAGGAGCTGCTTGGCCTCCGGGTCGCACGTCAGCGGCACGCGGGCGGAGAAGAGGTCGACCCAGCGGCGCATGCCGTAGGCGTGGCGGGCGAAGACCTTGCCGATGCGGCGCGGGTCGTCGCCCAGCACCTCCAGGAGCTCGTCGCGGTTAGCGAGCATCGGACGAGTCGGACGCGTCGGACGGATCGGACGGAGGAGCGTCGAGAGCAGTCGTCACGTAGGAAACCTCGAGCTCGTCGGCAAGCATGTTGGAGACCCAGCAGAAGGGCTTGGCGCGGTCGACGAGCGCCGCTAGGTCGTCGTCGCCGGAGAAGGCCGAGACCTCGACGCGCAGCTTCGAATAGCGCAGCTCCCTGCCGACGCGCTCGGCGTCGACGCTGACGCGCAGGCCCGGCAGCTCGATGTCGCGCTTGGCCGCCACGTGGGCGACGGCGAGGCAGAAGCAGCTCGCCAGGCCGGAGAAGAAGAGCTCGGTGGGCATCATCCCGACGTTCTGCCCGCCGTAGGCCGAGGGCTCGTCGGCGATCAGCGCGTGGTCGCGCGCGGTGACGGCGGCGGACAGGCCGCCGCGCCAGCGCGCCTCGACGTGGCGCAGCTCGCTCATCAGACGGCGCCGGCGATCCGGTCGGCGTGGAAGCAGCGGTACGCGTCCTCGTGGGCGCCGGCCGCGATGTCCCACCCGTAGGCGTCGACGACCTCGCGGCCGCCGGCGACGAGCCGCTCGCGCAGCGGGTTGTCGCGGGCCAGGCGGGCGAGCGACCCGCCCAGCGCGTCGCCGTCGCCCGCAGGCGACAGCAACGCGCTTTCCCCGTGGGACAGGAAGGTGCGAAAGACGTCGATCTCCGACGCCACGACCGGCAGGCCGGCCGCCAGCGCCTCCAGCGCGACGAGGCCGAAGCCCTCCTTCGTGGAGGGGAAGGCGAAGATGTCGGCCGCGCGGTAATGGCGCTCGAGCTCGGCCGGCGTCACGGTGCCGACCTGCCGCACGTGCTCGCTGACCCCGAGCTGGCGCGCGCGGGCGGCGAAGCGCTCGATCTCGTCGCGGTAGTCGAACAGTGTCGCCCCGCCGACGACGAGCAGCAGCGGGTCGAGCTCGGGGACCTGCGCGCGCAGCTCGGCGAAGCCCTCCAGCAGCGTCAGCGATCCCTTGCGCGGCTCGATGCCGCCCACGGTGAGCACGGCCAGCCGGTCGCCCAGGCCCAGCACGTCGCGATCGGCCGCCCGCTCGCCGTTGTCGCGCGGCGCGCGGAAGCGGTCGCGGTCGACGCCGTTTCGCACGAGCCGGGCCGCGACGCCGAACTCGTCGGTCAGCCGCTCGATCCACGGCGTCGAGACGCATAGCACGAGGTCTGGCATGCGGATCGAGCGGTCCTGGCAGGCGACGAGCGAGGGCGAGATGAAGTCGTCGACGTGGTGGACCGTGCGCACGACCTCCTCGATGACGCCCTCGTCGCGCAGGTCCAGCGCCGCGTTGGCGGAGATGCAGTCCTGCGCGTGGACGACGTCGAAGCCGCCGTCGGCGAGCAGCGACCGCAGGCCCTCGCGGTACGCCGCGACCATCGCGAGGATGCGCTCGTCGAAGACCGGCTCGGTGGGGACGTGCTCGACGATCGAGGTCGCGACACTCGCCGCGGTCTCGCGGAAGAAGCTCTCGCCCGGCCGGGCCAGCGCCGAGACGCAGACCTCGTGCCCGCGTCCGGCGAGCGCCTCGGCGACCGCGAGCGCGTGCTCGACGCCGCCGCGCGGCTTGACCGAGTAGGTCAGCATCGCGATCTTCATGCCGCCACCTCGGCGGGCGCGATCGCCCGCAGCGCCAGGCGCGTGGCCGCGGCGTTGGAGGGCGCGACGATCGCGCCGGCGGCGCGCAGGATCTTCGTCTGGCGGGCCGCGTCCTGGGGATCGCCGTCGGTTCCGCAGACGCGGGCGAGCACGACGGCGTTCTTCGCCGCGGCGGCGATCGCGTCGGACAGCCCCGAGGCGGGGTCGGCGTGCCCGCCGTGGCCGAGCACGACGTCGAGCAGCACGCAGCCGACGTTCTCGTCCTCGGACGCCGCCTCGAGCAAGCCGATCCGCACGTCGAGGTCGACCATCGGGTGTGGGCGCCCCTGCGTGTACTCCTCCTCGCCGAGGTCGAGCACGGCGTGGCCGCCGTTGCGCTCGTCGCAGCCATGGCCGACGTTGCCCTCGAGCGGGCCGAGCGCGGGCTCGAGCAGCGTGACGGCCTCGTGCGCCAGCGAGCCGCCGGAGAACAGGCCGAGCAGGCGCCGCCCGGCCGAGCGCCGGCGCGCATCGTCGACGGCGGATTCGAGCTCGGAGAGGTCCCCGGGACCGGTGCCCGCCGCGGCGTGTGCGGCGGCCTCGAGCGTATCGTGGATCTCGAACGGCGCGTCGTCGTCATCGCCCTCCCAGCCGACGAAGGCGGCGACGACGCGCTTGCCCGCGGGCAGGTCGCCGGCCAGCGAGGCGACGACCTCCGGCGCGGGCGGCTTGGAGACGAGCAGCAGCGTCTCGGTCTCGTCGTCGGCGGCGAGCATGCGCATCGCCTGGCGGAACATGATCCCGCCGATGCCGGCCGAGAGGTCACGGCCGCCGACGCCGACGATCTGCGACACGCCGACGCCCGCGGCATCAAGCAGGCAGGCCGACTCCTGCGCGCCCGTGCCTGCGGCGGCGACGATGCCGACCGGGCCGGTCGTGACGACGTTCGCGAAGCCGAGCCCGACGTCGCCGAGCATCGCGGTCCCGCAGCCGGGGCCCATGACGAGCAGCCCGAGCGCCTCGCCGCGCTGCTTGAGATCGAGCTCGTCCTCGAGCGAGACGTGGTCTGAGAAGAGAAAGACGTGCATCCCGGCGCTCAGCGCGCGATGCGCCTCGAGCGTGGCGTACTCGCCGGGGACGGAGATCAGCGCGACGTTGGGGTCCGCCAGCCGGCGCCGGGCGGACTGCAGCGAGCGCGGCGGCTCGCGGCCGGCCGTGCCGGCGCCTCCGGCGCAGGCGCCACCGCCGCCGCTGGAGAGCTCCTCCTCGGCTGCGGCCAACGTCTGCTGCGCGACGTCGTCATCGGCGGCGTCGACCGCGACGACGAGATCCGACGGGCCGGCGCCCGACACCTCGACGCCGCGCGCCTCGAGCACATCGAGGTTGGCCGCCGTGCCCATGCCCATCTCGCAGCCGTCGACGCCGTCGCGGCTGCGCAGCCCGCGGGCGATGCCCATGAGCTTGACGCTGTCGGCATAGCGGTTGGCGATGACCTGCACGTGCCAGCTCACAGCAACGCGACCTCCGGCTCGGCCTGGATCCAGGTTCCGCCCTCGCCCTTGATCGCCGACAGCAGCGATTCGGCGTCGGTGATGATCGCGGCGTGCCCGCCGCCGGTCACGAAGCGCTCGGCGGACTCGACCTTCGGCCCCATGCTGCCGGGCGGAAACTCGCCGGCGTCCAGCCGCCGGCGCGTCTCGGCCACGCTCATGTGGAAGATCGGCCGCGCCCAGCGGGTGCCGAAGTCCTCGACCACGCGCGGGACCGCGGTGAGCAGCACGAGGATGTCGAAGCCCAGCGCGATGCCGAGCTCGGCGGAGCAGCGGTCCTTGTCGATGACCGCCGCCATACCCGAGAGCGCGCCGCCGCGGGTGCTTACGGGGATGCCGCCGCCGCCGGCGGCGATCACGATCTCGCCGCTCTCGGCCAGCGTCCTGATCGCTTCGAGCTCGAGGATCTCGACGGGCCTCGGGCTGGCGACCATGCAGCGCCAGCCGCGCCCGGAGTCCTCGCCGACGACCCAGCCGCGCTCGCGGGACAGCCGCCGGGCGTCCTCCTCGCTGTAGAACGGGCCGACGGGCTTGGTCGGGTTGTCGAAGGCGGGATCGTCGTCGTCGACGCGGACGCGGGTCAGGATCGTCGCGGCCTGAGCGGTGGGGTCGATCTCCGCGATGCTCGTCTGCAGCAGGTAGCCGAGCTCCCCCTGGGTCATCGCGCCGAGCGCGTGCAGCGGCAGGCCGGGCACCTGCGGCTCGCCCATCGCGTGCTGGAGCATGAGCGTGCCGACCTGCGGGCCGTTGCCGTGCGTCAGCACGACCTGATGGCCCTCGCGGCGCAGCGCCACGACGGCCTCCGTCACCGGCCGCGCGCTGTCGAGCTGGTCGGCCCACGTGCCGCGCTGGTTCTCCTTGAGCAGCGCGTTGCCGCCGACGGCGATCACGATGCGCATGCGTGCTCCGTCCCGCGGATCTACAGGACTGAGCACCTAGTCCACCCCCCTCACCATGAACCAGAGCGCGCGCGCCGGCGCCTCGGTCGGGTTCTGCCACGTGTGTGGCCTATCGGTCCGAAAATGGATCGAGTCGCCGGAGCCGAGATGGATCGGCTTGCCGTCGACCGTGAAGCACATCGAGCCCTTGATCACGTAGACGAGCTCTTCGCCCGGGTGGCGCATCGGGTCGGGTCCGCTGTCGGCGAGCGGCTCGACGACCGCCTCGGCGCCGGCCAGCCGGTAGCGGCCGTAGCGGCCGGAGACGTTGTCGAGCGCGATCCCGGTCTTCGAGGTGTACAGCCGCGCCCGCTCGTCGCCGCGGACGACGATCGCCGCGGGGACCTCGACGTCCTCGTCGATGAACGAGCTCACGCTCGTGCCGAGCGCGGCGGCGACCTTCATGAGGGTGGCGATCGTCGGCGTCATGCCGCTCTTCTCGATCTTGTGCACGGACGCCGTCGAGACGCCGGCTCGGCGAGCCAGCTCGGCGAGTGACCAGCCGCGCTCGGCGCGAGCCGCGGCGAGCTTGGCCCCGAGCGCGGAAACCGTGCGCTCGATGTCAGGCAGGGTAAGAGGAGCGATCTTGCGCTCGGGCTGCCCCTCGAGGATGTGGTCGTGGTTCGTTGTCACGGCGTGTCGGATAGTACACATCCGGTCGCGCCACGCAAGACGTTCGTAACCTGCCGGAAACATTGAGGCTTTCTAATTGTTCGGCGCATCCGGCTTGACGCGCGACTCCGGTCGCGCTAGGAATGCATCCACAATGCGATAAGGGTCCCGGGAGCGGGGCCCGGCCGGCGCGAATGCCGGCTCTACCGAGGAGGGCCGCATGGCCGACAACCTGACGGAACCCGGGACGGAGCTGTTCAACACCGAGGAGAAGCTCTTCGAGGACATCAACGCCGAGCCCGGCGAGACGGCGTTCACGTTCATGCACACGGTTCCCTACGAGGGCTCCGTCGGGCTGGTGAACCTGCTCACCACGACCCGTGTCCTGCGCAAGGGGTTCGACACGAGCCTGGTCCTCTACGGCCCCGGCATCCTCATGGCCTCGGGCACTCGCGGCTTCCCGAAGGTCGGCGACGAGGCCTTCCCCGGCCACATGGCGATCAACAACCAGATCGCGAAGTTCATGGAGGAGGGCGGCAAGGTCTACGCCTGTCGCTTCGCCGCCGGCGCGCTGTACGGCTTCCCCGAGGCGAACTTCATGCCCGGCGTCAAGCCGTTTCATCCGCTCGACGTGCTCGACGCGGCGCTGACGGCGTGGCGCCAGAAGTCCTTCCAGCTGAACACCTGGACCCTCTAGGCCCGTGCTCGTGCTGGACCGGGACGGAGCGGTTGCCGCGTGGCGCCGCGCCGAGGGGCGCATCTACCCCTCGGTGATGATGAACGCCGCGCTGTACCAGGAGTACGTGGCGGTCGTGCAGGGGATCGCGGAGGAGCTTCGCGACGTCCGCAGCGAGGACGACCTCGTAGTGGCCTGGCACGAGCGCCGCGATCTCGCCCGGATGGTGATCGACCGCCTCGCTCCGTCGATGGCCCAGCTGATGGACCGCGATGCCGTGCGCGACGCCGCGTTCTGCCATCGCCACCGCGAGGTGACGCGCGAGATGGGCAAGGAGCTCGCCGCGCAGCGCCTCGAAGAGGCCAAGCGCACCGGTGCCGAGTGGGTCACGTTGTTCGACGACGTGACCCCGCTCGGCGCCCAGCGCCTGGAGATGCACGTCCGCAGCGGCCGCGCCCTGCACACCGGCACGAGCCTGCCGCTCGACGGCACGCATCCGGAGTGGGAGCTCGAGGTCGTGCAACTCGATCCCGCCGACGGCGTATGGCTGTTGGACAGGCCCCCGCTGCTGAAGACCCGGAAGTTCGACCGTCAAGACGAATGGGAGGCGCGCGTCAAGCAGGCCCGGTCCTCCTTCGGAGGTGACCAGAAGTGACGACCCACCCGAAGAAGATCATCGACGCGCACTGCCACATCGGCGAGATCCCGCCGTGGAAGTACTACGACCTCGAGCATCCCGTCAAGCCGACGGTCTACGACTTCCCCGACACCAAGGCCTTCCTCAAGGGCCACATGGAGGAGTTCAAGGTCGAGCGCGCGCTCGTCATGTCCAACTACGGCGTGCCGATCCACGAGCTGTCCTTCGACCTCAACGACGTCGTCATGGAGGCCGCGACCTCCACCGACCGGATCCTCGCCGCCATCTGGGTCTCGTTCCTGCCGCGCAACGCGGAGCTCACGCGCAAGGCGCTCGAGCTCGCGACGGAGTCGCCGGTCGTCGCGCTGAAGACGACGTTCCTGCTCGGCGGCAACCCCGACCCGGGCACGTGGGACGAGGAGACGACGGCGCTCGCCGACGAGATCTTCGACGTCGCCGAGAAGCACGACCTGATGTTCCACTTCCACACGAGCCCGGGCGGCAACTCGGACTTCAACAACTTCGTGCCGCTCGTCGAGAAGTACGGCAAGCGCTGCAAGATCTACCTCGTCCACATGGGCGGTGGCGTGTCGGGCCACATCAAGCTCGTCCCGAAGTTCCTGCAGTGGGTGCAGGAGGGCTACAAGGTCTACACCGACACCTCCTGGGCCGTCGGCTTCGGCGCGCGCTTCCTGCTGACCGAGATCGAGCGCACGGGCGTCGGCGGCGACCGCGTCTTCTTCGGCTCCGACGAGCCGTGGTCGGACTTCGACTCGGAGTACTGGAAGCTCAACGGCGTCCGCGGGATCTCGCAGGAGCTCAAGGACAACCTCTTCTGGCGCAACTTCGAGAACGTGTACGACAACCGTGGCTGAGCCCGCCGTCACCGAGCGACCGCGGCTGTCGCTCGACGACCGCCGCCTGCTCGTCGAGTTGCAGTCCTTCGGCGTGCGCGTCGTCGGCGGTGACGGCACGATGGGCCGGCGCGGTGGCGCCGGACCGTCGGACGCGCTGTTCATGTACGTGCGCGGGCTGCCGCTGACGGTGCCCCAGCACGCCGAGTACGTCGGCGGCTCGCCGTACACGCTGCGCCTCGACGAGGCCAAGCCCACCCTGTATCGGCAGGCGGAGCTCGTCGGCGTCGTCGGGCTGCCGCGCCGTCCGAGGATCTACGACATGCAGACCGCGGACGGGATCCCCTACTGGAAGATCGCGCTGCTGCACCTCGACTCGATCGCCTCGACGGTCGTGCAGAAGTGCATCTACTGGGGCACGGCCGAGCAGTGCGGCTTCTGCGGCATCGAGCTGACGCGCGGGGAGCAGACGATCCCGGTCAAGACGCCGGCCCAGCTCGCCGAGGTCTGCAGTGCGGCGCACGAGCTCGACGGAGCGGTCGACGCGACGCTGACGACGGGCTCGATCAACCGCCGCGACCGCGGGGCGCTGTACATCTCGCGCTGCGCGGCGGCGATCAAGGACGCATGCGGCATGCCGGTCCAGGTGCAGTTCGAGCCGCCCGACGAGCTGGCGGTCATCGAGCACGTGCACCGCGCGGGCGTCGACGCGGTCGGCATCCACATCGAGACCTTCGACCCCGAGGTGCTCGCGCGCGTCGCCGCCGGCAAGGCGCGGTGCGGCATCGAGGGCTACTTCCGCACGTGGGAGAAGGCCGTCGAGGTCTTCGGCCGCGGACGCGTGACGACGTACGTGATCCTCGGCATGGGCGAGCGCCGCGAGCTCATCGAGGAAGGGTGCCGGCGGGCGATCGAGATGGGCGTCTACCCCTTCGTCGTGCCGATCCGGCCCGTGCCGGGGACGCTGCTGGAGAGCACCCCCACCCCCGATCCGGACTACGTCGCGGCGATCTACCGCAGCGTGTCGCAGATGCTCTCGGACTCGGGCCTGGACCATTCCGATGCCGCGGCGGGCTGCGCGCGCTGCCAGGCCTGCTCGGGCCTGTCGGCGTGGGAGCGCGTCTTCGAAAAGGAGGACAACGGTGGCCATTTCCAGCTCGGCACCGTCCACGCTTCCTGATCGACGCCTCGTCCCGGCGTGCGCGCTGGCGCGCGACCCGGCGCAGCTCGCGGCGCACTTCGCGATCCGGCGCAGGATCTTCGTCGAGACCCAACGTCTCTTCGTCGGCGACGACCGCGACGGGCACGACGACGAGGCCGCGACGCTGCACGCCGTCGCGATGGCGGGCGCGGAGGTCGTCGGCGCGGTGCGGCTCTATCCGTTGGACGGCGACGGGCTCTGGAAGGGCGACCGCCTCGCCGTCCGCCCCAGCGAGCGGGCGCTGCGGCTCGGCGCGATGCTCGTGCGCTTCGCCGTGCGCACCGCCGGCGAACGCGGCGGCCGTCTCATGGTCGCCCAGGTGCAGGTCCCCAACGTGCGCTTCTTCGAGCGCCTCGGCTGGCACCGTGACGGCGATCCGGCTCCGATGCTCGGCGTCGAGCATCAGCCGATGGCGATCGCGCTCAGCGGTCCCCGAGGCCGGTGAGCGCAGCGATGTCGAAGTCCCAGACCGTCGCCCGCTCGGCGCCGGACTGCAGGTCGAGCCTGCGCGTGTCCTCGAACCGGCCGCAGACCGCGCAGGCAAGGCCGCGCCGCGCGAAGACCTCGCGGGCAGACTCGGCGTCCTCGGGCGTGGCCGCCGCGAGCAGGAAGCCGAAGCTCGGGAAGCTGCGCAGCCAGCGTTCCACGGTGGCTCCCTCGGGCCGCGGCAGGCGGTCGACGTCGAGCACGGCGCCGCAGCCCGCGGCCTCCAGCAGCTGTAGCAGCGAGCCCGCCGCGCCGGGCATCGAGACGTCGCGCGCGGCGTGGCAGAGGCCGTGCTCGGCGACCTCGACGAGCGCGTCGCCGTCGCTGCGCAGCCGCTCCGGCGCGCGGTCGCGCAGCGATGTGAAGAAGTCGTGCTCGTCGCTCATGTACCGGCCTTCGAGGCAGAACGCGGCCAGCAGGACGTCGCCGGGCTTGGCCGCGGCGGCGCGCAGGGGCCTGCGGGCGATGCCGGTGCAGGTCGCCGACAGCGACGCCGGCCCGGCGATCGTCAGGTGCCCGCCGACGACCTCGACGCCGAGCAGCCGCGCCGCCCACGCCAGCCCCTCGAGCACTTCCTGCGCATGAGCCTCGTCGGGGCTGACGAGCATGTCGAGGATGGCGAGCGGGCGTCCGCCCATCGCGCGTACGTCCGAGACGTTCGTCACGACGGCCGAGGCGCCCGCCGCGCGCGGCTGCGCGGCCACGAAGGACGGCAGGATCGCCTCGCCGCACAGCACGATCCACTCGCCGCCGTGGGCGATCAGCGCGCCGTCATCGCCGTCGCCGACGGGGCCGAGGCGGCGCACGAGCCGCAGCTCGCGCTTGGCGTGCAAGGCGGGCAGGTCGCGGATCGCGGCCGCCAGTGCGTGGACGTCGGGCACCGGCGTGACCCTAGTGATCCGTCCATTGAACAACACAGAATCGGAGGACGTTCGTGAGCCTTGATCAGGCGGTGCTGGAGAAGGTGGAGGTCGTCAACGTCGGCTTGCCGGCATTCGGCGACGCGATCCGCGATCAGGACACGCCGGTCGTCGACGTCGACTGGCGCCCGCCGGCGTCGGGCGATCCGGAGGCGATCCGCGCGCTCGAGCGCGTCTGGGGGGTGCATGGCGCCGCGGTCGCCGAGGCCAACGAGACGGTGATCGCGCGGATGGAGGCGTGTTCGCCTCGCGCCGTCGGGATCGCCACCGCCCGCGACGTCCTGCCGGTGCTCGGCGAGGGCCGCACGCTGATCCACTCCGGTCCGCCGATCGAGCCGCACCGGCTCGCCGACCCGCAGCGGCGTGCGCTCGTCGCCGCCACCCTGTTCGAGGGCTGGGCCCGCAGCCGGGACCGTGCCCGGGAGATGATCGAGACCGGCGAGATCGGACTGTCCTGCGGCAACGAGAACTACCACGTCGGCGCGATGACCGGCGTCTGCTCGCCGTCGATGCCGGTGTGGGTCGTCGAGGACGAGGGATCGGGGTCGCGCGCGTTCTCGACGTTCAACGAGGGCGCCGGCAAGACGCTGTGGTTCGGCACCGACGCCGACGAGGCGATCGAGCGCCTGCGGTTCTTCCGCGACGACCTCGGCCCGCTGATGGGCAGGCTCGTCGATCGCCAGGGCCCGATCGAGATCTTCAAGCTCGCGGCGCAGGGCCTGCACCAGGGCGACGAGCTGCACATGCGCAGCCAGGCGACCGGCAACCTGCTCATCCGCGACCTGCTGCCCGGCTTCGCGGCGCTCGGCGGCGAGAAGGCCGCGCGCTTCCTGTCGACGAACTGGCACTTCTTCCTGAGCCTCACGATGGGCGCCGCGAAGTGCGCGCTGCTGGCCGGCTCTGGCGTCCTGGGCGCGAGCGTCGTGTCGCTCATCTCGCGCAACGGCACCGACGTGGGCGTGCAGCTCTCGTCGATGCCTGGGCGCTGGTTCACCGCCGACGCGCCGCCGGTCTCCGACGCGCTGCTGCGCGAGGGCTACGACGAGGACGACAAGGCGAAGGACATCGGCGACTCGGCGGTGATCGAGTGCGTCGGCCTGGGCGGCATGGCGATCGGCGCGGCGCCGGCGGTCGCGGCCTTCTTCGGCGGCGACGCCGCGGACGCGATCGCCCGCACCGAGCGCATGCGCGAGATCTGCGCCGGGCGCTCGTCGCGCTTCACGATCCCGTCGATGGACTCCGCGCCGACGCCGGTCGGGATCGACGCGCGCCTGGTCTGCGAGCTGGGCATCGCGCCGCAGATCACGACCGGCGTGCTGCACGTGTCCGACGGCGTGGGCCAGATCGGCGCCGGCGTCGCCCACCAGCCGATCGAGCCCTTCCAGGCGGCCACGATCGCCCTCGCCGCCGAGCTCGACGGCGCGAGCGCCGGGTGAGCCCGACCGCGACGGGTGCCGGCGCGGCTGCCGCGCGGCGGTCGGCGCGTGCGATCGTCATCGGTGCCGGTGCCCGGCGTGCGTTGCGCGCCGGCGCCGGCTCGACGGCGGGGGGTGTCGTCGCGTGGACGTTCGGGCCCGGCGGCTACGCGCGCTTCGGCGAGCTGTACGTCCTGCTCGCGCCGCCCCGCTCGCCGATCGGACCGCTGTCGATCCTCGTCGCCGGGCTCGTGCGCGGCGATCTCGTGCCGGGGGACCCGGCGGTCGTGTCGGGTGACGCGCTGCTCGTCGGCCCGCTGCGCGTCGCGCTCGCGGGAGCGCGCGATGTGCCGGCGCCGCGGATGGATGTCCTGGCGCCCGGCTGGGAAGCGGCGCTCGAGGCGGCGCTGGCGATCGTCGCCCCGCCCCCGTCCGAGCTGACCCCCGGTCTGGCGGCGCTGGGGGCGGGTGATGTCGCGAAGGCGGTGGCGCAGCTCGCGGGCCGCGGCGAGGGCCTCACGCCCGCCGGCGACGACGTGCTCGCGGGCTACGCCGCCTGGCGCTGGGCCGGCGGTACGCCCGTGACGCTGCCGGCGGCGCGCTGCGCGCCGCTCGGTCGCGCCTACCTGCGCTGCGCCGAGCGCGGCGAGCTGCCGCAGCCGGCATCCAGCGTGCTGGCCGCGATCCGCACAGGCGACGCGCCGGCGGCGGTGCGCCGGGCGCGCGGCCTGAGCGAGTGGGGCGCCAGCTCCGGAGCCGCCCTGCTCTGGGGCATGGCGGCCGGAGCGCGATCTGACTGACTACTGCTGGTCGCCGTCGGTCGCGGCGGTCTCGCCCTCATGCTTCTCCTCGAGCTGCGTCTTGCGCTCGCCAGAGAGCGTGAGGACGTGCTTCTCGAGCTCGATCTGCACGTCGTTCTCGGTGACGCCGGGCAGATCCGCCTTGAGCACGAAGTGTTCGCCGGCCTCGACGAGGTCCATGGCGGGAATCCAGCGACGGGCAGCGCCGCCGTTACCGTTGCCGCCACGGCTTGACGGGGTGTCGAAGAAGGTCGAGAAGAGACGGTTCATCTCGCCCTGCAGCGTGTCGATCTCGCGGGCCGGATCCCAACGCACAACTGCCATATCGCACCTCCTAGCAAGGAAATCGCCCGAAGGGCCGGCCGGCCCCTTCCCCCGGCGCGGTAACGCCCGCAACGACCGCGGGTTACTTGCAGCAGCCCCAGCCGGTCGCGTCGAGCACGCGATCCCAGCTGTCCCCGAGCGCTTCGAGCTCGGTCGGGCTGAAGAGGTCCAGGAACATGGCGCGGACGCCGGCGAGGTGCGTGGTCCGGGCGGCGCACAGCTTCTCGCGGCCGGCCGGGGTGAGCTTGGCGAACTGGCCGCGGGCGTCGTCGCTGCAGGCGACGCGCTCGAGCAGGCCCTCGCGGGCGAGCCGGTCGACGAGCCGGGTCAGGCCGCTGCGGCTGAGCAGGATCGAGGAGGCGAGGTCGCACATCCGCATGCGCTCGTCCTCGGCGTCGGCGAGGTACATGAGCACCTCGTAGGAGCTGAGCTGCAGGCCATGGGCCGCCTCGAGCTGCGCGTCGAGGGCCTTGGCCATCGCCGCGTGCGCGCGCAGCATGCCGCGCCAGGCGCGCAGCTCGGCGGGTGCGAGCAGGCGCAGGTCCGGGGTCTCGCCGAGAATCGCCATACCCCGCAGGATAGTGCGTTGTGATTGCACGTACAACGAATTGCGGACGGTCGCTGGGCCGCGGCGTCCCGTGGCCTGACGTTTCGCCGATGGCCGTCCCGGGTTGCAGGTGGACATGAGCTTCGAGCCGCTCGTCCACGTCGTCCGCGAGGCTGCGGGCGAGCCCGCGGGCGCGCTGATCCTCCTGCATGGTCGCGGCGCCGACGAGCACGACCTTACCTCCGTGCTCGATGTCCTCGACCCCGAACGGCGCCTCGTCGGCCTGACTCCCGGCGCGCCGCTGCCCAGCCCCGGCGCAGGCGCCGGGCGCTGGTGGTACATGGTGCCGCGCGTCGGCTACCCCGATCCCACGACCTTCGACGCCAGCTACGCGCAGCTGACGAGCTTCCTCGATGGCTGGCTGCAGGAGCGGGCGATCCCGTGGAGGCACACGATCGTCGGCGGCTTCTCGATGGGCTGCGTCATGTCCTACGCCACCGGCCTCGGCCCGCGTCGACCGGTACCCGCGGGCATCCTCGCGATGAGCGGCTTCATCCCGACCGTGGAGAGCTGGGAGCCTGAGCTCGAGACCCGCCCTGAGCTGCCGGTGCTGATCACCCATGGGGCGCGCGACCCGGTCATCTCGGTCGACTTCGCCCGCCAGGCTCGCCGCACGCTGGAGGCGGCCGGGCTGCCGGTCGCGTATCACGAGCATGGCGGCGGGCACCAGCTCGATCCGCGCACGCTGGCGCTCATCACCGAGTGGGTCGCTCAGCGTGCCGCGCGGTTCGCGCCATGAGGCGACGCGCGGGTTAGCCGCGCCGCCCCGCGGAGAGAACGCAGCAGGGCGGCCAAGGCCGCGCTCGCCCGCGGCGGCGCAGACCTCGCGGCAACGCGGGTGACGCTCGACCGCGTGCTCTCGCGCACGACCACGTGGCAGCTCGACCACGACGGCTTCGACGCCCTCTTCCGGGCCTGCGTCGCATCTACAGCACGCTCGCCGCCAGCGCCGCCAGCGCGCTGAGCACGAGCACGGCGAGCACCGCCCGCTCGTGGCGCTCGCCCTGCAGCCAGGCAAACGCACGGCGGCCCGTGAGCTGGCCCAGCAGCGCGGCGACGAGCAGCGCCCAGACGGCGTCGGGCAGGGTGAACGCCGCCGCCACGAGCAGCACCGGCAGGGCGAGCACCGACTGGGCGATGAACACCGCCGCCAGCGTGTCGCGCATCGTCGCCGGCGTGGCGCCGCGGGCCAGCAGGTAGAAGGCGAGCGGCGGGCCGCTGACCGAGTTCGCCGTCGCCAGCGCGCCGCTGGTCGCCCCCGCCGCCGGCGCATGCCATGCGCGCGCCCGCGCCGCCACCGCGCCCCCGCGCAGGCGCACGGCTAGCCCCGCCAGCACCGCCAGCCCGACGAGCGCCGACAGCGGCCGCTCCGGCAGCTCGCGCAGCGCCAGCGCCCCGACGACCAGTCCCGGCACCGACCACGCCACGAGCCGCCGGGCGTCGCGCCCGAGCACGGCCGGCCGGCGGCGCTCGGTCGCCAGCGTCAGCCCGTTGAGCAGCAACCCGAGCAGCACGCCCGCGCTCACCGCCTCCTGCGGGCCCAGAACGGCGAACAGGATCGGCGCCGCGACGAGCGAGAAGCCGAAGCCGGTCGCGGACTGCAGCGCCGCGCCGGCGAAGACCGCCAGCGCCGCGAGCGCAACGGTCACGGCGCGCTGCTCAGGCCGCCGGTGCCGCGACGAGCAGCGAGCGGCCGGTCATCTCCGGCGGCTGCGCGATGCCGAGCAGCTCGAGGGCCGTCGGGGCGATGTCGGCGAGGATCCCGCCCGCCGGATCCAGCGCGCCGCCCACGACGGTGGCGATCAGCGGCACGGGGTTCAGCGAGTGCGCGGTGTTCGGCGAGCCGTCGGGCTCGAGCATGTGGTCGGCGTTGCCGTGGTCGGCGGTGACGAGGCACACCCCGCCGGTCGACCCGACGCATTCGACGATCCGCCCCAGGCAGGCGTCGACCGTCTCGATCGCGGTGACGGCAGCCGGGATGACGCCGGTGTGGCCGACCATGTCGGGGTTCGCGAAGTTGATGATCGCGAAGCGGAAGTCCTCCTCGTGCCACGCGGTCACGAAGGCCTGCGTCGCCTCGCGCGCGCTCATCTGCGGCTTGAGGTCGTACGTCGGCACGTCGCGCGGCGAGGCCGCGAGCTCGCGCCGCTCCCCGTCCTCGGGACGCTCCTTGCCGCCGCCGAAGAAGTACGTCACGTGCGGGTACTTCTCGGTCTCTGCGACGTGCAGCTGGCGGCCGCCGTGGGCGGCGATGACCCGCGGCAGCGTCACCGTCGGCCGCATCGGCCGGAAGATCACCGGGTGCTCGCGGCTGACGTTGCCGCCGTACTCGGTCAGCGTGGTGTAGAGCGCGACCGGCCCCAGGCCGCGGCGGTCGATCCCGCTGCAGACCGGCTCGGCGAGCGCACAGGACAGCTCGCGCATGCGGTCGGGCCGGAAGTTGAAGGCGATGACCGAGTCCTCGGGGCGAATCGTACCCTCCGCCTCGCCGACCAGCGTCGGGGCGATGAACTCGTCGGTCTCGCCGCGCCCGTAGGCGGCGAGCGCGGCGGCGCTCGCCGTCGGCGCGCTGTGCTCGCCGAGGCCGTGGGCGAGCAGGTCGTAGGCCTTCTGCACGCGCTCCCAGCGGTTGTCGCGGTCCATCGCGTAGAAGCGGCCGACGACGCTGGCGATGCGGCCCACGCCCGCCTCCGCGATCCAGCCCTCGAGCGCCATGAGGAACTTCGCGCCGTCGTGCGGCAGCGTGTCGCGCCCATCGGTGAAGGCGTGGATGGCGAGGTCCTCCACGCCGGTTTCAGCAGCCATGTGGAGCAGGGCGTGGAGGTGGTCCATGCTCGAGTGCACGCCGCCGTCGGACACGAGCGTTGCGACGTGCACGCGCGGCGACGCTTTCAAGGCGGCGAGCAGCACCACGTTGCCGCCGAACCCCGGCAGCTTGGCCGCCTCGTCGATCAGCGTCAGGTCCTGCTTGATGACCGCGCCTGCGCCGAGGTTCAGGTGGCCGACCTCGGAGTTGCCCATCTGCCCGTCGGGCAGCCCGACGGCGCCGCCGCTGGCGGTCAGCGTCGTGCGCGGGAAGCGCTCCCAGAGTGAGTCGAAGACCGGCGTGTCCGCGAGCGACACGGCGTTGCCCGGGCCGTCCGGCGCCAATCCCCAGCCATCGAGGACGACGAGGCAGACCGAGGTCGGATCCGCCGTCACGAAGCCGAGGCGACCTGCACCGCGGCATCCACGATGCGCGCGAACGACTCGGGCTCCAGCGCGGCGCCGCCGACGAGCGCGCCGTCGACATCCGGCAGCGCCAGCAGCTCGGGCGCGCTGTCGGGCGAGACGGAGCCGCCGTACAGGACCCGCACCAACGGCGCCGCGGAGGCCGCCTTGTCGCCGACGAGCGCGCGGATGAACGCGATCGCGTCCTGCGCCTGCTCGGGCGTGGCGACCTTGCCGGTGCCGATCGCCCAGATCGGCTCGTAGGCGATCGTGACCTCGGCGATCTGCTCCTCGGTCAGGCGCTCGAGGCCCTCCTGCACCTGGTGGCGCAGCTTGCGCTCGGTGTCGCCGTTCTCGCGCTCCCCCTCGCTCTCGCCGACGCAGAGGATCGGCTTGAGGCCGGATTCCAGCGCCTTGAGCACCTTCGCCGCGAGCGCCTTGTCGGTCTCGTCATAGTACTGGCGCCGCTCGGAGTGGCCCAGGACGACGCCGTGCACGTCGATCTCGGCCAGCATCGGCGCGGAGATCTCGCCGGTGTACGCGCCGTGGTCGGCCTCGTGCATGTTCTGCGCGAAGATCTCCACACGCGAGCCGCGCGTCGAGTCGACCATCGCCTGCAGGCCGGTGAACGGCACGCACAGCGCGACGTCGACACCGTCCGCGCTGTAGACGCGCGGGAGCAGGCCCTGGATGTAGTCCTCGGCCTGCTGCACCGTCTTGTGCATCTTCCAGTTGCCGGCGATGAACGGGATCCGCGCCACTAGGAGAGCACCTCGAGGCCGGGGAGGGTCTTGCCCTCGAGCAGCTGCAGCGAGGCGCCGCCGCCGGTCGACATGTGCGTGATCTGGTCGTCGAGGCCGAACTGCGCGAGCGCGGCGGCGGAGTCTCCGCCGCCGACGACCGTGACCGCGTCCGTCGCTGCGACCGCCTCGGCGACCGAGCGCGTGCCGGCGGCGAACGGCGCCAGCTCGAAGGCGCCCATCGGGCCGTTCCAGAAAACCGTGCCGGCGGAGGCGATCTCCGCGGCGTACAGCTCAGCGGTCTTCGGCCCGATGTCGAGGCCCATGAGGCCGTCGGGCACGTCGATCTCGTCGTGCTGGATCGGCTCCGTGTCGGCCGAGAACTTCGCGCCGAGCACGTGGTCGACCGGCAGGCGCAGCTTGTCGCCGCCCTGCTCCAGCGCGCGGCCGGCGGGCTCGACGCCCTCGGCCTCGCAGAGCGACGCGCCGACCTCGTGACCCTGCGACCGAAAGAACGGGTAGCTCATCGCGCCGCCGATGAGGATCGTGTCGGCGACCTTCAGGAAGGCGTCGATGACGCCGATCTTGTCGGTGACCTTTGCGCCGCCGACGATCGCCACGAGCGGGCGGCCGGGGTCGGCGAGGATGCCCGTCAGGGTCTCGACCTCGCGCTGCAGCAGGCGGCCCGCGGCGCAGTTGCCGACGTGCTCGACGACGCCGACGGTCGAGGCGTGTGCGCGGTGCGCGGCGCCGAACGCGTCGTTGACGTAGAAGTCGGCGAGCGCGCCGAGGCGCGCCGAGAGCTCCGGGTCGTTCTTCGTCTCGCCCTTCTCGAAGCGGATGTTCTCGAGCATCACGACGTCGCCGTCGGGCACGTCGTCGAGGTCCGGCGCCAGCGCAACCTCCGTGCCGATCAGGCCCGCCAGGTACTCGGCGACCGGCGCCAGCGAGAACTCCGGCTCGCGATCCTTCGGCCGGCCGAGGTGCGAGACGAGCAGCAGCCGCGCGCCCTTCTCGCGCAGCTGCATGATCGTCGGCAGGGCGGCGCGGATCCGAGCGTCGTCGGAGACCGCGCCGTCCGCCAGCGGGACGTTGAAGTCGACGCGGACGAGGCCACGCTGACCGGAGACGTCGCCGAGGTCGTCGAGCGTCCGCACGGCGGCTAGCGGGCCGTCCACAAACGTTGCACCCCTGGACGACTCACTAGAGGACCTTCTGGAGCACGTCGACGCAGCGGTTGGAGTAGCCCCACTCGTTGTCGTACCAGGAGACGACCTTCACGAGCGTGCCCTCCATGACCGTCGTCAGCAGGCCGTCGACGATCGACGAGTGCGGGTTGCCGACGATGTCGCTGGAGACGATCGGGTCCTCGGTGTACTGCAGGATCCCGGCGAGCTCGCCCTCGGCGGCGGCGGCGAAGGCGGCGTTGACCTCCTCCTTCGTCGTGTTCTTGCTGGCCACGAACGTCAGGTCGACCATCGAGCCGGTCGGGACGGGCGCGCGGACGGCGAAGCCGTGCAGGCGCCCGTTGAGCTCCGGCAGCACGAGGCCGACGGCCTTGGCGGCGCCGGTCGACGTCGGCACGAGGTTGATCGCGGCGGCGCGAGCGCGGCGCAGGTCGCTGTGCGGCCCGTCCTGGAGGTTCTGATCGGCCGTGTAGGCGTGGATCGTCGTCATCAGGCCGTGCTCGATGCCGACCGCGTTGTGGATCACCTTGGCGAACGGCGCGAGGCAGTTCGTCGTGCACGAGGCGTTGGAGATGACGTCGTGCGAATCCGGGTCGTACAGCTCGAAGTTCACGCCCAGTACGACGGTGATGTCCTCGCCGCTCGCGGGCGCGGAGATGATCACCTTCTTCGCGCCGGCGTCGAGGTGCTTGGCCGCACCCTCGCGCTTGGTGAAGAAGCCGGTCGACTCGAGCACGACGTCGACGCCGAGATCCACCCAGCCCAGAGCGGCGGGATCACGCTCGGCCTTGACGAGGATCTGCTTGCCGTCGACGACGAGGCCGTCGTCGGTCAGCTCGACGGTTCCCGGGTACGGCCCGAGGATCGAGTCGTAGCGCAGCAGGTGCGCCAGCGTCGCGTTGTCGGTGAGGTCGTTGACGGCGACCCACTCGATGTCTGCTTGTGCCGCCTGGGCGGCGCGGAACACGTTACGGCCGATGCGGCCGAAGCCGTTGATTCCAACACGTACGGGCATGCGGAGTGTCTGTCCTTCCTGGGGATTCTTGAACGCTTCGTTGCCGATGAAGGTCCTTCCGCCTCGGCGCGGGAGCGGAACCCTACCGTTCCGGCGCTCCGAATCCCGGGCCGGCGGCGTGACGGGCCGGCTGCGGGCGCACTACGGTGAGGCCATGCCAGACAGCGTTCGCAGCATCGGCGCCAGCGCGTCGCTGAACCACGAGAGCCCCGCAGACGACGACTTCGCCCTCGTCGACCTGCGTCTGTTCGCGCTCATCGACGGCGGCGAGCAGATCGACGACCCGCAGCCGGCGTCGCTCAGCGTCCGCTGCGCGCGCGACAAGCTCGCCGCGCTCGAGCTGTCGGTCCTCATGTCGATGCGTCTCAGCCGGCCGCCGACGGGGACGCGGCTGGAGGCCTGGCAGCGGATCTGCGCCGCGCTCGCCGAGCGCGGAATCGAAACCGACCCGGCGACGCTGCACGCGCTGAAGTTCGCGCTCACGCCCGACGGCGAGCTGCGCGCGGCGCAGCAGGCGGTCTGGCCGAGCTGAGCCTGAGTCAGGCGGCGTCGCTGTCGACAGGCAGCAGGCTCGCTCCGATCGCGCCGCCGAGGTCGCCGAGGGCGGCGACGAGCACCGGCGGGGGGCGCTCGCTGAAGAACAGATGCGGCTGCATTGCCTTCGCGATGCGGTCGGCGTAGGGCTGGCCGAGGCGCACGCCGATCCCACCGCCGAGGATGATCACCTCGACGTCGAGCACGTTGTCGACCGAGGCGACGCCCGCGCCGAGCATGTCGATCGCGCGGTCGATGAGCTTCGTGGCGAGCGGGTCGCCGCGCTCGAGCGCCGCCGCCCAGATCCCGCTGGTCAGCCGCTCGCGGCCGCGCTTGCGGGCAATCTTGAAGAGCTCGGTGGGCTCGCCCTTCTCGTGCAGCTCGCGTGCGCGGGCCTCGAGCGCGTTGCGACCCGCGTAGGCCTCCATGCAGCCGCGCCGGCCGCACGGGCACTGCGCGCCGTCGACCTTCACGACGACGTGGCCGATCTCGCCCGCCCCGCCGCGCCCGACCCACGGCTTCCCGTCGAGCACGATGCCGCCGCCGACGCCCGTTCCCCAGAAGACGCCGAGCATCGAGCCGTGCCCGCGGCCGGCGCCGAGCGCGGCCTCGGCGTCGGTGGCGACCTGGACGTCGTTGCCGAGCGCGACCGGTGTGCCGAGTGCCATGCGCAGCTGCTTGGCGAGCGGATAGGCGCCCGCCCAGCCCGGCAGGTTCTTCGCGCTGGAGACGGTGCCGTTCGCCGCGTCGACGGTGCCCGGCGAGCCGACGCCGACGTGGGAGAGCTGCGCGGGACCGAGCCCGGCCGCGGCTGCCGCCTCGCGCATCGCGGCCACGATCGCCGCCGCGACGTCGGCCGGACCGCCCTTCGTCGGCGTCGCGCTGCGCGCCTGGCCGAGCACGACCTGCTGCTCGTCGACGACGACGGCCTGGATCTTCGTCCCGCCGAGGTCGATCCCGCCGCGGGGCGCCATCAGGCGGTGGCCGCGAGCTCGCGCTCGATCCAGCGGCAGATGACGTCGACCGCACACGCCTGCTGGGCGGCGTCGAGCTCGGCTCCCTTGGGGATTTCGTGCCGGCCGATGCTCACGGTTGCAGCGTAGGCGCTCGCGCGGCGCGATCGCGTGCACGCCGCGTGCCCAGCGGTTCACGGCCGTGACGCGCGGGTACGAACGGCTCGGTTCGTTGCGATCCACACGAGGAGACCCCGTCATGCCCATCGCCGGTCCCACCCGCACGCCAGACGACCCGAGGAGCATCGAGGCCGGCATGCTGCTGATCAGCGCCGGCGCGCTCCTGCTCTTCGTCTCCCTCTTCCTGGAGTGGTACCAGCCCGGGATCGACGCCTGGGAGATCTTCGAGGTCTGGGACCTCGTCCTCGCGGTACTGGCGAGCGTGGCGCTGGTCGCCGTCGCCAGCCGTCTGGGCTTCGGCCCGCCGCGCCCGTCGAGCTGGCTCATCGGCCCTGCCGTCGCGGGGCTGGTCATCGTGCTGTACCTGTTCATCAACCCGCCGCCGCTGACCCCCGACATCGACGGCGATCCGTCGACCGGCCTCTGGCTCGCGCTCGCCGCGACGGTGCTCATGACCTCGGGGGCGTTGCTCTCGGTGGCGCGGATCTCGGTCGCGATCACCCACGGCGACGCGTTCGGCGGCGGCCGGTCGGAGCCGGCGCACCGCGACGACCACTTCGGCACGGCGCCCGTCGCCGGTGACCCGGTCGATCCCCGCGTCCCCGGCCCCGGTCCAGGCCTCGGCGACGGCCCGGGTACCGGCCCCGGCCCGTCGCGCCCGCCCGGGACGCCGCCGACCGAACCGACACGCCCGCTCTGACTCCGCGCCTGATCACGATCG
Source organism: Solirubrobacterales bacterium (assembly GCA_038233375.1). Lineage (GTDB taxonomy): Bacteria > Actinomycetota > Thermoleophilia > Solirubrobacterales > Solirubrobacteraceae > CADCVQ01. The sequence goes on from JBBSMC010000012.1 coordinate 41,144, forward strand.
GCGTCTACGAGCTCGACCTGCCGTCGTTCCTCGCCGCCCTGCGCGGCCATGGCGTCGGCCTGGTCGTCGACGTGCGCCAGCGCCGCGGCGTGCGCGGCGCACGCTACGCCTGGGCCAATGCCCGTCGCCTGCAGGACGCCCTCGCCGACGCGCAGATCGCCTACAGCCACCACCGCGAGCTCGCGCCGACGACCGAGCTACGCCACCTGCAGTACGCGGCCGACGACCGCAACAGGGTCGGCAAGCGCTCGCGCACGGTGCTCGACCCGGACTATGTCGAGCGCTACGTGCACGAGATCCTCGACCAGGCCGATCTCGACGCGCTCGTCGACGAGATGCCGGCCGGAGCGACAGTCGCGCTGCTCTGCGTGGAGGCCGACCCCGAGGCCTGCCACCGCTCACTGATCGCCGAGCGCCTCGAGCAGCGCTACGACCTGCGCGTCGAGCACGTGCGGCCGGGGAGCGCCGATGCCGGCGCCGTCAGTGCGCGCCGGTGACGAGCTCCAGCCGCAGGCCGTCGGGATCCAGGAGGTATGCCGCGTAGTACAGCGGCCCGTACTGCGGGCGCATGCCCGGCAGGCCGTCGTCGCGGCCGCCGTGCGCGAGCCCGGCCTCGTAGGCGCCGTTGACGGCGGCGCGGCCGGTGGCGGCGAGCGCGACGTGGCCGTAGCCCGGCGCCGGCGGGCGGCCGCGGTCGACGACCCAGAACTGCTCGTGGTCGTGCCCGTAGGCGACCGCGCGCTCGCTCTCGAAGGTGCGCCGCGCGCCGAGCGCGTAGAAGATCGCGTCGTAGAAGCGCGTGGAGCGCGCGAGCTCGGAGACCTCGAAGGCGACGTGGAGGATCATCGCGCCGAATGTCCCACGTCGCGGTGCGCCACGTCCACCTCGACGTCGTCGCGGACGCGCAGCCGCGCCGCCAGCGCCTCGACGATCGCGACCGAGCGATGGCGCCCGCCGGTGCAGCCGACGGCGATCGAGAGGTGCGCCTTGCCCTCGGCGATGTACTCCGGGACGAGGAAGTCCAGCAGCGGCGTCAGCCGTTCGTAGAACGCGTCGAGCTTGCCGCCGCGAGACATGTACTCGACTACGCGCGGGTCGTAGCCGGTCAGCGGCCGCAGCTCGACCTCCCAGTGCGGGTTGGGCAGGAAGCGCATGTCGAGCACCATGTCGGCGTCGCGTGGCAGCCCATGCTTGTGGCCGAACGAGGTCAGCGTGAGCGCGAGCTTGGAGTGCACGTGGCGCGGCAGGAACTCGTCGGCGATCCGCCGGCGCAGCGTCGCCGCGCCGATCCCGCTCGTGTCGAGCACGAAGTCCGCGCGCGCCTTGATGTCCTCGAGGGCCGCGCGTTCGGCGGCGATCCCCTGCGCGACCGAGCCGGTCGGGCTCAGCGGATGGCGCCGGCGCGTCTCCTTGTAGCGGCCGAGCAGCGTCTGCTCGTCGGCGCCAAGGAACAGGACGCGGTGCGTGATGCCACGCTCGGCGAGGTCGTCGAGCACGGCGCCCAGCGTCTCGAACAGGTCGCGGGCGCGCACGTCGGAGACGACCGCCGCGCGATGCACCTTCGCGCCCTCGTGCACGAACAGGTCGACGAGACCGCGGATCATCTCTGGTGGCAGGTTGTCGACGCAGAAGTAGCCGTCGTCCTCGAAGACGTTCATCGCCGTCGACTTGCCGGCGCCGGAGAAGCCCGTGATGACGACGAGGTCCTCCAGGCTTCTCGTGGCGGGCACCTCGTCTGAGCCGGTCACGCGGGGGATTGTGCCGCTCGGACCGGTCATCGGCGTTACCGGCCGGTCATCCCGACGTGCGGTTGAGGTACGCGTACAGGTCGCGCGCGGTCTTCGAAGGCAGCCCCGGCACCCCCTCGAGCTCGTCGCGCGACGCGCCGAGCATCGCCTCCGGCGAGCCGAAATGCTTCAGCAGCGCGCGCTTGCGCTTCGGTCCCACGCCCGGCAGGCCATCGAGCACGGACTCGGTCATCTGGCGGTCGCGGCGCGTGCGGTGATGCGTGATCGCGAAGCGGTGGGCCTCGTCGCGCACCCGCTGCAGCAGCTGCAGCGCCGGCGTGTCGTGGGGCAGGCGCAGCGGCGCGCGGCGGTCCGGCACGTAGATCTCCTCCAGCTGCTTGGCCAGCGAGATCACGGCCACGCCGCGCTCGCGAAAGCCCTCCAGCGCGCGCAGGCCGGCCGAGAGCTGGCCCTGGCCGCCGTCGATGACGATCAGCGACGGCAGCGTCGCGAAGGACTCGTTGCGCTTGGGGTCGTTGGGGCTGAGGTCCAACTCGGCCTCCCAGCGCGCGAGGCGCCGGCCGAGCACCTCCTCCATCGCGGTGAAGTCGTCGGGCACGCCCTCCGTCGTCGAGCGCACGTTGAAGCGCCGGTAGTCGCTCTTCTTCGGCGCTCCGCCCTCGAAGACGACCATCGACGCCGTCGTGTTCGTGCCCATCAGGTTGGAGATGTCGAAGCACTCGATTCGCAGCGGCAGCGCATCGAGGCCGAGCGCCTCCTGCAGGCCGTCGAGCGCCTCGACACGCTGCTGGCGGCGGCGCTCGTCCTTCAGGCGCTCCTGGTCGAGCGCGAGCGCCGCGTTGCGCTCCGCCATCTCGAGGATCCGGCGCTTGTCGCCGCGCTCGGGCACGCGCACCTCGACGCGCGAGCCGCGCAGCTCGCTCAGCACCGCCCCCAGCACGTCGCACTCGACGACGTCGCGCTGGACGAGCACCTGCGGCGGCACCGCCATCGCGTCGCCGTAGTACTGCAGCAGGAACTCCTCGGCGACTTCGCCGATCGAGAAGGCCGATTCGTTGGAGAGGTAGAACGACTGGCGATCGGAGAGGACACCGTCGCGGATCTGGAAGACCTGCGCGTTGGCGTCGACCCCATCGACGGCGATCGCCACGGCGTCGAGCGTGCCGACGGCCTCGTTGGCGACGCGCTGGCGTTCGAGCAGGCTGCGCACGGACCGCAGGCGGTTGCGCTCCAGCGCCGCCTGCTCGAATTCCTGCGCGGCGGCGGCCGCCTTCATCCGCTCTTGCAGGTCGTGCTCGATCTGGCGGTAGCGGCCGGACAAGAACGCGATGACGCCGTTGATCGCCTCGCGGTACTCCTCCTTGGACTGGTGGCCGACGCAGGGCGCGCCGCAGCGCTTGATATAGAAGTCCAGGCAGGGCGAGCCGGTGCGCCGACCCGGTTCGACGCCGCTGCAGGATCTGAACGCGAAGACCTTCTGCAGCAGGTCCAGCGTTCCGCGCACCTTCTTGGCGTTGGAGTACGGGCCGAAGTAGAGGCGGTCCCTGCGGTGGCGCTCGCGCGTGAAGTAGACACGCGGATGGTCCTCGTCGATCGAGATCGCGAGGAACGGATAGGACTTGTCGTCGCGCAGCCGGACGTTGAAGCGCGGCTTGTACTGCTTGATGAACTGGTTCTCCGTGAGCAGTGCCTCGGCCTCCGAGGCAACGAGCAGGAAGTCGATCTGGTGAACCATGTCCACCATCGCGACGGCGCCGCGCGGGACACCGCTCCCGCCCGCCCTGGAGAAGTGGCCGCCGACGCGCTTGCGGATCGACTTCGCCTTGCCGACGTAGACGACCTTGCCGTTGATGTCCTTGAACAGGTAGACGCCCGGGCCGTCGGGCAGGCTGCGGCGCTGGTCGCGCATGCGCGTGGAGGCCGTGGGCGTGCTCGCGGGCATCGCTTCGAGCATAGGGTCCGTGTCACGGACCCATGATCGGCGTGGGGCGGGCTCCAGGCGGGCGTGAAGAGGCGCCCTGCGGGGAAGGACGCGGCCCATGCGCACGCCGATCGCCGTCCTCACCGTCATCGCCGGCCTCGCCGTGGCTCCCGCGGCGCAGGCCTCCACCCCGCCGACGTCGACGGGGTACGGCGGGGCCGCCGCGACCGTCGACCGGCTGGCAACCAAAGCCGCGGTCGACACACTGCGCCGGGGCGGCAATGCGACCGACGCCGCGATCACCGCGGCCGCGGTGCTCGGCGTCACCGAGCCGTTCTCCGCGGGCATCGGCGGCGGCGGCTTCATGGTCTCCTACGATGCGCGCCGCAGGAAGGTCACGACGAACGACCACCGCGAGCGCGCGCCGCGTGCGATGGACACCGTGTCGTTCTTCGAGAACGGCACGGCGCTTGCGTTCAACGACGCGCGCTACAGCGGTCTCTCCGTCGGCGTTCCGGGAACGGTTCTCGGCTGGGACCGCGAGCTGGGCCGCCGCGGGACGATCACGCTCGCGCAGGCGCTGGCGCCCGCCATCCGGGTCGCCCGGCAGGGCTTCGTCGTCGACCAGACGTTCGCAGCGCAGATCGAGGAGAACCGCGCGTGGTTCGACGACGTGCCGGCGGCGGCCGCGCTGTACCTCGATGCCGACGGCACGGCGCGTGACGTCGGCACGGTCTTCCGCAACCCCGACCTCGCGCGCACGTACCGGCTGATCGGGCGCGTCGGACCGCGTGGCTTCTACCGCGGGCGGCTCGCGTCGGCGATCGCCCGCACCGTGCGCGAGCCGCAGATCTCCCCGACCGCGGACCACCGCTGGCGTCCCGGCGTGATGACCGCCGCCGATCTGGCCTCATACACGGCGCCCGATCGCGCGCCGGTGCGCTCGACGTACCGCGGCGCCGAGGTGTACGGCATGGGACCGCCGTCGAGCGGCGGCCTGACGACCGCCGAGGCGCTGAACATCCTCGAGGGCTATGACCTGAATGCCATGCCGCGCGCCACCGCGCTGCATCATGTCCTCGAGGCATCACGCCTGGCGTTCGCCGACCGCGGCGCGTACATCGCCGACCGCAACTCCTTTGTCGTGCCTCGGATCGGGCTGCTCTCGAAGGGCTTCGCCGCCACGCGGCGCGGCCTGATCGGCGACGCTGCCGGCACGAGCCCCGCCGCCCCTGGCGACCCGTACGCGTTCGACAGCGGCGTGCCGCGCGCCGGCGAGCGTTCCGTGACGCCCACCCGCGCCGGGACGACGACCCACATCACCGTGGCCGACAAGAGCGGCGACATCGTCTCCTACACGTTCACGATCGAGTCCACCGGCGGTGCCGGCCTCGTCGTGCCGGGCTACGGCTTCCTGCTCAACAACGAGCTGACGGACTTCAACTACACCTCGCGCACGCACCCCAACCGCGTCCAGGGCGGCAAGCGCCCGCGCAGCTCGATGGCCCCCACGATCGTCATGCGCAACGGGCGTCCGTGGCTCGGCCTCGGCTCGCCCGGCGGGTCGACCATCATCACGACGGTGCTCGGCCTGCTCGTCGAGCGGATCGACTTCGGCAGCTCGCTGGCCGCCGCGATCGCGACGCCGCGCGCCAGCCAGCGCGACACGCCGGCGACGGTCGCCGAGCCCGCGTTCCTCAAGTCGCCGGAGGCGGCCGTGCTCGCGGCGCGCGGGCACGCGTTCTCGCTCGTGGGCGAGATCGGCGCGGCCACCGGCGTCGAGCTGCTCGGCCAGCGCCGCATGCTCGCCGCGGCCGAGCCCGTACGGCGCGGTGGCGGCAGCGCGCTCGTGGCGACGCGGAAACCCTAGAGGTCCGTCCGGCGAATCCGCACCCGATTCACAGGACGAACCACAAACCGCAGGGTGCGCTCGCAACCGCGGCGAAACTGGTTGCGGGCGCAACTACTTTGGTATCGTCGAGGGCAGTCAACACAAGGGACCCACCATGAACCTCGACGGCATCCACCACATCACCGCGATCACGGGCGACGCCCCGCGCAACGTCGACTTCTACACGCGGACGCTCGGCCTGCGCATGACGGCGAAGACCGTCAACCAGGACGATCCGAGCGTCTACCACCTCTTCTACGGCGACGAGAACGCGCAGCCCGGCGCTGACCTGACGTTCTTCGAGTATCCCGGCGCGGTCCCCGGCCGGCCCGGCGCGGGGATGGTGCACCGGATCGTCTGGCGCGTCGCTTCCCCGCAGGCGCTCGACTTCTGGGCCACGCGCCTGGGTGACGACGGCGCCGCCACCGAGCGCGACGGCGAGTCGCTGCTCTTCGCCGATCCCGAGGGACTGGCCCACCAGCTCATCGTCGACGAGTCGGGCGACGAGCCGCTGATCGCCGACCATCCGGAGATCACGGCGGGGCTCGCGCTGCAGGGCTTCGAGGGCGTGCGGGCGTACAGTTTCCGGCCGGACGACAGCGCGGTCGTGCTCGAGCGCCTGATGGGCGCTGTTCGCCGCGACGCCGGCGACGGCGCTCCGACCTTCGAGCTGCGCGGCGAGCGCCGCGGCGGCTGGATCGCGTGGGACCCGGCCCCGGCCGAGCGCGGCCGCCAGAGCGCGGGCACCGTGCACCACATCGCGTGGGGCACGAGCGATGCCGACATGCAGTCGTGGATCGACACGGTCACCGCGGCGGGCATCCCGAACTCCGGCTACGTCGACCGCCACTACTTCCACTCGCTGTACTTCCGTGAGCCGGGCGGCGTGCTCTACGAGCTGGCGACCCGCGAGCCCGGCTTCACCGTCGACGGCCCCGTGGAGGAGCTCGGCACGAAGCTCATCCTGCCGCCCTTCCTCGAGCCGCGCCGTACGGAGATCGCCGCGCGGCTGACGCCGCTGCCGGACCCGCGCGCGGATCGCTCCCAGGCCGCCGCGCAGACGCAGGGCTGAGCTGCGGGCCGGCCTCCGGCGGCCGCGTCAGCCGCTGATCGGCAACGCCCGCCGCGACTGCACGCGGCGGCTCTGCGGCGCGACGACGAGCCGGCCGATCTCGCCGGGCCGGCCGGGACCGGCGAGCAGCGGGCCCTGGGCGGCGTCGCAGCCGATCGCACGCAGCGCGCGCAGCTGTGAGCCCGTGGCCACGCCCTTGGCGGTGACCTCGCTGCCGAGCGCGTGCGCCATGTCGACGATCCCGCGCAGGACGGCGTCGCCTCCGGTCTGCTCGAGGTCGCGCACGTAGACACGGTTGAGCTTGAGCGTGTCGAAGCGCAGCTGGCGCAGGCAGCTCATCGAGAGATGGCCGGTGCCGAAGCCGTCGAGCGCGAGCCGCACGCCGACGGCTCGCAGGCGCTCCAGCGCGGCGACGGCGGCGCGCGGATCGGCCATCACCGCCGCCTCGGGGATCTCGAGGCAGAGCGCCGAGGGCTCGAGGCCTGCCGTGCGCAGCGCCTTGGCGATCGTCGCGGGCAGACCGTCGTCGGCGAGCTGGTGCGGGGAGACGTTGATCGAGACGACCAGGCCCGGTGCGGCGCCCGCCTGGCGCCATCCCACGAGCTGGCGGCAGGCCTCGGCGATCGCCCACTCGCCGATCGGCACGACCATGCCGGTCTCCTCGGCGACCGCCTCGAAGTCGCGCGGCGCGAGCAGGCCGCGGGTCGGATGGTGCCAGTGCACGCGCGCCTCGAGCGCGCGGACGCGACCGCCGCCGAGGGCGAACTGCGGCTCGTAGCGCACGTGCAGCTCGCCGCGCGGGAGCGCGCGGCGGATGTCGACCTCGTCGGCGAGGCGCGTGAGCGCGCGGCTGCGCATCTCGATCCCGAAGACGACGTAGCGGTCCTTGCCGCTCTCCTTGGCGCGGTACATGGCGGCGTCGGCGTCGCGGAGGAGACCCTCGGCGCTGCGCTCGTCTTCGTGCCCGCCGATCGCGATGCCGGCCGAGACGGTCAGGACGATCTCCTGGCCGTCGACGATGTAGGGCTCGCGCAGCGCGGTGATCAGGCGCTCCGCGACGACGATCGCCTCGTCCGCGTCGCGCAGATCCTCGCAGACGATGACGAACTCGTCGCCGCCGAACCGCACGGCGGTGTCATTGGCGCGCACGGCGTCGCGCAGGCGCTCGCCGGCCGTGATGAGGACGCGGTCGCCGGCGGCGTGGCCGAGCGAGTCGTTGAGAACCTTGAAGCGGTCGAGATCGAGGAATATGACGCCGGCGTGGAGCTGCTTGCGACGCGCGCGCCGCAGGCCCAGGCGCAGGCGGTCGAGCATGATCGCGCGCCCCGCGAGGCCGGTGAGCGGGTCGCGCAGCAGCTGCTCGGTGGCGCGCCAGGAGACGATGTTGGCGGCCGAGGCGGCGAGGATGAACGCGCCGTGGACGAAGGCCCACGTCCACGGATCGTCGGTCGCGGTGTCGCGGGCGAAGACGCCGTGCGGCACCATCGAGCCGAGCAAGCCGTGATGCAGGACGACGAAGCCGACCGCGATCAGGAACGGCAGCCAGTCCTGGTAGAGGATCAGCAGCGAGACGACGACGAAGAAGTGGAAGTGGCCCTCGTTCTGGCCGCCCCAGAAGTGGATCAGCAGCGCCGAGCACGAGACGAGGCCGAGCGCCGCGGCCGCGGAGCGCGGTCCCCGGCCGAGACGCGGCAGGCTCGCGACGGTGGCCAGCGAGATGACCAGCAGCATCTCCCACGTCGAGTGCAGGGCGCCGTAGCCGCGAACGCTCGCGAAGGCGAGCAGCGCCGGCACGTGCAGCCAGAGCAGCACGGTGATCGAGCGATGGCGCCGGCGCCAGACCGCGTCGGGCAGCAGACGGCCCTGCGGCAGCTGCGCCGCGAGGCGGCGACCGTAGCCCCGGATCAGGCGGACGCCACGCCGGCAGCCGGAACGCGCGACATGAGGCAATGGATAAGGGCGCGTACCGGGGCCGATGCACAAGCATCGACTTTTGCGCGAGAAAACTTGAAACTGCCTGCTTTGCAGGGGATTGTTTTCGTCTAGCGCCGCGCCTCATACCGGAGCAACGCCCGTCCTGACGCATCTGGCCAGAGCTGGCCGCCCGCGCGCGGAGAAGGAGCGCGGGGCGGTTCGAGGTCAGCTCACGAGGCGCACCTCGAGCCCGCCGCCGGCGACGGGCTCGCCCGCCCCGCCCAGCAGGCCGAGGATGCGCGCCACGTAGCCGCGCGTCTCCGCGATCGGCGGGACGCACCCGCAGGCGGCCACCCGCGCGGACCCGGCGTTGTAGGCGGCCAGCGCGAGCGGCACCGATCCGAACCGGCGCAGCAGGTCGCGCATGAGGTGCGCCTGCGCATCGATCGAGGTGGCGGCGTCGAACGGGTCGCGCAGCCCCATCTCCTTTGCCGTGCCCGGCATGAACTGCGCGATCCCCCGCGCGCCGGCCGGTGACCGCGCGAACGGATTGAAGTTCGACTCGGCCATGAGCTGCGCGGCGAGCAGGCCGGCCGAGATGTTCCAGCGCTGCGCCGCCTGCGCGAGCGGCTTGGCGTAGGCCGCGGGCACGAACGAGGGCAGTGAGCGCGCGGTCTCGCCGTCGCCCCCGCTCGTCTTGGCGGTGAAGCCGACCGACGACGTGCCGGCGTTGAGCGTGAAGCCGTAGTGCCACGGTTCCCACGAGTAGCGCCGGACGAAGTGAAAACGCGTCGCGTTGGCCGCCAGCCAGCCATACGCCGCCGGCGGGCCGAGATCGAGTTCCGTGCCGAGGCGGTGCAGCGAGCGGCCCGGCGGGGCCACCCACTTCGGATCCGGGTGGCGCGCGAACAGCACGGACTGCTCGGCGTTCGAGCGAAAGCCGCTGACGACGACGAGCGACACGCCGTCGCGCAGTGCGGCGGCCTGCATGCGATCGAACGCGCCCGCGACGTCCGGTCGCATCGGCTTGCCCTGGCGGCGCGCGAGCGGCCCGCGGTACTCCCCCGGTCCCGCCGACCAGAGCGCCACGTCCGCCGGCGCGGCGAGCTCGGCCTCGGCGCGAGCGCCTGCCGGCACGCGCTCGCGCGGGCCCACCTTCACCGCGTCGCGCACCGTCACCCGCATCCGCACGGGAGCGAACGTGTCGCCGTCGGGGAACGACACGCCGACATCGTGCGCGCCGTTGCTGCGCGCGGTCGCCAGCGCGGCGCTGCGACCGCGCTCGAGGTATTGCGCGCGCTCGAGATGCGCGCGGTTGGGCCGCCCGCCGATCTGCCGTGGTTCGAAGAGGCCGTCGTAGGCGTCGTGCATCGCCCGTGCGCCTGCCAGTGCCGCGAGATCGGCGGCGCGCTGCTCGTCGCTCTGCGCCCCGATCCCCTGTGCGATCGCGCCGAGCACGAGCGCGCCGAGGATCGCCGCGAGCGCCACGCCGAGCAGCAGGATCGTGGCCTGCCCCGCCTCGCCGGGTGCATCGCGAACGCGCCCGGGGGTCGGCGCGCGGAACATCATGAGAGCGCCGCGACCGGCGCGGCGAGCGCGCGGCGCGTCGAGGGCAGCAACACGAGACCCGCGGCCGCGAGCGCGCGGGCCGGGTCGGCGGGGGGCACCACGCACGTCAGCGCGCGCTCGAGGCCGGCTCTCGCCAGCTGCGCCAACGCGGCGTCCGCGGCCGGCGCCAGCGCGACGACCACGAGATCCTGCATCGCCAGCAGCGACTCGAAGGCGGTCTCGCGGGGCCCGGCGAGCGCGAGCACCGTCGGCGCGGCGCGGGCGGCGGCGCTCACCCGCAGCGCCTGCGATGCCGCCTCCTCACCGCAGACGCTCAGCCGCACGACGACGAGCCGGCCGCCGGCGGTGGCGTCGTGCCCGCGGGCCCGCAGCGTCGCAGCAAGCCGCGCGGCGGCGGGCAGCGCCGGGGCGCGCCAGCCGGCCCGCGCGGCGCCGG
>JBBSMC010000013.1:0-51597 GCA_038233375.1 Solirubrobacterales bacterium
GCTCGGGGTGCTCGACGACCTGCGGATGCTTGACTGGGTCTCCGACGCCGAGCTCGAGGGGCTGTACGCGCTCGCCGCGGTCTTCGTCTTCCCCTCGCTGAACGAGGGCTTCGGCCTGCCGGTGCTCGAGGCGATGCGCCGCGGCGTGCCCGTGGCCTGCTCGAACACGAGCGCCCTGCCGGAGGTCGCCGGCGACGCCGCGCTGCTCTTCGACCCGCTTGACGTAGGCGCGATCACCGCGGCGATCGAGCGCGTGCTCGGCGACGACGCGCTGGCCGATGAGCTGCGTACGGCGGGTCGCGCGCAGGCGGCGCGCTTCAGCTGGGAGCGCACGGCGCGCGCCACGGCGGGAAGCTACGAGCGCGCGCTCAGCGACCGTCGCGGCTGACGTCGCCTGCGTAGGACTCGAGCACCCGGCGCAGCGAGTGCTCGAGCGAGAGGCGCTCGGCGTTGGCGGCGAACCACGCGCACGTCCGCTCGCGCAGGCCCGCGCCGGCCGAATCGATGCGCTCGAAGGCCGCCGCCAAGTCCTCGGCCGACGCCGACGCGGCAATGGTTCCGTTGCGGTCCTCGGCGACGAGCTCGACGGCGGCGTTGTCCTCGCCCGCGACGAGGACGCTCGGCGTACCGCGCGCCGCGGCCTCGACGACGACCATCCCGTAGCCCTCGCGGCTGGACGGCAGGACCATACACAGCGCCGTGCGCAGCGCCGCGTCGATCTCGCCGGCGTCGACGAAGCCCGGCGCCTCGACGACCCCCTGCGCCCCGCAGGTCTCGATCGCCGCGAGCACGGCCCGACGCTGGGGCCCGTCGCCGAAGATCGTCGCCCGCAGCCCGGGGATCGCCGCCCGCGCGCGCATGACGGCGGGCACGATCGCCGCTGCCCGCTTCTCGGCGATGTGGCGCCCGGCGAACACGACGTGCGGCCTCGCGGTGTTGGGCACCGGCGGCTCGAGCGAGCCCGCGTACTCGCCCTCGAGCACGTCGACCGTGCCGCGGAAGCCCTCGGCGATCAGGCGGTCGCGGTGCATCCGCGAGAAGCAGAACGCGCGGTGCGGCGCCCGGATGCATGCGCGCTGCACGGCATGGCCGACGACCCCCTTCGCCCCGCCGAGGTACTCGTTCCAGTAGAGCGCGCTCCACAGCTCGTGCCAGTCGACGACGAGCCGGTAGCCGCCGCGCGGTTGCGCGGCGGCGGCGGCGAGCAGCGAAAAGTACGGAAATGACGCCATGTGGACGATGTCGTAGTCGCGCCCGTGACGCAGCAGGTGGCCGAGCACCCCGCGCCCGTAGCGCAGGGGCTCCGAGATCGTGCGGTTGCCGTCGGAGCCGTACAGCGGCTCGGCGCGCGAGACCGCGACGACGCGCACGCCGGGCAGCCGGGGGCGTTCGCCGGGCTCCCATTGGCGGCGCGTGATGTACGTGACCTCGTGGCCGGCCTCGGCCAAGCGCTCGGCGAGGTTGCGGTACCAGCGCTCGGCACCCCCCACCGTCCACGGGAACAGGCAGTCGTAGGCGATGCACACGCGCATCCGCCACACGCTACGGGCTCGCCTGGCACGCCGGGTGAGTCACTAGGCTGTCGCCAGCGCGCAACATTCGCTCGCGTGCGCGTTTATGCAGTCGAGACGGTGCGACCGTCCGCGCCTCGCCCCTCCACCGCCATGGCATCGACCCAGAGCACACACGCAGCGCTCGAGGCTCCCTCACCGGCAGTCGTCGAGGTGTCCATCGTGATCCCCTGCCTCAACGAGGCCGAGAACATCGAGCAGACCGTCCGCCTCTCGCAGGCGGCGCTCGACTCGGCCGGCATCGTCGGCGAGGTCGTCGTCGCCGACAACGGCTCCGACGACGGCAGCGCGGAGCTCGCGACGGCGGCCGGCGCGCGCGTCGTGCACGAGTCGCGGCGCGGCTACGGCTCGGCCTACCTCGCCGGCTTCGCGGCCGCCCGCGGCGAGTACATCGTGATGCTCGACGCCGACATGACCTACCCCTTCGACGAGATCCCGCGCTTCGTGCAGGAGCTGCGCGACGGCGGTCAGCTCGTGATGGGTGACCGCATGGACAACATCGAGCCGGGCGCGATGCACTGGGTCAACCGCTACATCGGCAACCCGATCCTCAGCGGCACCCTGAACCTCTTCTTCCGTACCGGCATCCGCGACGCGCACTGCGGCATGCGCGGCCTGCGGCGCGACATCCTGCCGACGCTCGACCTGCGCACGACCGGCATGGAGTTCGCCTCCGAGATGGTCATCCGGGCGGCGAAGGAGAAGCTCGAGATCCGCGAGTTCCCGATCCGGTACGCCCCGCGCAGCGGCGAGTCCAAGCTCTCGCGCGTCCGCGACGGCTGGCGTCACCTGCGCTTCCTGCTCGTCCACAGCCCGACGCACCTGTTCATCGTGCCGGGCGCGGCGTTGCTGCTGCTCGGCCTGTTCGTGACGATCATCGCGCTCGCCCAGATCCCGATCTTCGGCCGCGAGTGGAACCTGCACACGGTCATCGCCGGGGAGCTGCTGTGCATCGTCGGCACGCAGATCATCGCGCTGGGCCTGGCCGCCCACGCCTACGGCACGTACTTCATGAACGAGAAGGATCCCTGGTTCGATCGCATGCGTGCGCGCTTTCGCCTCGAGCACGGCCTGCTGCTCGGCGGCGCGATCCTCGCCGCCGGCCTCGTGTCGGCCGCGGTCATCCTCGGCATCTGGATAGAGCGCGGCCTCGGCGCCCTGTCGGAAGAGCGTCTGGCCGCCACCGCCGCGGCGCTCATCATCATCGGCCTTCAGATCTTCTTCTCCTCCTTTCTGCTGTCGATTCTCGGCCTGCGCCGCCGGGACTAGTCAGCCGCGCGAGGACCGTTGGCGGGCCTGCTCGCAGCCTGGCTGCTGTATCCGCTCGTCCTCGCCGCGCTGAGCCTCGGCCTCGGCCTCCTCGTCGAACGCGCCGCGGGGTGGCGGATGCCGGGCGTCCTGCTGCTGCCGGTCGGGTTCGCCGCGCTGCTCGTCATCGCGCGCTTCGTCACCGCCGAGCGTGCGACGGCGCAGTTCGCGCTGGCGGTCATCGGCGTGCTCGCGGTCGCGGGGATCGTGCTCGGGTTCGCGCGGCTGCGCGCCCTGCGCCCGGACCCGTGGATCGCGGCCGCCGCGATCGGCGTCTTCCTCGTGTTCGGCGCGCCGGTGCTGGCCTCGGGGCAGCTCAGCCTCGCCGGCTACCTCGCGCTGCCCGACACCGGCCACCAGCTCGTGCTCGCCCAGCTCTTCGCCGAGCGCGGGCCGGACTACCTGCCCTTCGGGCGCGGCTCGTCGCCCTACGAGGGCCTCGCGCCGTACATCCTCACGAGCTATCCGGTCGCGGCCCAGGCCGTCCTCGGCGTCACGGCGCCGCTGGGCGTCGTCGACCTCGCGTGGCTCTACCAGCCCCTGCTGAGCTTCGCCGCGCTGCTGCTGTGCCTGTCACTCGCCACGCTCGTGGCGCCGCTGCTGCAGCGCCGCTGGATGGTGGCGCTCGTCGCGTTCGCCGCCGCGCAGCCGGCGCTCGTCTACGGCTTCGCGCTGCAGGGGTCGATCAAGGAGATGGCGTTCATCGCGGTGCTCGTGTGCCTCGTCGCGGTGACCTTCGTGGCGCTGCGCGAGCAACGGCCGGCGCGCGCGCTGATCGTGGCCGCCGTCGTGGCGGCGGCCGGCCTGAGCACGCTCGGGCCGGCGGCGCTCGCGTTCATGGCGGTGCCGGGACTGGTCATCATCGCCGTGTGGGGGCGGCGGATCGTGCGCGAGCGCAGCGGCCGCGAGATCGGCTGGGCGCTCGTCGCGCTCGTGGTCGCTCTCGTGATCTCGCTGCCTGTGCTGGTCTCCTTCGGCTACACCCTGCGCGTCAACGGCGAGACGCTCGACGCGGGCGGCCCGGCCAGCGAACTGGGCAACCTCGCCGCGCCGCTGGAGCTCGTCCAGGCGCTCGGCGTCTGGTTCAGCGGCGACTACCGCTACCGCACGCTGGAGCCGACGCTCGGCACCGTGCAGGACGTCGCGCTGTGGGCGACGGGGGCGCTCGCGCTGCTCGGGCTGGCCTTCGCGGTCCGCCGCCGCGCCTTGGGACCGCTGCTGCTGGCCGGCACCGCGCTACCGGCGATCTACCTGCTGATGCGCGGCAACGCGTACGCCGACGGCAAGGTGCTGATGCTCGTCTCACCGGCGATCCTGCTGCTCGCGCTGCTCGGCGCCGCGAGCCTGTGGACGGGGCGCTGGCGGCCGCTCAGCGCGCTCGTGGCGATCGCGCTGCTCGGCGCGATGGCGACCTCGACCGCGCTGGCCTACCACGACGTCTCGCTGCTGCCGCACGACCGCTACGAGGAGATGCTGTCGATCGACCGGCGCCTGGAGGGGCGCGGTCCGGCGCTGCTCAACGAGTACGACGAGTTCGCGAAGTACTTCCTCTCGGGCGTGCCGGCCTACAACGAGCCCGAGTCCGACCACCCGTACCGGGGCGCGCCGTACGACCCCAACGCGCGCGACGACCCGCGGCGCCGGCCCGGGGCCAAGACGCCGCTGGACATGGACGACCTGCCGCTGGACTACGTCGAGCGCTTCGCCTACGTGATCCTGCGCCGCGGCCCCGCCTCGAGCCGGCCGCCGGCGAACTACCGCCGCACGTGGACCGGGACGTACTACGAGATCTGGCAGCGCGGCGCCGCGCCCCGCGTCGTGCGCCACATCCCGCTCGGCCGCGACGTGCTGCGCCCGTCGGGGGAGGTGTCGATGGCCCGGGCACGCTCGGTGGGCGCGCTCGCGCGCCGTACCGGGGCGCGGATCGCCTACGTCCCGCGCCCGCCGCTGGCGATGTACTTCGTCAGCAATCACCCGCGCTCGGCGCGCTGGGCGGGCTTCGGCCCGTACCCGGGCGGCCTGGTCACCGAGGGGCCCGGCCGTAGCGAGGCGCCGATCCGGATCCCGCGCAGCGGGCGCTACCGAGTCTGGGTGGAGGGCTCGTTCTCGCGCTCGATCAGCCTGAGCATCGACGGCAAGGTCGTCGGGCGGACGCCGCGCGTGCTCAACAACCCCGGGGCGTACGCGCTGATCGGCACGGTGAGCCTGCGCCGCGGGCTGCGCGGCGTGAAGCTCGTGCAGGGCGGCGGCGACCTGCGGCCCGGCAACGGCGGCTACCGCTCGAGCCTGCGCCACATCGGGCCGATTCTCTTGCAGCCCGTGCGCGACGACGAACGGCGCGTGCGCGTGATCGGCGCGGGCGACTGGCGTCGCCTCGTCGGGGTGCGCTCAGACTGGCTGGAGGTCGTGCGCCCGTGACCGCGCGCGCCAGGCATGCGCTGCTGACGCCGCAGGGCGTCGTGTTCGGGCTTGTGCTCGTGTTCCTGGCGATCAGCGCGTGGTGGCTGACGCGCGACCTGCGCATCATCAACGTCGACAGCGCCAAGCACGCGAACATCGCACTGCAGTGGAACCGGGCGATGTCCGGCGGCGATCTGCTCGAGCCGCTGCGCACCTACAACGTCTATCCGCCCGGCACGCATATCATCGGCGCCCTGGGGACGTTCCTGTTCGGCTTCGACGTGCCGGCGACGGTCATGGCCGAGAACCTCGTCTTCGTGCCCCTGCTCGCGCTGGGCTGCTACGGCACGGGCACGATCGTGTTCGGCCGCCTGGCCGGCGCGCTCGCGGCGGGGTTCGCGCTGTCGGTCCCGCTCGTCATGGCGATGTTCCACCAGTTCCTGCCCGACGGGCCGATGGCCGCGATGGTCGCGCTGTCGGTCTGGCTGCTGCTCGCCAGCGACCGCTTCGCCCGCATCCCCGTGGCCGCCGCAGCCGGGGTCGCGCTCGGGCTCGGCATGTACACGAAGGGGACGTTCGCGCTCTTCGTCGTGGGGATCCTGGCGATGCTCGTGCTGCGCGGCGGCTGGCGCAACGTCAAGGGTGTGGTCGCGTGCGGCGCGATCGCCGGGGTCTTCGCGCTGCCGTACTACATCGATCAGTTCAGCTCGATCCGCGGGCAGGCCCAAGGCTTCGCCACCGGCCCGCTGCCCGTCTGGTACGGCAGCGTCGGATTTCCCACGCGCGACAGCGCGGCGAACTACACGTGGTACTTCTGGAACCTCGTCAACAACCAGCTCTACCTGCCGCTGGCGCTGTTCCTCTTCACGGGCGTCGGCTGGGCGCTGTGGCGGATCGTGCGTTCACGCAGCGAGCGCGCCGGCTACCTGCCCGAGCTGCTCGTGGGCGGCCTCGTCGGCTACCTGGCGATCAGCATGCTCGTGCTCAAGGATCCGCGCTACACGCTGCCGTGCCTCGTCTACGTCGCGGTGCTCGCGACGGGCTGGATCGTGTCGCTGCGCGGCCGCGCGCGGCAGGTCGCGATCGGTGCGCTCATCGCGATCGGCGTCGTCAACACCGTCTCGCACAACCTGAGCATCGGCGGCGACCACAGCATCAGCCTGCCGATGGCCGTCGACAGCCCGATCGGCCAGTACAAGTTCCGGCTCGTCAACGAGAACGGCTTCTTCACCGCGGCCCCGAGCCGCGAGGCCGAGCCGATCGTCGAGATGCTCGACCGCCTGGCGCAGGAGGGCGTGCCGCGCGCGGTGTTCGACCAGGGCTCGTTCTCGACGGGCGGCTACCACCTGACCGGCATCGCGCTTCTCGCGCTGCAGTCCGACGCCGAGGTCCCAGGTTTCACGACCGACCTCGTCAAGGATCCTGAAACCGCATACATCGTGCGAGCAGACGTGGCCAAGGCCGGGCGCGAGCCGTGCTTCATGTCTCCGCTGGCGCCCGACGGCACGGGGATCTACGTCTACCGCGGCCGCGTACCCAGAGACATCGCGCAGGCCGGTATCGACTGTCCGTAGGGTCCGTGGCCGGTACCGGAGCGAACCGCGATCGCTCGTCCTACAGCTCCTCCGCCGCCAGCGGCGCCATCCGCTCGAAGACCCTGACGCCGAGCCACGTGGCGCCGACGAGGATCGCCAGCGGGACGAGCAGCAGCGCATCCGATTCCAGCACCACGGCGGGCGATGGCGCCCCCGTCAACAGATGCCGCGACTCCTGGACAAGCGTCGCAATCGGGTTGAGCAGCGCGATCTTGGCCAACGTCTGCGACTGCGCCACGACGGCCTCGATCGGATAGAGGATCGGTGTCGCGTAGAAGAGCGCCTGCAGGATGACCTCCCAGATCGGGCGCACGTCGCGATAGCGCACGTACAGGGCGCTGAGCAGCATGGCTACACCGGTCGCGAAGACGAGCATGAGGAGGAAGGGGATCGGCAGCAGCAGCCAGGTCCAGCGCGGCTCCACGCCGCTGGCGAGGACGAAGATGGCCAGTACGACGAGGTTCAGCGCGAGGTTCATCGCCGCGACGAGCGCGACGGACAGCGGGACGACGGCGCGGGGGAAGCCGACCTTGCGCAGCAGCGACTCGCGGTCGACCATCGACGTCACGCCCGCCCCCGTCACCTCGGAGAAGAAGAAGTACAGGATCATCGCCAGCAGCAGGATCACGCCGTAGTGGTCGATGCCGGCACCGGCCTTGAGGACCTCGGAGAAGACGAAGTAGACGATCCCGAACAGCATCAGCGGGCGCAGCAGCGACCAGACGTAGCCGAGCGTCGAGCCGTAGAAGCGCACCTTCCAGTCGGTCGCCGCCAGCGTGCGCGTCAGGTTCCACAGGCGCCGCCGGTCGCCGGCGCCGAGCGCCGACGGGCCCTGCACGCGGTAGGCATCAGCGCTCACCGGCGACCTCGTTCATCGTCGGCGCGGGCGTGAGCAGGAAGCCGTGCGGCAGGTCGACGGCGACGCTGCCCCAGCCGGTCCCGCTGACAAGGAAGGAGTAGACGTCCTCGCGGAAGGCCAGCAGCTCGCCGCCCGCCGGCTCGCTGACGTGGACCGACAGCCAATAGCGTCCGGGCGAGAGATGGTTGACGAACCCGACCGCGACGTCGACCTCGTCGTCGGCCGCATGGCTGCCGGTCGAAAAGCCCTGGCGCTCGGTGCTCATCGACATGATGCGGCGCTGGTGCTCGTCGGTGATCGAGAAGACGAACACGGGATCGGCCGCGGGTGACACGAAGCGCACGCGCGTCGCCATGCCGCTGGCCTCGGCGGGCTCGAGCACCGTCGTGCGGCCGGCGGCCTCGGACTGCGCCCACGCGTCGATGATCACCACGACGTCGTCGTTGCGGGCGGCGAGCGCTGCGGCGCGCACGAGCGACTCGCGTTCGTCGGGTGCGGCGAAGTTCAGCTGCGTGTACTGGCGCGCCACGCTGCGCGAGTGTCCGACGGCAACGACCCGGCCGCGGTCCAGCAGCAGCGCCCGGTCACAGAAGCGCTGCACCTGCTCCATATCGTGGGTGACCAGCAGGATCGTCTTGCCCTCGCTGCGGGCGCGGTCGAGCACGTCGTAGCACTTCTGCTGGAAGGCGGCATCGCCGACGGCGAGCACCTCGTCGATCAGCAGCAGTTCGGCATCGACGTGGACCATGACGCTGAAGGCGAGCCGCACCTGCATGCCCGACGAGTAGTTCTTGAGCTTCAGCTCGGCGAACTCGTGCAGCTCGGCGAAGTCCATGATCGAGCCGTACCGCTCGCGCGCCTGGTCGGGCGTGAGGCCGAGCATGACCGCGTTGATGAGCACGTTGTCGTGCGCGGTCAGGTCTGGGTTGAAGCCGACGCCGAGCTCGATGAACGGGGCCATCCGCCCGCGCAGCCACATCTCGCCGGCGTCGGCGCGATAGATGCCGGCCAGGCATTTCATCAGCGTGCTCTTGCCCGAGCCGTTGCGCCCGACGATCCCGAAGACCTCGCCACGCGCGACCTCGAAGCTCACGTCCTGCAGTGCGAGCAGGGCCTCCGTGCGCTGGCCGCGGGTCGGGTGAAGGACGCGCTCCTTGAGCGTCGAGACCTGTTCCCTGGGCAGGCGAAACGTCTTGGAGACGTGTTCGGCTTGGACCGCGATGTCGTCTGCGGGCGGGCTGCTCACGAGCTAAGGGTACGCCGCGGCAGCATCGCGGGACCGTCACTCGGGTGGCGCGAACAACTCCGCGACGAAGAACCCTGCGGCCGGCGTGAGCCGGTCGCCGAAGATGTCCTCGGCCACGGCCAGCACCCGGTCCGCGCTCGTGAGCCCAAGCTCGCGGGCGAGCAGCCGCACGTCGTCCTCGTCCTCGCCCACGCGGTGCGCGAGAACCTTCATCGCCAGCAGGATCCGCGGTGAGGCGGCCATGCAGCGCAGCCCCGGCACGTCGAGGATCGGCGCGGCGGCGGGGTCGTCGCCTCCGAGGAAGCCCTTGACCGCGTCGTTGAGCCAGCCGGGCGGCAGCCCGCGGCGTGCGGCCACTTCGGCGGCCACCTCGTAGATCAGCAGCTTGGGCTCGAAGACCGCGTCGATGTTGCGCGTCGAGCGGCGGGCGTCGTAGGCCAGCGCGATCGCGGCACCGCCTACGACATACATCTCTCCGCTGACGCCGCGCTCGTCGAGAGCACAGCCCAGCGCGGTCAACGCGTCGATGATCTGCCCGCGGTCCATGCCGTCACACGCGCGTGAGCGCGTCGCGGGCGATGAAGATCGCGCGACGGCGAAACGCCGCGGGTGACTGCGCGATGGCGAGCGCGCGAAAGCCCGGCACGTCGCTGACGAACCAGAACCGCCCCAGGAAGCGATCGGGCTCGACCGCCCAGGCCGGGCGCTCGATGCCGGCGCCGGCCGCGATGTGCTCCGCCAAGGCGCCCAGGAACGCGTCGGCGCGCCGGTCCGCGGTCGGCCGCGGCCGGTCGCGGATGGCTCGTTCGAGCAGGTCGCGTCGCGGCAGCAGCTTGAGCTCGTCGAGGAGCTCGCGAACCGCGAAGCGCAGCTCCTCGCCCGCGATGACGCGATCGGCGACGCCTGCCAGGGTCTGGACGAAGGCGCCGTCGTCGGGCGGGTGCGCGGCGATCCATTCCGCGAGCGAATCGATGCTCATCGCCACAGCGTAGGCGGCAGATGGGACGACGGCAGACCGGCACCGGGCGCCTGCAATTCAGCAGCATTGCTGCTAATGTGCTGGCAATGAGTGTCGCCATCACAGTTCGCGATGTGCCCGACGAGGTGCGCGACGAGCTCGCCGCCCGCGCGTCACGGGCCGGCAAGTCTCTGCAGGAGTACCTGCGCGGCATGCTTGTCGAGACCGCCGCCCGCCCATCCGTCGACGACGTCATCATGCGAGCGCGAACACGGGTCGATGCCACCGCGGCTCGCGTCGATGCCGCCTCCATCATCTCCGCCCGGGACGCCGATCGGCGGTGAGCGCGCGCGTCGTGTGCGACGCGTCGGCGCTTGTCGCGCTGCTGCTGGATGGCGGCC
Organism: Solirubrobacterales bacterium; assembly: GCA_038233375.1. Classification (GTDB taxonomy): domain Bacteria; phylum Actinomycetota; class Thermoleophilia; order Solirubrobacterales; family Solirubrobacteraceae; genus CADCVQ01. The sequence continues at coordinate 10,339 of JBBSMC010000013.1, forward strand.
CCGACGGGCGCTGGGTGACCGAGCAACTGCGCGGTGCCGCGCTCGCGGCCCCGAGCATCGTCGGCTTCGAGACGGCGAACGTCATCCGTCGCCACGAGCTCGCGGGACTCATCAGCGCCGATCAATCCGCCCAGGCTCACGGCGACCTGCTGGACCTCGCGATCGAGCAATGGCCGTACGATCTGCTGGCTGCCCGGGCCTGGCGGCTGCGCCGCAACCTGTCGGTGTATGACGCCGGATATGTGGCGCTCGCGGAGTTCACCCGCGCCACGCTGGTCACGCTCGACCGGCGAATCGGTAGTGCACCCGGCCTGCGATGCGCGATCGCGCGACCCCCGGAGGATCCGGCCGGTCGCTGAGTCGAGGCGATCGGTCTGTAGGCGCGATCCGGGACGGCGATCTCGCGCCGCGAGGCCAGACCGCATATGTACTCCGATTTGCCAGCGCGCATTTTCCGAGTTCGCAGCTAACATTCTCCGAGATGCCCGTCCCAACGACACCGTTGCCGCCGGGCCTTATCCAGCGAGGAATGGCCGACGTCGTCGAGGAGGCGATGGCAACGGCGCGAGCGGTTGCCCTCTTGGGTCCACGCCAGGCGGGCAAGAGCACCCTCGCGCGGGTGCTGGCGGCAGATCGCGTCCCCGCCGAGTACCTGACGCTGGACGACGGGCCGGTGCGCGCTGCCGCGCGAGCCGACCCAGAGGGCTTCGTGGCGGTGCTCGGCCGGCGCACGGTGATCGATGAGGTGCAGCGCGCGCCGGAGCTGTTGCTGGCGATCAAGGCACGGCTCGATCGGGATCTCTCCCCGGGCCAGTTCCTGCTGACGGGCTCGGCGAACCTGCGCCGGATCCCCACGGTGGCCGATGCATTGCCCGGGCGCATCGACTATCTCACGCTCTGGCCGCTCACGCAGGGTGAGGTCGCGGGACAGCGCGAGGACTTTCTCGAGCGTGTCTTCGCCGGTGACGTTCCCCGTGTGGCCGGCGCACCGGTCGGGCGTCACGAGCACGCGGAGATGCTGCTCGCCGGCGGCTTTCCGGAGGGGCGTCTTCGATCCGGCACCGCACGCGTGCGGTTCTTCGAGAGCTACGTCGGCTCGATCGTCGACCGTGATGTCGCCGATGCCGCCCGCGTCCACGATCCGGCATCGGTCGGGACGCTGCTCCGGATCGTCGCCGCACGGTCGGGCTCGCTCGCGCGCTACGAGGCATTGTCTCGCGCTGCCGCGCTCGATGGCAAGACCGTCAAGAGCCACCTGGATGTCCTGGACCGCCTCTTTCTCGTACGGATTCGTCGGCCGTGGCACGTGAACCTCGGCAAGCGACAGGTCAAGGCGCCGAAGCTGTACGTGTCCGACTCGGGTCTGCTCGCGGGCCTGATCGGAGCGGACGCCCGACGCGTGCGCGAGGACGACGGCCTGGCGGGTGCGCTGCTTGAGACGTTCGTGGCAACCGAGCTCGAGCGCCAGGCCTCGTGGGCCTCGCAGCCGCTCACCTTCTGGCATTACCGCGACGGTGAGCGAGAGGTCGACACGATCATCGAGCGGCCGTCGGGCGAGATCGTGGGGATCGAGGTCAAGTCCAGCGCCACCGTCCGCGAGCGCGATTTCTCCGGGCTTGCACACCTGCGCGATCGCGTCGGGGATCGCCTCAGAGCGGGTCTCGTCGTGTATAGCGGTGAGCGAACGCTGCCGTTCGGCGATCGTCTTTGGGCGCTTCCGTTGTCGGGGCTTTGGAGTCCCTAGCCGCAGTCACCGCGCCGTCCCGATCACACCGCTCACGGCCGGACGGGTAGCCTCGCGTCTCGATGCCAGAAGCCCTGCACGCGCCGGGACTGCCGCTGGGCGTCAACCTCGCCGGGTACCTCGACGCGACGGTCGGCGTCGGGGAGGCGGCGCGCCACGTCGCGACCGCCCTGGAGGCGGCAGGCGTGGCGGTCGCGCGGGTCGGGCTTTCCAGCCGCGGGGCCCCCCGGTCGCAGGACGGCGCGCCGACCCGGCCCTCGACGTATCCGATCACGATGGTCTGCGCTAACCCCGACGCGATGACCGGCGCGCGCGACGAGCTCGGCGACGCCGCCTTCGCGGGCCGCCACGTCATCGGGATGTGGTGGTGGGAGGTCGCCGCGGTGCGCGGCAGCTGGCTGCGCGCCTTCGACCTCGTCGACGAGGTCTGGGCCGGATCGCGCTTCGTCGCCGACGTTTTCGCCGCCGTCGCTCCCGTCCCGGTCGTCCACGTGCCGATGCCGGTGCCCGAGCCCGTCATCTCGGCCGCGAGCCGCGAGACGCTCGGGCTGCCCCAGCATCGCTTTCTCTTCGGACTCGTCTACGACTACGCGAGCGTCGCGGCGCGCAAGAACCCGCTCGGCCTGATCGACGCGTACGTGCGCGCCTTCGGCGACGACGAGGGCGTCGGCCTCGTGCTCAAGACGCTCGGCGGGGATCGCGCGCGCGAGGAGCACGCCGAGGTGTTGGCGGCCGCGGGCGAGCACCCGGGCATCACGGTGATCGACGCGCACCTGCCGACGGAGGACAAGAACGCGCTGATCCGCGAGCTGGACTGCTACGTCTCCCTGCACCGCTCGGAGGGCTTCGGCTTGACCATCGCCGAGGCGATGCTGCTCGAGACGCCGGTGATCGCGTCCGACTACGGCGGCTCGCGCGACTTCGTCAGCGCGTTCAACGCGCTGCCGGTCGACGTGCGGATGGTGCCGATCGGCCCCGGCCACGATCCCTATCCGGCCGAGGGCGAGTGGGCCGAGCCCGACCTCGACCACGCCGCCGCCTGCATGCGCGCCGTGCTCGCCGATCGCGCGGGCGCGCAGGCGCGGGCGCAGCGTGCGCGCGCCGAGGTCGTCGCCCACCACGATCCCGCCGTCGCCGGGCGCGCCATGGCCGAGCGCCTGGCGCGCGTCATGCTGCTGCCGCTCGACGGCGCCGGCAACAGCGAGGCGCTCGATCTCGGCGCCGTGCGCGCGCGGATGGCGACCGGCCCCAAGGCCGCCCCGGGCGGCGAGCGCGGCGCCCGCGGCGCCGTGCGCGAGGCCGCGCTGCGCGCGATGCGCCCCTACACCGTTCACCAGCGGCTCGTCGACGAGGAGATCCTGCGCGTGCTGCAGACCCTCGACGAGCGCGTGCAAGGGCTGGCCGCCGGCCAGCAGGCGCTGGCCGCGGAGCTTGCGCGGCTGCGCGACGACCATGCTGAGAAGGAGTGACGGCTCATGGGCTACGACACCAGACAGGCGCGTCAGGACCTGCTCGACGCGGTCGGCGACGCGATCGACGACCTCGCGCGGGCGCTGTCCGCGCTCGGCGTCGCCTACGAGCAGCTCGACGAGCACCACGCCGACGAGCTCGAGCAGATGCTCTTCGGCCCCGTCCAGTCGGCCTACGGCCGCGCGCAGCGCACGCACAAGGAGTTCGCCACCCGCGTCGGGCTGCCGACGCGGACGTTCGAGACGCCCGTGCCGGGGGCGCCGTCGACCGGCGCCAAGGGCTTCGTCGAGGAGGCCGTCGCGGCGGTCGGCCACGCCGACGTCACGCTCGCCACGCTGCAGGACTCGATGCTGCCGATCGAGGTCGGCGACCCCGAGCTGCGCGCCGGGCTGGCCAACGTGCGCGAGCTCGTCGACGGCGTGCGCCGCAACGCGAAGGCGCTCACCCGGACGATCGGGCGCTGACGTTCCCGTGACCGCCGTATGGCACCATCGCCGACCATGACTCGAAGCCCCCAGCTCGCGTCGCTCGGCGTCAACGCCGTCGGCTACCTGCGCGGCGGCCTCGGCCTCGGCCAGGCCGCCCGGCTGTATGTCCAAGCGCTCGACGCCGCCGGCGTCCCGGTGCGCACGACGACGGTCGACGTCAACCTGCCCGACGTCGTCGGCCTCGACGGGCGCCGCGCGCAGGTCAAGACGCTGGACTTCGCCGATCTGCACGTCGAGGGCGAGCTGCCGTTCAACCTCGTATGCGTCAATGCGCCAGAGCTGCCCGCGCTGTACCAGACGCTCGGCGCGGAGTTCTTCGAGGACCGCTACACGATCGGCGTCTGGGCCTGGGAGGTGGACATCGTTCCGCCGAGCTGGGACCGCGCATTCGGCCTCGTCGACGAGATCTGGGTCTACTCGCGCTACGTGCAGGAGATCATCTCGAACGTCTCGCCGGTGCCCGTGGTGCGCATCCCGCTGCCGATCGTCGCGCCGCCCGCCGGCGGCGAAGTCGACGGCCTGCACCTGCCCGAGGGATTCGCGTTTCTGTTCCTGTTCGACTTCTACTCGACGCTGGCGCGCAAGAATCCGCTTGGCCTCGTCGAGGCGTTCACGCGCGCCTTCGAGCCCGGCGAGGGCCCCCAGCTAGTGCTCAAGAGCCACAACGGCGACTTCAAGCCCGAGCGTCTCGCGCGCCTGCGGGAGGCCGCCGGCGACCGGACCGACATCCACATCGTCGACCAGTTCCTCTCCAGCTCCGAGATGGCCGCGCTCATGCGGCGCGCCGACTGCTACGTCTCGCTGCACCGCGCCGAGGGCTTCGGGCTGACGCTCGGCGAGACGATGGCGCTGGGTAAGCCGGTCATCGCCACCGGCTTCAGCGCCAACCTCGACTTCATGACCGCCGAGAACTCCTACCTCGTGCGCCACCGCGAGACGCTCGTCGGCCCCGAGGGGGAGAACTATCCGGCGCACGGCACCTGGGCCGAGCCGGACATCGATCACGCGGCGCGGCTCATGCGCGAGGTGTGGTGCAACCAGGACGAGGCGCGAGCGCGTGGCGAGCGCGCGCAGCGCGAGATCGCCGAGCACTTCTCGCTGGACGCCGTCGGGCGGGTCGCGCGCGAGCGCCTCAAGCGCCTGGCCGCCGGACACCGGCGCAAGAACGCGGGCAACGTTCAGAACGGCGGCGGTGGCGGTAGCGGCCCAGAACAGGATGGGATCGCCAACAGCTGGGTCGAGACGGCCGAGCTGAAGGCGAGCTATGACCCCGCGGGCGAGGCGCGTGCGGTCGGCGGCTTGAAGGGCACCGTACGCCGCGCCGTGCTCGCGGCGCTGCGACCCTACGCCCACCATCAGGACGAGCTGAGCCGGTTCACCGTGCGCGGCCTGCGCGAGGTCGACAACCGCCTCGACGACCTGGCGCTCGACACGCAGGCGCAGATCGCCCGTTTGCGGTCGCTCGTGCTCCGCTCGGACGACGGCGCGATCTCCCACGAGCTCACGATGATGGTCGAGGGCATGCGCGCCCGGCCCGCCTCGACGCACCCGGCCATCTCGCAGATCGACAGCAGCGGCCACCGCGCGCTGCGCTTCGACAACGCCTCCAGCGACGAGGCGACGTACCGCGGCTTCGAGGATATCTTTCGCGGCCACGAGCGCGCCGTCATGCAGCAGCAGATCGCCTACCTGACGCACTTCACCGGTGCCGAGTGGGTCCTGGATCTCGGCTGCGGCCGCGGCGAATTCCTCGACGCGCTCGTCACCCGCGGGATCGGCGCCCGCGGCGCCGACATGGACGAGAGCATGGTCGAACGCTGTCGTGAGAAGGGCCACGACGTGCAGCTCGCCGACGCGGCGACGTACCTGCGCGGCCTCGACGAGGACTCGGTGCCGGGCATGTTCGCCGCGCAGGTCGTCGAGCACCTGAACGCCGACAAGCTGACGGAGCTGCTCGCGCTCATGCGCAGCAAGCTCGCGCCCGGCGCGGCGGCGGTGTTCGAGACCGTCAACCCGCACAACCCGGCCGCGATGAAGGCCTTCTGGACGGACACGACCCATCACCATCCGCTGTTTCCCGAAGTGCTGCTGGCACTCTGCCGGCTGGCGGGCTTCGAGTCCGGGGAGGTGCGCTTTCCCGAGCAGACCGGCGACTTCGACGCCGACGTGTACGCCAACCGCGACTATGCGGTGGTCGTCCGTAAGGTGACGTGAGCGATCATCCGGAGCTGACGCTCTGCTGCGCGGTCAACACGCCGCCTGAGCGTGTGGCGGCGGCGTTCGCCCCGCTCGCGCCGCTCGATGCCGAAATCGTTCTTGCCGTCGACGATCGTGTCGATCCCGGCTGGATCGACGGCTACCGGCAGATCGCCGACCGCGTCGTGCTCGTGCCGTTTCCCGGCAACTTCGCGGCGATGTACGGCTGGATGCGCACGCAGTGCGCCGGGCACTGGATCCTGCAGCTCGACGTCGACGAGGTGCCGGCCGCGGGGCTGGCCGCCGAGGTCGCGGAGACCATCGCCGCCGGCGACGTCACTCACGCTTGGGTGCCGCGCTGCTGGCTGCACCCGGACGCTACGACCTGGCTGGCGCAGTGGCCGTGGCGCCCGGACTACTCGCTGCGCCTGCTGCGCAACGACCCGGCACTGCTGCGCTTTCCCGGGCTGCTGCACTGCACGGTGCGCGCGCTCGGCGCTTCGCGCTACCTGCGCGCGCCGCTGTACCACGCCGACCTGCTGCTGACCGACCAGGCGGGCCGCGAGCGCAAGCTCGCCGACTACGAGCGTGAGATGCCGGGCTTCGTCATCGACGGAAGGTCGCTCAACGAGACCTACTACCTCCCGGAGAAGCGCGCGGATCTGCGGCTGGCGCCTGTGCCGGCCGCGGACGCGCACGCGATCGGCGCCTTTCTGCGCGCGGACGGCGCGGCTTCTCGCCATCGCCCTCGCCATCCGGCGCCCGAGTGGCGCCCGATGCCCGGCAGCATGCACACCGCGACCGCCGCGGAGATCGCTCACCACAGCGAAGCGCGCGTGCTCGCCGAACGCGACTACCGCGCTCGGGTGGTGCTGCTCGAGGATGATCTGGAGATCGTCAGCGGCGAGCCGCGCACGTTCGCGGTCGAGGTCCACAACCTCGGCAACGACTACTGGCCGGGCGGAATGGATGCCCTGCCGCGCATCCGCGTCGGCTACCGCTGGCTGCGACGCGACGGCAAGCCGTCTCGGGAGGAAGGGCGAACGCCGATCTGCGCCCCGGTCGCCCCAGGGGTGCGGGCGCTCGTGCCGATCGAGGTCCTCGGACCGGCGCGCCGCGGCATGCGCGAGATCGAGATCGACCTGATCCACGAGGGCGAGCGCTGGTTTGGTTGGCCGGTTCGCGCGCGCGTCGAGGTGCGCGCTCCGGGCGGTCGCGCACGCGCCCGGCGGACCTCGGCCGTCTGAGCCTGGCTGAGCCGGTCAGCCGGCTCGACGCGCGACGGGGCTCGTCGCGTGCATCGTCAGCCGGTAGTGGTGCGGGCCGCCGGGGGCGGCGATCAGCTCGGCGGACGGGCCGAGCGACGGGCGCGCCTCGCCGAAGCCCGCGGCCCGCAGGCCGCCCGCGAGGGCTGTGAGGTTCGGCGCCCACCAGTTCGAGACGTCGCCGTTGAGCTCGGCCTCAGGGAAGAAGCGCCACAGCGCCTCATGCTCGAGGCCGGGTACGACGATCGCCTCGGTCTCCACCACCGCCAGCTCGCGCGTGACCTGTGCGACCCGCCGCAGCGCCGCCAGCGGCTCCTCCATGTGATAGAGGACACCCAGGTAGAACACGACATCCCATGTCCCCAGCCCGGCGAGGTCGCAGGTCATGAAGTCCTCGACGATCGCTTCGACGCGGCTGCCGAGCGCGTCGCGGGCGAGGTCGAAGCCACGCTTGCCGGGCAGGGTGTCGGGATGCCAGAACTCGGTCTCGTGGTACGGCCGCGGGACGATGCCCTCCTCCAGGCAACGCCGCCAATAGGCCTGCTGGCCGGGCGAGTCCATCGACCACATGTAGTGGTCGATGACCGCTACGCGGGAGGCGCCGAGGCGCTCGGCCGCGAAGGCGAAGTACCCGTCCCAGCCGCCGATGTCGAGCACCGACTTGCCGCGCAGGTCGGGCAGCGCCATCGCGTCGAGCTCGTGGCGCAGCGCCTCGGCGCTCTTGTGCCCCGGCGTCACGACGCCATGACCAAGATCGATCGAGTGCCACCAGAACGGCACGCTCGCGACCTTCTCCTGCCGCCGCCGCCGCTGTCCGGGAAGCGCGACCATCTGCGGCTCTTAGAACGGCATCTCGGCGGCGATCTCGGCCAGCCGCGGAGCCTGGGTGTCACGCTCGGAGACGAGCAGCTCGACGTCATGTGGCCAGGCGATCGCCACGTCCGGATCGGCGTAGTGAAAGCCGCGCTCGACCGAACCGTCGTAGTACGTCGAACACTTGTAGGTGACGTCGGCGACGTCGGAGAGCACGCAGAAGCCGTGCGCGAAGCCGACCGGGATGTAGAGCTGGCGCGCGGTCTCGTCCTCGAGATGGTGGCTCTCCCACTGCCCGTAGGTCGCGGATGCCTGGCGCAGGTCGACGACGACGTCGAGGATCCGTCCGCGGGCGCAGCGCACGAGCTTCGCCTGGCCGGCGCCGATCGAGAAGTGCATCCCGCGCAGGACGCCGCGCGCCGAGCGCGAGTGGTTGTCCTGCACGAACGTCTCGTGCACCCCGTGCTGCGCCCAGACGTTCGCCCGGTAGCTCTCCAGGAAGAATCCGCGCGTGTCGCCGTGGACGGTCGGCTCGAGCAGGATCGGGCCGTCCAAGCGGGTTTCCAGCAGGCGCATCGCGCTCAATCTAGTCGACGGTCCGCGAGTTCCCGCGGGTGACGAGGGCCGCGCCGCCGCCGGTCAGCGGCCGCGCTTGAAGGCGTGGTAGCCGCGCTTCTTCTTGCCCTCGTGGGTGAGCAGGCCGCCGTTGACGACGGTGTGGCCGGAGATCGGAGGCTCGTCGCGAAGATGGATCCAGCCGAGCCCGGCGATGTTCTTCACGCGGCGCGTGAGCTTGAACGCGTTGGTGATCCATCTCGCCTGGGTCCTCGGCGAGACATAGAAGTTGAACTCCCTGTCGGGGGCGGTCGGGATCGTGAACTCCGACAGGAACAGCTTGATCGTCTTCTTGCGCGGCTTGCCGAGCGAGCGCTGGATCGCCTTGTCGAAGCGGCCCAGATCGGAGAAGTCGACGAGATCGTCGTCAGACGGGGGGTTGGCCAGGCTCGGGTTGCGAAACGAGAACGGGTTGTGCCCGTACATGTCCATCCGCGGAGGGCGGCCGTCGCGCAGCTTCATCGCGCGCATCCACGCGTAGGGCCGGACCTCCCCGGTGACGTACGTGTTGCCGCCGATCACGAGGTTGCCGCGCCGCTGGGCCTTGAGTTGGCCATAGGCGGCGTCGAGCAGCCGCGCATCGCGCCGCGGCGCGCGCTTCTGCGCCGCGGTGATCTTCGTGTTCTGCGGCTGCTCGACGAACGGCTTGAAGTTGTTCGACCGCGACGGCTCGCCCCAGATCATCCAGTGGCGAACGCTGGGGTAGCGTCTCGCGGCGGCCCGGGCGAACGCGGCGTAGTCGCTCGGGCGGTCGGGGGCGAACTCCGGGTCTCTGCCGCTGTTGGCCCATGGTGGCGCGTGGATGAGCATGAGCAGGACCTTCATGCCGTGCCGCTTGGCCTCGCTGATCGCGAAGTCGACGTCGGCGGGCCATTGATAGGCGGGATCGCGCGGATCGCGCGCGTCCGCCGGGCGCGTCGGGGCCACGCTCGCCCACGAGACGGCCATCTGGAAGATCGTCACGCGGAGGTCGTCGTAGACCGGAAACTGCGAGACGCCGTCGATCTGGGTTGGTCCCCAGAAGCCCTTTTCCAGCGCTGTGCCGGCCTGCGCGCTCTGGGTCCCGGCGCACAGCAGCGCGAGCAGGCTCAGCCCGGTCGCGCCGAGCGTCATCAAAGCGCGGGTACGGCGCGTCGCGTTGCTGTCTGCGGACCGCGCGAACGCGGGCGTATGGCCCCTCCCCATGATCGCTGAAGAACACCACCCGGGCCGGAGTTGCGCGCCGCGCGCAATACTGCGTGGGGTGTTCCGAGGACTTCTCCTCATGCTGAGCGTGCTTGTCCTTGCGGCGCCGGCGGCGCTTGCCCAGGACGACGAGGTCTTCGTCGACCCGGGTTCGCCGAGCGGCAAGGAGTACGCGCTGCCGGTCGACAGCGCCCGCAAGCAGGCCGCCAAGGACGGGCAGAAGCGCTCGCCCGAGACGCAGGCCGCGCCGCTGTTCGGCGAGGGCGTCGGCGATCGCTCCGACGATGCGAAGGCCTCTGGCAGCGCGGGCGCGAGCGGCAGCCGCGACGACGGCGACGGCGACGGCGACGGTGGCTCCACGGGGCAGACCCGCGGATCCGGCGCTGATTCGGCGCAGGCCGGCACCGCCACGCTGAAGGCGCAGGCCGCATCGCCCGACGGCGGCATCGGCCTCGCGGCGGTCCTCGGCGTGGGAGTGGGCGTGCTCGCGCTCGGTGCCGGGATCGGCCTGCTGCTGCGCCGGCGTTCGTCTCGCGCCGCCTGAGGAAGCCACGCGATGGACGAGGCCCGCGCCAAGCGGCTGACGCTGATCGCCTGCATCCTCGGCTCGGCGATCGTGTTCGTCGACCAGACCGTCGTCAACGTCGCGCTGCCCGCCCTGCGCGAAGACCTCGACGCATCGCTGTCAGACCAGCAGTGGGTCGTCGAGGCCTACCTGCTGCTGCTCGCGTCGCTGATCCTCGTCGGCGGCTCGCTCGGCGACCTCTACGGCCGGCGGCGGATCTTCGCGATCGGCACGGCCGGCTTCGGCGCCGCGTCGCTGGTCTGCGCGATCGCCCCGTCGGTCGAGCTGCTGATCGGCGCGCGTGCGCTGCAGGGCGCCTTCGGCGCGCTGCTCGTGCCGAGCTCCCTGGCGATCATCACCTCGGTCTTCGGGCCGGGCGAGCGCGTCGCCGCGATCGGCTCGTGGACAGCCGGCACGAGTGCCGCGATCGCCCTCGGCCCGCCGCTCGGCGGGCTGCTCGTCGACGTGCTGTCCTGGCGCGTCATCTTCGCGCTGAACGTGCCGCTCGTGCTCGCCTGCCTGTGGCTGATCCGCACCGCGGTGCCGTCGATCCCCGGCGCGGGCGGGCACCGCATCGACGTCCCCGGCGCCGTGCTCTGCGTGGTCGGTCTCGCCGGGCCGACGTACGCGCTCATCCAGCAGCCGCTGCTGGGCTGGTCTGACCCGCAGGTCTGGGTGCCGCTGCTCGGCGGGCTCGGCGCGCTGCTGGCGTTCGTCAACTACGAGCGTCACGCGCCCGACCCGATGCTGCCGCCGGCGATCTTCCGCTCGCGCAACTTCGCCGTCGGCAACGTCGTCACGCTGACGGTCTACGCCGGCCTCGGCGCGGCCTCGTTCTTCATCGCGATCTTCCTGCAGCAGGTCTGCGATTACAGCGCGTTCGGGGCCGGGCTGGCGCTGCTGCCGATCACGCTGCTGCTGATCGGGCTGTCGCGTCACTTCGGCAGGCTTGCCGCGCGCGTCGGCCCGCGCCTGCTGATGGCGGCGGGGCCGATCGTCGGCGGCCTCGGCCTGCTGCTGTTCACGCGCGTCGACGAGCGCGGCGTCTACCTCACCCAGGTGCTGCCCGCGACGCTCGCCTTCGGCCTCGGCCTGGCGATGACCGTCGCGCCGCTGACGGCGACCGTGCTCGAGGCCGCCGACCGCCAGCACGCCGGGATCGCCTCGGGGGTCAACAACGCCATCGCGCGCGTCGCGGGGCTGCTGGCGATCGCCGCCGTCGGGCTCGTCATCTCGGCCCAGTTCGCGACGCAGGTCGAGCGCGGCGTCGGCGCGCCCGCGCAGCGCGACGGGGCGACCCGCGCCTACGTCGACGAGGCACGCGAGCGCCCGCTGACGGCGCCCGGCGGGACCGTCTCCGCCGGCACGCGGATCGCGGTGCGCAAGGCGAACGTGGCGGCCTTTCACCGCGGCATGGTCGTCGCGGGCCTGCTGATGATCGCCGGCGGGCTGATCGCCGCCGTGGGGATCGTCAACCCGCCGCGCGTGGCGGCGGACCCACGGCCGCCGGCCATCGCCGCCGCCTAAGCTTTCCGCGCCGATGGCTGCCGAACGCTTCACCCTCACCCCCAAGCGCTATGCGCTCATCACGCGCTTCGCGCTCGTGATGTTCACGCTGATCGTCGTCACGGGCGTGGCGGTGCGCGTCACCGGGTCCGGGCTCGGCTGCCCGACGTGGCCGAAGTGCACCGAGACCTCCCTCTACACCGAGCTCAACACCCACGGGGTCATCGAGTTCGGCAACCGCATGCTGACGAGCATCGTCGGCTTGGCGGCGGCGGCGGCGTTGATCGGCGCCTTCCGGCGCCGGCCGTACCGCCGCGACCTCATGCTGCTCGGTGCGCTGCTGCCGCTCGGCGTCGTCGCGCAGATCGTGCTCGGCGGCTTCACCGTCCTCTTCGATCTCGCCCCGGGCTTCGTGATGAGCCACTTCATGCTCTCGATGCTGATCCTCGTGTCCTGCGTGGTGCTGGACTGGCGCGCGCACCGTGAGCCCGAGGAGATCGCGGCCACGAGCGGCCAGGACCGCCTGCTGACCCGCGCGGCCTGGGGCCTGTTCGCGCTCGGCGCGGCCACGATCTTCGCCGGCACCGCCGCGACCGCCGCCGGCCCGCACACCGGCGGCACCGGCACCGACGACCTCGTCCCGCGGCTCGTGTTCAAGGGCGTGGACACGCTGAACTGGGTGATCGAGCAGCACGCCAGGCTGGCGACCCTGCTCGGCCTCGTGGCCGTCGGCCTCTGGCTGGTCGCGCGCCGCCGCGGCGTCTCGCCCGCGATGCGGTTGCCGCTGACGCGGCTCTGCTGGCTGCTGGCGGCGCAGGGCGTCATCGGCGGCGTGCAGTACTGGCTCGAGCTGCCCGCCGAGATCGTCTGGGTGCACGCCTCGCTCGCCGCGGCGACCTGGGTGGCGGTCGTCTGGACGCTCGTCGCGCTGGGTGGCCTGCGGGCGTGGCCGGCGGCGGTGTCCGCGCCGACCCCCAGCAGCAAGGCCGCCGCCGCGCAATAGGTGCGTGGCGCACGCGTGCTCGTCGCCGGCGATCGCGCTGCCGTGGGTTTTGTGGGCGTCGGTGCGAACGCTCGGACCTGGACGGCGGCTACGCAGCGTGTCGGTGCACCGGATCGCGGGCAGCGATCACCGTACGGTCGTCGCCGAGCTCGTGCTGCCGGCGAGCTGAGTCAGCTCAGGCCGGGCGCGAACGTGGCGAGGACGGAGAGCGCCGCGACGAGCGCGGCGCCGCTGGCGAATGCGATTGCGAGCACGCTGCGACGCCTGCGCGACCACCGCCGGTCTCGCCGCGTCACGGTGCTCGCGTAGATCTGCCGCGGTTGCACACAGCGATCTTCGTACATGCATCGGATGTCACAGAGTTATGTCCCCCTGCGCAAGCCCCCGCGGCGTTCTTCCCGCATTCTCCGCGAGGAACTTCGGGGGTCCTCGCGCGGCGTTCGCCTGACAGTGGGAGCACTACGCCGACAACGTCGCGACCTACACCGAGGAACGAGCAGCAGCGCTTCGCCGAGTGGCTGGAGTCGCTGCGCGGCAAGGTCGACGTCGTCATGGTCCACGCGCCCGGCCTCGCCCGGCTCGCGCTGCAGGCCCTGCGCGACGACCCGCCGCAGGCACCGCTGGTGCTCGTCGAGGGCCACACGCACGAGCCGTCGCTGGAGACGCTCGGGACCGTGACCGTGCTCAACCCGGGTTCGGTCGGCGGTGGCGGGACCGGCAACCTCGCCGACACGGGCGGTGCCATCGGCCTGGCCCGGCTGATGTTCACGCGGCTGCCGTCGTTCGTACCGCGGGCGGCCGATCTCGTCGAGATCGACCCCGGCGACGGCACGGCCCAGGCACGCCGCTTTCGCCTGAATCCCGCCGCGTGGCGCGTGCTCTCATGTGTCGTGAGAACTTCGCACAAGCCCACCCGGGCCGCAACTTCCGTGTCCCCCATCTGGTTGGAGAACGCATGCGCACAAAGATCCTGCTTTCGCTTCTGGCGATCCTCGTCCTCCTCCCGGCCTCGCCGGCGATGGCACGCAGCTCGATCCGCGTCGGGGTCGCCGACCAGAGCCCCAGGATGTTCGAGAGCCCCCACTTCCAGCAGCTGAAGATCAAGCGCACGCGCTACTTCGTGCCGGCCGACATCATGCGCAACCCGACCGAGCTCGAGAAGGCGACAACGTTCGTGCGCGCCGCGCGACGGGCCAAGGTGTCGACGCTGATCCACATCTCAACGGCGGATCTGCGCTCCAAGCGCGGCAAGGTCGTCTCGACGTCGCGCTACCGCAGCGACGTCAAGAAGCTCGTGCGCCACTTCCGTGCGCTCGGCGTGCGCGACTTCGGCGCCTGGAACGAGGTCAACCACAAGACGCAGGAGACCTGGAACCGGATCGGCAACGCCGTGTCGTACTACAAGAGCATGTACCGAGAGGTCAAGCGGCGCTGTCGCTCGTGCGCGGTCGTCGGCCTGGACATCCTCGACCAGGCCGGCTCGGATCGCTACATCCGCTCGTTCTACGCGCGCCTGAGCCCGACCTGGCGCAAGCGGCTGACGATCGTCGGCATCCACAACTACTCCGACGTCAACCGCAGCCGCTCGCGCGGCACCGCGAAGATCATCAACACCGTGCGGCGCTACAACAAGCGCACGAAGTTCTGGTTCACGGAGACCGGCGCGCTGGCGAGCTTCGGCAAGTCCTTTCCGTACTCCGAGTCGCGCCAGTCCTCGCGGATCAAGAACATGTTCACGTACGCCAGCCGCTACCGCACGCGGGGCGTACAGCGCGTCTACTCCTACAACTTCTTCGGCATCGAGAACGGCACGAGCTGCGGCGGGGGGTGTCGGTTCGACGCCGGCCTCGTCGACCCCGACGGGACGCCACGGCCGGTCTTCAGAACCTTCAAGAAGAAGCTGGCGTCCTACTCGCGGTAGCTACAGGCCTGGGGGATGACGCGCCACGTAACCGCCCGTGGGCCGCAGATCGGACTGCCAGCGCGAGCCCGACCTGCGGGTCCCGCTGGTGTCGAAGCGCACGCCCGCGACGAGCATCCAGACGTGGCCCGGGTTGGAGTAGATCGTGATCCACTTGCCCTTGCCGGGCTTGCCCCAGCTCATGAGCGGGCCGGAGGCGAGTGGCCCGTTGAGCAGGCCGGCGTTGGCCAGCGCGAAGGAGACCGAGCCCGAGCAGTCATAGCCGGTGTCGAGCCACTTGCCGTGACCGCCGCCCCACAGGTACGGCGTGCGCGCGATCTGATTGCCGGCCTCGATGATCGCCCGCACCTCCTCGGGCGCCTCGATCGGCGGCAGCGCGACGCCCTCCTTCAGCACCTCGGCCTTGGAGATCGCGGCGTCGCTCATCGGCCCGTTGCCCTTCCTCAGCTTCGGCGGCGGCGCCGAGGCGCCGCCGGCCTTCGGCTGATCGGCACCGTCGGCGGTCGGCAGCTCGGCGTACTTGCCGCTCTCGCCCGCGACGGGCTCGACCGCCTTGGCGCGCGCGTTGCGCGTGGGCAGCGGCTCGAAGTCCTGCTTCGAGGCGCCGGCGCTGCTCGGCTCGTCGGCGCCGCCACAGGCCGACAGCGCGAAGGCGGAGACGACGAATACGGCCAGGAGCAGCCCGCAGGACGACAGGCGACGACGGGGCACCCAGCGCAGTATGCCGGTTGCCGCCGGCTCGTGATACATGTTTGGTCGAGCGGATGGAGGGCAAGAGGTCGTCATGCGATCCGAGGACCCCGCCGCCGTCCGCCAGCAGCTCGACCTGTTGCGCATGGAGCACGAGCTCGCGATGGCGATCGGCCTCGACAACGACCCCGCCTACATGGCCGATCTCGAGCATCAACTCGCGACGTGGGAGGCGGCCTGGGTCGCCGCTGCGGTGACGGAGATCGCCGTCAGCCGGGCTGCGCAGCAGGGCCGCCTGCAGGGCTGAGCCGGCTTCCGGCGCCCGTATCCCGCGCGGCGCGAAAGCGGCGCAGCCGCAGCGAGTTGGCGACCACGAAGACGCTCGACGCCGCCATCGCGACGCCCGCGATCATCGGGTTGAGCAGGCCTGATGCGGCCAGCGGCAGCGCCGCCACGTTGTAGGCGAAGGCCCAGAAGAGGTTGGACTTGATCGTGCGCAGGGTGCGGCGCGAGAGGCGCAGCGCGTCGCCGGCAAGCCGCAGGTCCCCGGAGACGAGCGTGATGTCCGACGCCTCGATCGCGACGTCGGTACCGGTGCCGATCGCCATCCCGAGGTCCGCCTGGGCCAGCGCGGGCGCATCGTTGACGCCGTCGCCGACCATCGCCACGACACGACCTTCGGCCTGCAGGCGTTGCACGACTGCGGCCTTCTCGGCGGGCAGGACCTCGGCGATCACGTCGTCGGCTCCGATCCGCTCGGCGACCGCCCGACCGGTCGCCGCGTTGTCGCCGGTCAGCAGGATCGTGTGCAGACCCAGCTCGCGCAGCCGCCGGACGGCCTCGCGCGAGGTCGGCTTGACGGTGTCGGCGACGACGAACAGCGCCTGCGCCGCGCCGTCCCAGCTGGCGGCGATCGCCGTGCGGCCCTCGGCCTCGGCGGTGCGACGGGCCCGCTCGAGCTCCGGCGGCAGGGCGAGCGACGGGTCGGCGCTCTCCAGCAGCGCCGGGCGCCCGGCGATGATCGCGCGCCCCGCGACCGTCCCCTGCACGCCGAGCCCGGGACGGCTCGTGAAGTCCTCCACCTCGGCCGGCGGCGCGGCCTCGAGCTTCTGTGCCGCCGCGGCGATCGCGCGGCCGATCGGATGCTCGGAGCCGTTCTGCAGCGCGCCGACGAGCCACAGCGCCTGCGCCTCGCTGACGCCCTCGGCGACGTCGATGCTCTGCAGGCTCATCCGCCCGGTCGTGGCGGTGCCGGTCTTGTCGATGACGATCGTGTCCACGCGCCGCGTCGACTCGAGGATCTCCGGCCCGCGGATGAGCACGCCGATCTGGGCGCCGCGGCCGGTGCCGACGAGCAGGGCGGTCGGCGTCGCCAGGCCGAGCGCGCACGGGCAGGCGATGATCAGCACCGCGACGGCCGCCGCGAACGCCAGGCCGGTGTCGCCGGCCCCGATCCAGAAGCCGAGCGTGGCGGCGGCTATGCCGAGGACCACCGGGACGAAGATCGCGGCCACGCGGTCGGCGAGCCGCTGCACCGGCGCCTTACCGGTCTGCGCGTCGGTGACGAGGCGGCCGATCTGGGCGAGCTGCGTGTCGGCCCCGACGCGCGTCGCGCGCACGATCAGCAGCCGGCCGCCGACGTTGACCGTCGCGCCCGTGATCGGCTCACCGGGGTGGACCTCGACAGGCACGCTCTCGCCGGTCAGCAGCGAGCGGTCGATCGCCGAGATCCCCTTGCAGACGATCCCGTCGGTGGCGACCTTCTCGCCCGGCCGGACGATGAAGCGGTGGTCGACCTTCAGCTCGTCGATCGGGACACGTTGCTCGACGCCGTCGGCATCGAGGATCGAGACCTCCTTGGCGCCGAGCTCGAGCAGGGCATGCAGCGCCGCGCCGGCGTTGCGCTTCGCGCGCGCCTCGAACCAGCGGCCCGCGAGCAGGAACGTCACGACGACGCCGACCACCTCGAAGTACACGTCGCCGGCGGGGCCGCCGCGCTCGGGCACGAAGGAGAGCGCGTGGCGCATGCCCGGGTCGCCGGCGCCGAGGAAGAGCAGCGAGATGACCGACCACGCCCACGCGGCGATCGTGCCGATCGAGATCAGCGTGTCCATCGTCGCGGTGCCGTGGCGCAGGTTCATCCATGCCGCGCGATGAAACGGCAGCGCCGACCAGACGAGCACCGGCGTGGCGAGCTGCAGCGAGATCCACTGCCAGTTGTCGAACTGCAGCGGCGGGATCATCCCGAGCGCGAGCAGCGGAGCGGTGGCGATCGCCGCGAAGATCAGGCGCCGGCGCAGCGCGTCGACCGGGTCGTGCCCGACGTGCGGCGCATCGGCTCCCGTCGTCGGCAGGATCGCGTCGTAGCCGGCCTGCTCGACGGCGGTCACGACGTCCTCGGGCGTCGTCGGCGCGTCGGGCGCGAACGCCACCGAGGCACGCTCCGTGGCGTAGTTGACCGTCGCCTCGATGCCGTCGAGGCGGTTGAGCTTCTTCTCGACGCGCGCCGCGCAGGACGCGCAGGTCATGCCGCTGATCGGCAGCTCGAGGCGTGGGGTGCTCATGGCGTCACCGCGCGGGTGAAGACCGCTGTGTGGACTTCGTCGCCGTGACGAAACTGCATGAAGACGCGGTACGTGCCGGCTTGCAGGTCGTCGGTGGCGAAGGCGAGCTCGTCGGCGGCGAGTGGGTGGACGTGGTCGTAGGCGAGGTCGCTCGCGCGCAGCATGACGAGGTGGCCGCGAGCGCCGAGGTAGGGCTGCAGGTCGGTCACCGGCGCGCCGTCGCGTGTGACCGTGAAGCGCAGCTCGGGGTGCTCTTCGTCGCCGCGATCGTCGTCGAGCTGGACGTCGTAGCCATCGACTGTCGCGGTGGTGGCCTCGGGCGGGAGCGTGAGCGGGGCGAAGCCGCCGCCGCCGGCCGCGGACGCCGCATGATCAGCGCTGCCGGCGGCCTCGGTGGCGGGTTCGAGCTCGCGTCCCGCCAGCACGGCGAGCGCGAAGATCGCGACGAGCAGCGCGCTGAACGACGCGACGCGCGCGCCCACGCTCATGAGACGAGCGTGTAGCCCGCCTCGTCGATCGCCTTGGCGACGGCGTCGTCCGCGAAGCTCTCGCCCGCGACGGTCACCTTGCCGCTGTCGAGGTCGACATCGACGCCCTTGACGCCGTCGACCTGCAGGACCTCTTCGATGACGGATTTGCGGCAGTGCCCGCAGGTCATACCTTCTACGGTGTAGTCGCGCGTTGGAAGCATCAGCTCTCGTCCGGTCGGATACGGGGGGCGGGGTATTGGCACCTACAGGGTCTAGTATACCCCCGCGGGGTACCGATAGAATCATCGGCGTGACCGAACGCGGCTACACCGCCAGCAAGGACCAGCTGCTCGCCCGCCTGCGCCGGATCGAAGGCCAGGTGCGCGGCATCGAGAAGATGGTCGTCGACGACCGTTACTGCATCGACGTCCTGACGCAGATCTCCGCCGCGCAGGCGGCGCTCGACAAGGTCGCGCTCGGTCTGCTCGACGAGCACGCGCGCTCGTGCGTGCTCGGGACCGAAGGCGAGCTGCAGGCCGACCGCACCGACGAGCTGATGGCCGCCGTCGGTCGGCTCGTCAAGCGCGGGTGAGCGGCGCCGGCGATCGGCCGGCCGTAGTCGAGGAGCTGCTCACCGCCTACACCGCGACGGCGGAGCGTTGACAGGAGCTGCGCACCGCCGCGCGCGCCGCCAACCCCGCTCTTCGGCGACCGCGGCGTTCCGCGCGTGTTCGCGCGCTGGTTTGTGACACCCGTGCGTTGTTTCGTCACGTTATCGGCGGGAGCATCGCTGGGTATGGAGGGGTCGCCGCGAAATCGTCCTCATAGAGGACGAACTCGGGCAGACCCCCTCGACCACCGCATCGCTGACCTCGCTTCGCGCCAGCACGGCGCGATCGCCGTTCGTCAGATCGTCGTGCTCGGGCTCTCCGCCAGCGGCGTGCGCAACCGAGTAGCGAACGGTCGCTTGCACGGCCTGCACGCCGGTGTCGTGAGCGTCGTGCCGCCGGCGCTGCTCACACCACGGGGGCGGATCATGGCGGCCACGCTTGCCTGCGCGCCGGGCACTGCTGCCAGCCACCGCGCGTCGAGCGCCCTGTTCGAGCTGCGGCTCGCGATGCGGCGCTGGATCGATGTGACGACGCCGGGCTCGACGAAGGCGCGACGACGACCAGGCATCCGCATCCACAGCGCCGCGACGCTGACGCAAGCGGACGTCACCGTCATCGACAACATCCCGTGCACCACCCTCGCCCGCACCCTCCTCGATGTCGCAGAGGACGCGACGCGCCGTGAGGTGGAGCGCGCGCTGGACCGCGCCGAGCAGCAGCAGATCCTCGACATGCGCGCGCTCGACGACGTCCTCGAACGCGCCAACGGGCGTCGCGGAGCGAAGCTGCTGCGCGCCGTGCTCGTCGAACATCTCGTCGGCAGCACGCTGACACGAACCGAACTCGAGGAGGCGTTCCTCGCGATCTGCCGTGCCGCCGAGCTCCCACCCGACGCGGTCAACGTGTGGATCGCCTTCCCCGAGGGCGACGGCGCCGAGGCCGACTTCCTCTGGCGCCAACACAGCCTGATCGTCGAGGTCGACGGTCGCCACCCGCACACCATCCGTCGCGCGTTCAATTCCGATCGGCGAAGAGACGCGCGCCTGATGCTGCTCGGCTGGCGCGTCGTGCGCTTCACGTGGCAGCAGGTCACCTTCGACCGGCGTACGTGGCGAGGACCCTGCGGGGGCTGCTGAAGGCGGCCTGACGCCCGCCGGCCCGCCCGCGCTCACGATCCTTCGGCGACGACCGTGTGCTCCAGCGGACAGCCGGGGTCGGAGGCGCGCGCGCCGCGATCGCACAGCCGGCAGACGCGCAGTGCCCGCGGCCGGCGCCGGCCGGCCGGTCGACGATCCGGACGGTGGCCGGCTGGGAGATACACGCGAAGATCGATCAGGGTTTGTGATCGCGCTCGAGCACCCCCGCGATCCCGGCACCGACGAGGATCGCCATCGCCACGATGTAGAGGCCGAGCAGCACGATCGCCAGCAGCAGGAAGACCTGGGCCGGCGCGAACCCGGCGGCCGCACTGACGTAGAGCCCGACGATCGCCGGCACGACCTGGATCGCGATACCGGCCGGCACCGCGCCCTTCAGCGCCGCTCGCCAGCCGATGCGCGCGAGCGGGGCCCAGTGGTAGATCGCCGCGAACACGAGGATCGAACCGAGCGTGTTGACGACGATGATCGTCGGACCCGGGATGCCCGAGTCCGCCCGCAGCTTGTAGCTGAAGTCCGATGCGACGGAGATGCTCAGCGAGGCGAGGATGACCGCAACCGCCACGAGGCCGCCGAGCAGCACGTTGCGCAGGCGTCCCACCACGATGTGGTGACGCGGGCCGCCGGTGATCCGCGCGAGGCACCGCTCGATGACGCCGATCGCGCCCGACGTCGTCCACAGCATCGCGACGATCGCCACCCCGAGCAGCACCGGGGAGTCGTCGCGCGCGCCGAGCACGAGGCGCTTGATGTCGTCGTGCAGGGTCTCGGGCAGGAAGCGGTTGAGCTGGTCGACGACCTGCAGCGCCGACAGCACGTCCTTCAGCAGCAGCGCCTCGAGCGCCGCCAGGCCCAGCGCGAACGGGGCCAGCGAGAGCACGAGATAGTAGGTCAGCGCGGGAACGTCGTCGGCGATCCCCTCCCCCCAGTAGAACGCGAAGACGCGGGAGAGGAGACGGCGCATTGACGCGGAGATTGACCGATCGCAGCGCCGCGCAGCGTTCCGGGCGCGCGGGCGCTAGCTATCCGGTGCGATCGTCCGGACGCGCAGCGCCAGCGCGAGCTCGAAGCGCGCGTCGGGGTCGTCGAGCGCGCCGCCGAACGCCTCGCGCAGCTGCTTGAGGCGGTAGCGCACGGTCTGCGGGTGGATCTCGAGCGTGCGGGCGGTCTCGTCGACGCGGCCCTGGCAGTCCAGCCAGGCGGTCAGGCTGACCGTCAGCCGGTCGCGCACGCCCGGGCGCAGCTCGGCGAGCGGCGCCAGCCGCGCCGCGGCGAACTCGCGAGCGAGCGCCGCGTCGGCCTGCAGCACGAGCTCGGCGCCATGGTCATCGGCGATCACGAGCCCGTCGCCCGGCAGCAGCCCGGCGTTACGCAGCTCCAGCGCCCGCCGCGCACGCTCGGCGCTGCGCGGCGCGCCCGCCAGCGCCACCGCCGGGCCGAGCGCGGCCGGCAGCCCGGCGACGGACTGCTCGAGCTGTGCCCGCCGCGCCGGTGCGCTCGGGTCCGGGACGAAGGCCAGCACACTCGCCGCGCGCCGCCGCACGAGCGGCCCGCCCGGGCTCTCCAGCGGCGCGGCCACGGCGCCAGGACCGAGCCGGCTCGCCAGGCGCTCGGAGTCGATCCCCTCCGCCACCAGCGCCGCGACCAGCGCCGGCGGCCGCCACCCCGCGCGGATCGCCGCGGCGCGCACCTCCTCCGCCGCGGCGGGGGGCTGCGCGGCGAGCAGGAAGACGAGCTGCGCGCGGCGGCGCTGGCGCTCGCCGGCGGCGGCGGACTGCTCGGCGGCGTCGCCCTCGATCGACTCCCCGGAGATCTCGTCGATGTAGGCGAAGATCGCCTCGCCGAGGCGGTAGAGGATCGGTGGGTCCAGGCCTGCCCGCACGCCGGCCTCGACGAACCGCCGCCACGCGATCTGCGCGCCCACGCGGTAGGCGGCGAGCAGCGCGTTGAGCGTGCGGCCCTCGCGCATCTCCAGGCGGCCGAGCTCGAAGTAGATGCGCCGGTCGCGCTCGCTGACCGCCGCCGGTGCCTCGATCGAGTCCACGAAACGGCCCAGCGCGCGCTCGGTGCCGTAGCGCAGCGTGACGCCCAGGCGACCCTCCAGCGGGCGCGAGTAGTCGGGTACCTCGCGGCCGATTGCGCGGATCGTCTCCGCGGCGAGGTCCGGGAGAACCGGGCGCAAAACCCCTGCTACCGCGGGCGGAATTTCTTGCATCTGCGCATAACCTACAGATTGTGAGGCTGCTGGTAGCAGAAACTCGACAAGAAAGCCCAAACTTCAGTCTGTAGCCTCAAATGCATGCCAACTCTTCAGCGCTACACCAATCTCGGCGCCGTGGTCCTGCCGTTCGTCGCGTTCATCGTCGCGATCGTCCTGCTTTGGAACAAGGCCGTCGGAGCTATTGATCTGGCGATTCTGGTGGTCATGTACACGATCACGGGATTCGGGATCACGGTCGGATATCACCGCCTGCTCACGCACCGCGCGTTCTCGGTGAGCAAGCCGGTCGAATACGCCTTCGCCATCGCAGGGTCGATGGCGGTCGAGGGCCCGCCGATCGCGTGGGTCGCCGACCACCGCCTACACCACGCCCACACCGATGTCGAGGGCGATCCGCACAGCCCGCACGTCGGCCACGGCTCGGGCCTCAGTGGCCTGTGGCACGCCCACTCCGGCTGGCTGACCAGGACGCAGGGCTCGGCCGAGTTTCGCAAGTACGCTCGCGATCTGACCGAGGACAAGGGCATGCGCTGGATCAGCCGCCACTTCCTCTGGTTCGTCGGCCTCAGCCTCGCGATCCCCTTCGTCGCCGGCTTCATCCTGCACGGCTTCTCGCTCACCGCCGCCCTCTACACCCTGCTGTGGGCCGGCTTCGTGCGCATCTTCTTCATCCACCATGTGACATGGTCGATCAACTCGATCTGTCACTTCTTCGGCAAGCGCCGCTTCGACGTCGAGGACAAGTCGACGAACGTCGCCTGGCTGGCGATCTTCACGTTCGGCGAGTCCTGGCACCACAACCACCACGCCTTCCCGCGCTCGGCGCGCCAGGGCCTGGGCAGGTTCGAGGTCGACATCTCCGCGATGCTCATCTGGGCGATGGAGAAGGTCGGGATCGCCAAGAACGTCGTGCGGATCACGCCCGAGCGCCAGCAGGCCAAGCTCGCCGGCGCGAAGAAGCCCGCGAAGACCGCGGCGGCCGCCTGACGAACCCGCGTGCCGCCAGCGGTTAGCGTTGGCGGCATGGGGGAATCAGCCGACGACGGTGGTGAGCAGCTCGAGCTGACGCTCGGCCCGCTCTACCACGTGGTCGTCGACGACCGCGTGAGCGGACCGCTCACCAACCGCCCGACGCGCTCCTACCGCTCGCCGCCGCAGCGCATAGAGGACGCGCGCTGCCTCGCGGCGCTGCTGCTCGACCGCGGCGACGAGCTCGACGGCGACGGCCCGTGGCGGCGCCCGCTCGCCGGCGGCCAGCGCCACGTCGCGATCGTCGTCGCAGCGCCGGGCCAGCTCAGCGGCTGACGACCGTTCGCGCTCGCGCGCGGACGGGTACCGCCGCGCCACGATGGCGCGCGCACGCTGGACCAGCTGCCTGGCCGCCGCCCTCACGGCGGTCGCGACGCTCGGCGGTTGCCTACGACGTCGTCGTCGTGCCCGTCTGCACCCTCGACCGCCGTCCGTCGGCGCCCGAGCCGCAGGTCACGGACGCCGGCAGCGCACCTGATAGATCGACGCGAAGCCGGTCTGAAAGCCGCTGCGCGCGGCGCGCAGGTAAAGCCGCCAGACGCGCATCCGCTGCGCGCCGGCGATCCGCTCGCCCTCTGCGGCGTGCTCGTCCAGCCGCCGTTCCCAGTGCGCGAGGGTGCGCGCGTAGTGCTCTGCGTAGCCCTCGACGTGCTCGGTGACGAAGCCGGCGCGCTCGAGCGCGAGCTGGACCCTGGAGAGCTGCATCGGGGCGGCGTCGGGGAAGACGTAGCGCTCGGAGAAGGCGCCCGCCTCGGCCTCGTCGGCGCGCAGCCGCGCAATGCCGTGGTTCAGCAGCCGCCCGCCGGGCACGAGCGATCGCGCGAGCGCGGCCGCATACTCGTCGAGGCGCGCGCCGCCGACGTGCTCGACCATCCCGATGCTGGCGATCGCGTCGAACTGCTCCTCGCCCATCTCGCGGTAGTCCGCGATGCGGATGTCGACGAGATCGGCGACGCCCGCCGCTGCGGCCCGCTCGCGCGCCAGGGCCGCCTGCGGCTCGGAGAGCGTGATGCCGACCACGTCGGCGCCATGGCGGGTGGCGGCATGGATGGCGAAGCTGCCCCAGCCGCAGCCGACGTCGAGCACCCGCTCGCCGGGGGTCAGCGCGAGCTTGTGGCAGATCGTCTCGAGCTTGCGCTCCTGCGCCGACTCGAGCGGCTCGTCGTCGCGCGAGGGGTCGGCGAAGATCGCGCACGAGTACGTCATCGAGGCGTCGAGGAAGAGCGCGAAGAAGTCGTTGGCGACGTCGTAGTGGTGGCGCACCGCGCGCGCGTCGCGCTGGATGCTGTGGCGCGCGCCGCGCGGGCGCAGCTCGACGGCCGGTGGCCGCGGCGGGCGCATGAGCCCGGCCGCGCGCAGCGCGCCGAGCAGCAGCCGTCGCCGCCGGCTCGCGTCGATCGGCGGCGGCGTCCAGTCGCGCAGCAGGTCGAGCACCTTGTCGAGGTCGTCGACCGTCAGCTCGCCTGAGACGTAGGCGCGGGTCAGGCCGAGCTGGCCCGGCGCCAGCAGCGCGTGGGCGACCGCACGCGGCGAGCGCGCCTCGAGGACCGGGCCGCCGTCGCCGACCGTGGAGGGCAGGCAACTACCGTCCCAGAAGCGCAGCTCGAAGGGCCGGTCGGGCAGGGCGGCGGCCAGCTCGGTGCGCAGGGGCTCGCTGTTGGAGCCGACGGCCATCTCAGCGGGTAGGTTGCCGCGCATGCGTATGCGCGCCGCGGTTCTCGAGGAGTTCGGCCAGCCTCTCGTCGTGCAGGAGCTCGACCTGGAGGAGCCCAAGCAGGGCGAGGTGCTCGTGCGCCTCGTGGCGTGTGGCGTCTGCCATACCGACATGTACACGGCGTCGGGCGTCGATCCGTCCGGCTATGCCCCGGCGGTGCTCGGTCACGAGGGCGCGGGGGTGGTCGAGGCGATCGGCGAGGGGGCCGATTCGTTGCAGGTCGGCGACCACGTCGTGACGCTCTTCTCGCCGCAGTGCCGCGAGTGCGTGCACTGTGAGAGCCCGAAGACGAACATCTGCCTGGCGATTCGCGATCAGCAAGGGCGAGGGTACCTACCCGATCAGACGACAAGGCTGTCACGCAATGGCGAGCCGATCCGGCACTTCATGGGAACCTCGACGTTCGCGGAGTACACGGTCATGCCACAGATCGCCCTGGCCAAGGTCTCGCCCGAGGCGCCGCTCGATCGCGCCTGCCTGTTCGCCTGCGGGCTGTCGACGGGATTGGGCGCGTCGATGTACACCGCCAAGGTCGAGGAGGGCTCGACCGTCGTCGTCTTCGGCGCGGGCATGGTCGGCCTCGGCGCGGTCGCCGGCGCGCGGCTGCAGGGCGCCGAGCGCATCGTCTGCGTGGACCTCTCCGAGGAGCGCCTCGAGATGGCCCGCCACCATGGCGCGACCGACGTGATGCTGGCGGGGGCGGGTGGGGACGGGGTAGTCGAGGGGATCCTCGAGATGACCGGAGGCTTCGGCGCCGACTACACGATCGAGGCGACCGGCCTGGTGGACGTCATGCGCCAGGCCGTCGAGTCGGCGCGGATGGGCTGGGGCCTGGCGACGATGTGCGGCGTCGCCGGCAAAGGAGAGACGGTCGCGATCGTCCCGCGGCTGCTGATCACCGGCCGCCGCGTGGCGGGATCGTCGTTCGGCGGCGTCAAGGGCCGCGACCAGGTGCCGCAGCTCGTGCAGCGCTACCTCGACGGCGAGATCGACGTCGACGCCTTCATCTCGCACCGGATCACGCTCGACGAGGTCAACAAGGGCTTTGACCTCATGCACGCGCAGGACGGCATCCGCAGCGTGATCGACTTCGGCTGATCCGCTGCCGGAGATGGTCAGCTGGTCCCACGCCGCGCCCCCCGTGGCCGAGCTTCGGCGAGTGGCGCCTTTCGCGGGCTGAGACCGCTGAAGGCGCCACTCAGCCTTCGCACGGCACTCGGCGCAACACCGTGCGGCCTGCGCTTGGCGGCCGCGCAAGCGGGTGCGCCATCATGAGGGGCGAATGGCTCCCGTCGAGGTACGCGACCTCTCCAAGCGCTTCGGCTCCGTTCTCGCCGTCGACAACCTGAGCTTCGACATCGAAGCCGGGCGCGTGACGGCCTTCCTTGGACCCAACGGCGCCGGCAAGAGCACGACGCTGCGCGCGCTGCTGGGCCTCGTGCGCCCGAGCGCCGGGACCGCGACGTTCGAGGGGCACAACTACGACGAGCTCGAGCGGCCGAGCACGAAGGTCGGCGCGGTGCTCGAGGACGCGGCCTTTCACCCCGGCCGCACCGCGCGCAACCACCTGCGCGTGCTCGCCGCCACCGGCGAGCACCCGTTCGCGCGCGTCGACACCGTGCTCGCCGACGTCGGGCTGACCGAGGCCGCCAACCGCCGCGTCGGCGGCTATTCGATGGGGATGCGCCAGCGGCTCGGGATCGCCGCCGCGCTGCTCGGCGATCCGGAGGTGCTGATCCTCGACGAGCCGACCAACGGCCTGGACCCGCCCGGCATCGTGTGGATGCGCGGCCTCCTCCGCGAGCAGGCCTCGCGCGGGCGCGCCGTGCTCGTCTCCAGCCACCTGCTCTCCGAGGTCGCCCAGTCGGTCGACGACGTCGTGGTCATCTCGCGCGGGCGGCTGCGCGGCCACGGCACGCTCGAGTCCGTGCTCGGCGGCGACGAGGGTCTCGTCACCGCCGTTCGCGCCCAGGACGACGAGCGCCTGTCGCGGGCGCTGAGGTCCGCCGGCTTCACCGTCCAGCGCTCCGGTGACGGACTGCTCGTCCCGGGCGCCAGCCCCGAGGAGGTCGGCGTCGTCGCCGGCGACGCGGGCGTCTACCTCGTCGCCCTCGCCCCGCAGACGCGCTCGCTGGAGCAGGCGTTCCTGGCGCTGACCGGAGAGCTGACCGCACCGTGAGCCCGCTGCTGCGCGCCGAGCTGCTCAAGCTGCGCACGACGCGAACGTTCGTCGCGCTCGTCGGCGCCTCGCTTGCGCTGTCGCTGCTGGTCGTCGTGCTGACCGGCCTGCTGAGCGACGAGAGCGGTCCGCAGGACGCGCGCGATCTCTTCACCGCCGACTTCACGGGCCTGTTCATCATGCTGCTCGGCGTCATCGGGATGGCCGGCGAGTGGCGCCACAGGACGATCACCGGCACAGTGCTCGCCGCGCCCGACCGACTGCGGATGATGGGCGCCAAGGTGGTCGCCTACGCGGCCGCCGGCGTCGTGCTGTCGCTCATCGTGACCGCGACGATCATGCTCGTCGGCACGATCATCCTGTCCTCGCGCGGCTTCGACACGGTCGCGCTGTCTGACCTGCTCGACGTGCTGTGGCGCAACCTGCTCGTCGCCGCGCTCGTCGGCGGGCTGGGCGTCTGCATCGGCGGGCTGATCCGCAACCAGGTCGTCGCGATCATCGGCGTGCTCATCATCGGCTTCGTCATGGAGCCGGCACTGTTCGGCCTGGTGCCGGAGGTCGCGCGCTTCGGGCCGACGCAGGGCGCACCCGCCGGCATCCAGGACGTCGAGCCGTTCGGCGACGACACGCCGCTGCTGTCGCCCGCCGTGGCGGTGCTCGTCATGCTCGGCTGGATCGCGGCGTTCTTCACCGCGGCAGCCGTGCGCCTGAAGCGCCGCGACCTCGTATAAGCGGCGCGGTTGCGGCTGGCGAACGCCGGCGCCTGGCAGTACGCTCGCGCGATGCCGGTGAAGATGGGCGGGCGCTACCCCGAGGGCTCCGATCAGGATCGGGCCCACAAGCTGCTCAAGGAGCACGACATCGAGGTCGACCACGTCTACGGGGTGGACATGCTCAACACCGGCCAGGAGGAGATCACCTTCACGTTCAACGGCAACGTCCACACGGCGTTCGCCAAGAACGAACGCATCGAACATGTGATGGAGGGCTGGGACGTGCTGCCGCCCAAGCCCGCCGACGGCATCTGGCGCGGCGGTTACTAACAGCGCCTCGCCGCCGACGACGATCGGCGCGGCTTTGCTGGGTGGCTCGACGCCGCTCACGACCGCGAGCAGTGTCTCACTCGCCGCCCACGAGCTCCTGCAGCACCTGGACCGCACGAGCGCGTAATCCTCGCGCAGGCAACCGTCCGTCAAGGGATCGGCAGGACCGCCAGGCCCTAAACCCCGGCCAGCTGCGCGGCACCGCTGTGCCGCAGTGGAAGCGCATCCAGCGCACCGGCCCTGCCGATCGGTCGAGCGCCCCAGCACGCGAGCAGCGCGTAGTCGACGAGGCGGTCGAAGTAGGTGTCCAGCGGCGCGGGCGCGATCGCCGCGCCGAGCGCTGCCCGGGCGCGGGCGTCGTCGTAGCGGACGTGCATCGCGAAGTAGGGCAGGTAGGTCGAGGTCGCGCGCAGGAAGCGCCGCCGGCGGGCGGGGCCGAAGCGGCTCGCCAGCGGATGCACGACCCGCCCGTACAGCGCGGGCGACACGAGCGTCGGGCGCCGGCAGCCGAAGCGCCCGACGGCGAGGTCGAGCAGCTCGCCGATGCTGCTCGCGTGCTCGGATGCGGTGGGTGCGAACGTGCCGCCGGCCGCGGACGGCATGCGGTGCAGCGCGCAGATCGCGTCGGCGACGTAGTCGACCGAAACGACGTCGACGGGCGCGTCGCAACGCGCCGGCAGGATCGGGTAGGCGCCCTTCGCGAGCGCGCGCAACGGCCAGTACAGGACGTTGAACGACGCGGTCCAGCCGCTGTGGCGGTCGCCGACGACGATGCTCGGCCGCACGATCTCACCGGCAGGCCGGCCGCGCTCGCTGCCCGCACGAGGCCCTCGGCCTCGAACTTCGACCGCTCGTAGGGGTTGCGGAAGCGCTGGCCGAGGTCGTAGTCGTCCTCCGCGAACACGCCGCGGTGCTCACCCGCCACGTACGCCGTCGAGACGTAAGTCAACCGCCGTAGCCGCGGGCAGCGCGCGGCGAATGCGAGCACCCGGCGCGTGCCCTCGACGTTGATCGCCCGAGAGCGGTCGAGCCCCAGCTCGAAGGACACCGACGCCGCGCCGTGGACGATCTCGCTGACGGACCGCGCGAGCCGCGGGTCGATCCCGAGGCCCGGCCGTTCGAGGTCTCCGGCGACGGCGGTCACCCGTTGCGCGTACGGCTCGACCGCGCCGAACACCGACAGCGTCTCGTGCAGTCGCCGCGTCGCGTGAGCGTCGTCCTCGGCGCGGATCAAGGCGACCACGGGCGTGGCGCAGGCGGCGGGCGCGTTGACGAGCCGGGCCAGCAGCTCCATCCCGACGAAGCCCGTCGCGCCGGTCAGCAGCAGCGTCATGGCGCCGCCTCGAGGCCCGAGCCGATCCCGTCGGCGATGCGGTCGGCGTCGTCGGCGAGCTCACCGTGCGCGTAGACGCCGAAGCATGCGCGCTCGTGGATCGACGTCATGCCGATCGACAACCGATGGCGGTTGGTCAGCGGCACGACCGGATAGGCGTGCTTGACCTCGCAGCCGAGCAGGTACAGCGGGAACTGCGGCCCGGGGATGTTCGAGATCGTCAGGTTCGACAGCTGCGGGCTGGCGATCACCCGCGATGTCACGCGGCGCACCGGGCGCGGCGCGAGCGCCAGCGCGCCGAGCACGGTGTCGGCGCCCTCCGGCACGCCGGCCCGCTTGCGCGAGCGCATCGCGACGTGGACGTCGCGCAGCCGCCAGACCGGGTCGGCCTCCGGGCAGGGCAGGGCGAGGAAGACGAACGCGATCCGGTTGCCCCAGCGCTCGTCGGGTGCCTCGACGCTGACCGGCACCATCGCCTTGATCTCGCCGGGCTCGCCGAGCGTGCCCAGGGCGCCCGCGCTGACGGCGAGCAGGACATCGTTGACGGTCGTTCCGAAGCGCCGCTTGATGACCTTCAGATCCTCCATCGGGCGCGAGTGCGTCGCGAGGTGGCGCAACGGCGACATCGTCCCGTTGAGGCGGCTGCGCGGCGCGACCGGGGCGGCGGACTGGGCCAGGGCCCTCGCCGCGCGCCACGCCCCGTCGACCGCGGCGCCAGGCGCGCGCGCCCATCCCAGCGGCAGGGCCGCCACCCGCCGCGCCTCGCCGAGCTGCTGCGACAGCGCCTCGCTCACCAGCGCCAGCGCCCGCGGCAGCCAGGCGTCGAACGCGTCGGGCTCGCTCGCGCCGGCCCCGGCCATGTCCGGCGACGCGTCGAGCAGCAGCGCCATCAGCTCGACGGCGGCGAGCCCGTCGACGAGGCAGTGGTGCGCCTTGCCGACCACGCCGATCATTCCGTCGTCGAGCTGCTCGGCGATCCACAGCTCCCACAGCGGCCGGTCGTGCGCCAGCGGGGCCGAGAGCACCTCGTCGACGAGCCGGTCGAAGTCGCCGTGCGCGGCCTGGCGGACGTGGTCGGCGACGGCGAACGACGGGTCGTCGACCCACACCGGATCGCCGAGGCCGAGCGGCACCGACGCCAGCCTCTGGCGGTAGCGCGGGGCCCGTCCCAGCCGCGACTCGATGTGCGCGAGCATAGTCTCGAAGGTCGGCCGCGGTCCGGCGGCCGGGGGCGCGAACAGCGCCGCCCAGCCGACGTGCATCGGCGCCTCGGGCGACTCGAGCGAGAGAAACGCGGCGTCCAGCGCGGACAGGCGAGCGGGACTCATCGTGCGGACTCCTACGGCGGCCCCGGCGCGGCGGTTCACGTCCTGATCCGAACGCGGCGCCGCGCCGACATACCCTCGAGGCGAACGATGGACGACGCGGTCGACATTCTCGAGGCAGAGCTGGGCGGGCCGCTTCCCGACGGGCTTCACCATCTCAGCGACGAGCAGCTGCTCGCGCTCGCCGACCTCCTGCAGGACGCCAAGGCGCGCGGCCAGGAGGAGCTGCGCGAGGGCGTCGAGGACTCGCTGAACTTCGTGCCCCGGCTCGTGCGCGGGTCGGTCCGCAAGATCCTCTTCGGCTGATGACGACGGTCATCGCCCGCCCATGACGCGCGCCCTGGCCGATGTCGAGATCGTCAAGCTCGCCCGCCTGCTCGGCGCCGAGCCGGCCGAGATCGGCTACCTGCGCGACGTCGCCTGGCAGGACATCCGCGACGTGCGCGAGCAGGCCTCGGCGACGATGTTCGATGCCGACCGCCAGCAGCTGCAGCGCGTCGCGTCGGCGACGAAGCTCGTGCCGTCGAAGATCACCGCGACGATCGGCGAGCGCGCCTTCGGGCCGCTGCTGGCCGCGCGCGTCACCGGGCTGATCGAGCCGTCGCGGGCGGTCGACATCGCCGCTCATCTGCCGACGCCGTTTCTCGCCGAGGTCGCCGAGCAGATCGACCCGCGCCGCGCGAGCCGCGTCATCGCCGAGATCCCGCCGCGCCAGATCGCGTCGATCACGAAGGAGCTCACCGACCGTGGCGACCACGTGACGATGGGCGGCTTCGTGGGCCACCTCTCGGAGGCGGCGCTGACGGCGGCGCTGCGCGAGATCGACGACGCCTCGCTGCTGCGCACCGCCTACGTCGTCGAGTCCAAGGGCTCGCTCGGTGCGCTCGTGGCGATCATCCCCGAGGAGCGCCTGCACGACATCATGCGCACGGCCACGGAGCGCGACCTCTGGCGCGAGGCGCTCGACGTGCTGCGCCACGTCTCCGACGCCCAGCGCGGGATGCTCGGCGACATCGCCGCCGCGCAGGACGACGACGTCCTCGCCGGCATGGTCAAGGCCGCCCAGCGCGACAACCTGTGGGCCGACGTGCTGCCCGTCACGCGGGCGATGGGCGAGGCGAGCCGGGCGCGCTTCGCCAAGCTCAAGCCGATCCAGACCCGCCCCGTGCTGTCGTCGATCGTCGACGCCGCCACGCAGCAGGGCCTGTGGCCCGAGCTGCTCACGCTGCTGCCGCTGCTGCCCGCCGCCTCGCGGCGCCGCGTCGCCGCGCTGGGCACCGGCTTCGGCCGCTCGATCCTCGCCCAGATCGTGCGCGCCGCGCACGAGCAGGGCATGTGGGCGCCGCTGCTGCGCTTCGCCGTCGAGCTCGAGGGGCGCACGCAGCGCGAGATGATCAAGCTCCTCCGCGCGGTCGACGACGACATGCTCGACGGGATGCTCGGCGCCGTCGACGAGGACGGCCTGCAGGACGAGCTCGACGCCCTGACCGGGCGCCTGGCCGCGGCCGACCAGGGCGCGTTCGCCGAGCGGATGCAGGCGGCGCGCAATGGATGATTCGAGCGCGCCAAGCCGGGTAAGGTGGTCTTGTGACACAACGCACAACAGAGGCCGATGCCTACGGCGCCGTCGGCCGCTCGGAGTGGATGGACGTCGACTGGCAGGAGCACCTGCGCTGGGTCCGCGTCCAGGACCGCTGGATGAACATCGTCGACATCGGCTCCGGCGAGCCGCTCATCTTCATCCACGGGCTCTCGGGCTGCTGGCAGAACTGGCTCGAGCAGCTTCCGCTCTTCGCCCGCGACCATCGTGTGATCGGCGTCGACCTGCCGGGCTTCGGACAGTCCGAGATGCCCGCCGAGGAGATCTCGATCAGCGGCTACGCCGACACGATCGACGAGCTGATGGAGGAGCTCGACATCGACTCGGCGCGGATCGTCGGCAACTCGATGGGCGGCTTCATCGGCGCCGAGCTGGCAATCCGGAACCCCGCGCGGGTCGAGCGGCTCGTGCTCGTCGCGGCGGCCGGCCTGAGCATCGAGTCCGTCCGCACCGCCCGCACACACAGCCTGCGCAACAAGGCCGAGAACGTCGTGTTCTTCTCCCTGGGGCACTTCGCCTCGCGCTCACATCAGTTCGCGCTGCGTCCGCGGCTGCGCGCCGCGCTCCTGCTGCTCGTGGCCGCGCGCCCGGCGGATCTGCCGGGGCCGCTCGCCGTCGAGCAGGTCAAGGGCTCGGGCAAGCCCGGCTTCTCCGATGCGCTGGAGGCGATGTGCCGCTACCCGCTGCGCGATCGCCTCGAGAAGATCGCGTGCCCGACCCTGATCCTCTGGGGCGACAAGGACATCCTCGTCCCGGTCAAGGACGCCGCGATCTTCGAGGAGCTGATCCCGGACTCGCGCAAGATCATCTACAAGGACACGGGCCACGTCTCGATGATGGAGCGACCCGCGCGCTTCAACTCCGACGTGAAGGCCTTCCTCGACGAGGCCCCCGGTGAGCAGCAGCCGACGGGGGAGCAGTCGCCCGCCATCGCCAGCTAGCGGCGAACCGGTGGGACGTGCCGCCGCCCGGCCGGCCTGGATGGACGTCGACTGGCGCTCGCACCTGCGCTGGATCCGGGTTCGCGACCGCCCCGTCAACGCGCTCGACATCGGCGAGGGTCCAGCGGTCGTCTTCCTGCACGGCCTGTCTGGCTGCTGGCAGAACTGGCTGGAGAGCATCCCGCCGCTGACCGCCGACCACCGCGTCATCGCGCTCGACCTGCCGGGCTTCGGCGAGTCGCCGATGCCGGCCGACCCGATCTCGGTCAGCGGCTACGCGCGGATGGTGGTCGAGCTGCTCGACGAGCTCGGCGTGCAGCGGGCGACGATCGTCGGCAACTCGATGGGCGGCTTCGTCGGCTGCGAGATGGCGATCCGCTTCCCCGACCGCGTCGACCGCCTCGTGCTCGTCGCCGCCGCCGGGCTGTCGCTGCGCCACATGCGCCACGAGCGCAAGCGCGGCCTGCGCGCCCGCGCCGAGAACATCCTCTTCTTCGGGCTCGGCCGGCTGGCGTCGCACACCGACCTCGTGGTGCGCAGCCGGCGCCTGCGCCGCAGCCTGCTGCTGCTCGTCGCCCAGCATCCCGAGCGGCTCTCCGGGCCGCTCATCCTCGAGCAGGCCCGCGGCGCCGGCAAGCCGGGCTTCGACGACGCGCTGGAGGCGATGACGGCCTACCCGATCCGCGACCGGCTCGGCGAGATCGGCTGCCCGGCGCTGATCGTATGGGGCGAGGAGGATCGCCTCGTGCCGGTGCGCGACGCGTCGGAGTTCGAGTGGCTGATCGCCGACGCGCGCAAGGTCCTCTACGCCGACACGGGGCACATGGTGATGCTCGAGCAACCGCAGCGCTTCAACGCCGACGTGCGCGCGTTCATCGCGCAGGCGTGACGGCGACCGCGTCCCCCACGGCGACCCCGCCGGGCTCGAGCACCTCGCCGTAGACGCCGAACGCCAGCGGCTCGGTGGTGTCGAGGTCGCCGCGGTAGGAGCGCAGGAGGTCGAGCGTCGGCAGGTCCGAGGTGCCGCTCTCGGGATGGCGCTGGGTGACGAGACAGCGCCCGACGTGCCCGCGCACGCGGATGGTCGCGGCGCCGACGCGCAGCGTCTGGCCGACCCAGGTGTCCTCCTCATGCGCCTCGGCGAGCCCGTCGACCTCGATCAGCATGCGGAAGCGGCGCGCGTCGACCGCCTCGCCGGAGAGCCGCTCGAGCGCGTGCAGCGACGCCCGCGAGATGAGGCTCGCCGCGCCCGTGCGGCCGCGATCGAGCGCCTTGCGCTGGATGCCCTGCACCACCCGCACGGGGCGGCCGACGTGCGCCGACAGCGCCGGGCCGAAGTCGCCGAGCAGCTCGCGCGCCGGCTCTGGGCGCGAGAAGAACGTCGTGGCCAGCTCCTCGTGGCCGAGCGCGACCGGGCCCGCGATCCGCGTGCCGTCGGGAAAGGCGAGCGCGAGCTCGTCGCCCTCGAGCGTGGCCACGATCTCGTGGAGCCCGGCGAGCTGCTTGCCGTTGACCATTCGCCCGCGCTCGTCGACGAGATGGAAGCGGCGGTCGTCGGCGACGCCTGCCGCCGTCAGCTCGATCGCCTCGCGCGCGATGATGCGCAGGCCCTTGATGGGCGTCGTGTGCAGGGCGGCGACGGTCGGCGCGGTCATGCCCGCAAGCATCGCATCTGCGCCAACCGGCGATCCGTTTGGTCCTCGTGCGGTATCTGTGTAGTGCGAATGAGCGACCGCAGGGGCAGGAGGATGTTCGGGCGTGGGTTCCTGCCAGGGGCCGTGACGCTGCTCGGGCTGGCCCTCGTGCTCGCCGTCGCGGCACCCGCCGCACAGGCCCGCGTCGTGCTCGTGGCGACCGGCACGCCGGAGCTCGCCTTCCTCGGCATTCCCGCCAATAAGGTCGTCGCACGGCTCGCGCTGCCCGGGCCGGCACGCGCGGTCGCCGTGTCGCGGGACGGCGCGCGCGGCTACGTCTCGGCGGGCGGCGAGATCGTCGCCGTCGACGTCAACACGCGGCTGGAGACCGGTCGCAGCGCGCTCGGCGGCGGGCCGCCGGAGATCTCCGATCTCGTCCTCTCGCCGGGCGGGGGGACGCTCTACGTCGTACGCGGGGCGCAGCTGCTCGTGCTCGACGCCCAGACGCTCGCGCCGCGCGGCGTGATCGAGCTGCGTGGCGAGGGCGCCCAGCTCGCCGTCGCCAACAACGGCTCGAACGCCGCCGTGACGCTGCGCACCGGCCGGGTGGCGATGGTCTCGCTCGGGTCGGCGAGGCTGCTGCGCCTCGTCAAGCTCAAGGGCGCGACCGGCGTGGCGATCGCCGACAACGGACTCACATACGTCACCGCGCGAGGGCGCCTGCGCGTGATCGCGCCCGGCCAGCGCCGGGTGCGCAAGAAGGCCATCAGGCTGCCCGACGGCGCGGGCGGCGCGCTGACGCTGTCGCCGGGACGCTCGCGCGCCGTGGTCGGCGCCGCTCGGGGCGGCAGGTCGGGCGCGATCGTCGAGCTGCGCAAGGCCAAGGTGCGGCGCATCGTCGCCGCCCGCGGGCCCGGCCGCGCGGCGTGGTATCCCGACGCCAGCCGGATCGTCGTCGCCGACGGGGGCGCCGCCTCGGTGTCGCTGATCAGCCCCTTCTCGCGTGGCCGCATCGGTCTCGTCAAGCTGCCCGGCACGACGCCGCGCGACCTCGTCGTACAGCCGGGCCTCGCGCTCATGACCGGCACCGATGGTCCCGACCGGCTGACCGGCACGCGCGGCGATGACCGGATCGAGGGCCTCGGCGGCGACGACCTGCTGCGCGGCGGCCGCGGGCGCGACGTGCTCGCCGGCGGACCCGGCAACGACACGCTGTCGGGCGGCAACAACAGCGACGGGATCAGCGGCGACGAGGGCGACGACCTGATGATCGGTGGCACCGGCGACGACGAGATGCGCGGCGGTCCCGGTGCCGACAATCTCAACGGCGGCACCGGCAACGACACGCTGCAGGGTGAGGACGGCGACGACGCGCTCGACGGCGGCGACGGCGACGACACGATCTCCGGCGGCAACGGCAACGACACGATCATCGAGAAGGGCTTCGGCGACGACAAGCTGCTCGACGGCGGGTCCGGCGACGACCTCATCCGCGGCGGGCGCGGCTCGGACCAGCTGATCCTCGGAGGTGACGGCGACGACGAGCTCTACGGCGAGACCGGCTCCGAGCGAATCCGCGGCGGACCGGGCAACGACCTCATCGACGGCGGCCGCGCCGGCGACCGCCTCGAGGGCGACGAGGGCGACGACGTCATCAAGGGCGACGCCGGCAACGACCACCTCTACGGCCGCGACGGCAACGACAAGCTCGACGGCGGCTCGGGCATGGACGAGCTACTCGGTGAGGCCGGCAACGACGAGCTCGTCGGCGGCAACGGCATCGACACCTTCGACGGCGGGCCCGGCGACGACGTCATCCGCGCCGCCGACGACAGCGCGGACATCGTCAACTGCGGCGACGGCAACGACACCGTCTACGTCGAGGTCGACGCGCCCACGCGCGACGTCCTCAGCGGCTGCGAGACCGTCATCGCGATCCCCGCCGAGCCCGACAACGACACGACGAGCGCGCAGACGATCCGCGGCACGCGTAACGCGGATCGGTTGATCGGCACGCCCGGCGACGACTCGATCTTCGGCCGCGGCGGCGCCGACCGGATCTACGGCATGGCGGGCAACGACTACGTCGACGGCGACCAGGGCAACGATCGCCTGCACGGCGGCGCCGGCGACGACGTCATCGCCGGGCGCAAGGGCAACGACACGATCTGGGGCGACGCCGGCAACGACCGCATCACCGGCGACCGCGGCCGCGACCGCATCTTCGGCGGCGCCGGCAACGACACGATCTTCGGCAACCTCGATCCCGACGAGATCGACGGCGGCTCCGGCAACGACCGCATCAACGTCGTGCACGGCGGCAACGACGTCGTGACCTGCGGTCGCGGCAACGACGTCGTGTTCGCCGACGCCCGCGACTCGGTCGCCGCGGACTGCGAGAGCGTCCGGCGCTAGCCGGAGACGGGGTAGGCCGCGTTTCCGCGGCGCAGCGCGCCGAACACCGCATCCGCTGTCGCCCGCTCGAGGTGGCGCGCGCGGCCCTGGCCGCCCGAGCCGACGGTGACGCGCAGGTCGGCGAGCGCGGCGCGGGCCTGTAGCGGCGTGTGCGACACGCTGTGCTCCTGCAGCCGCCGGCGGCGGGCGAGCAGCGTGCGCCGGGCGACGCGTGCCTCGCGCACGACGACCACGTCGCCCGCCAGCCGCACGCCGCAGGCGCGGTGGCCGCGCAGGCCGACGAGCCCGCCGATCAGCGCGAGGGCCGGCACCGCTGCCCACACCGCCGTCGCCGGCAGCGCCAGCGCCGCACCGGCGCCCACCAGCCCGCCTGCCAGCGCCGGTATGAGCACGAACCGCCGCAGGGCGCGACGCGGCGGGCGCTCGAGCTCGCCGGCGGTCACCGCCAGCTCCGGGACGAGCCGCGCGATCACCGCCTCCGCCTCGCTGCGGCGCACGAGCGGCAGCAGCGTGCGGCCCGCCGCCCGCTCGCCGCCGTGCGCCGCGCTCTCCAGGCGCAGCGCGGCCAGGCCGAGGGGCCCGCGCGCGAGGCCCTCGACGATCACCACCCCGTCGACGCGCGCCAGCGGGATGCTGATCGCGCGGCGCGCGAGCAGGCCGCTGCGGATGCGCAGGACCTGCGCATCGCGCTGCACCTCGAAGCCCGCGAACACGACGATCGCCGCCAGGAACGAGAGGACGTAGGCCGCCGCGAGCAGGGCGGCCGCCGCGAGCGCGATCGTCCCGACGGAGTCCAGCTGCGAGAGCAGGCCCTCGCCGTCGCTCTCGACGTCGACGGCGTTGTGCAGCAGGGCGTACACGCCCGCCACGGCGGACACCGCCACGCTGATCTGCGGGCCGGTCGCCGCGGCCAGCAGCAGGCCGCGCATCCCCAGCGCGATCCGCTCGTCGGGCGTCGCGGGCGCCGGCTGGCCGAGCTCGAGGCGCAGCCGCGCCGCCTCCCCGTGCGTGACGGCGACGAGCACGATCTCGTCCTCGTCGGAGGCGCCGGCCACCTGCACGCGCACCTCGACGACGCCGAACAGCCGCTGCAGCGGGCCGGTCGCCGTGTCGACGGACTGCACGCGAGCGCGCGGCACGATCTTCTCGTCGGGCGTGAAGAGGCCGGAGCGGTAGTGCAGCGCCTCGTCCTGCATCCAATAGACGGTGCGACGCCAGCGGGCGTAGCCGAGTCCCAGGCCGGCGGCGATGCCGCCGAGCGCGAGCAGGAACGTGAACCCCAGCGGCGTCCCGCGCACGACGGCGACGAGGATGACGCCGGCGAAGAGCTGCATCGTCGAGCGCAGCCCCTCGACGACGACGGCCGCGTGGTGCAGCCGCCGCAGCGCCTCAGAGGTCATCGGGCGTGCGCAGCCGCGCGAGGATCCGGTCGCGCACGTCGTCGGCCTGCGTGGGCTGCAGACCGGGAATCGTCGTGGCGCCGGCGGCGGTGTGCACGCGCAGGACGACGAGCCCGAAGGTCCGGGTCCAGCCCGTCCGCTGCACGGCGACGTGCTGGATCCGCGTCAGCGGCACCACTGTCCACGTCACCTTCCAGATGCCGTGCCGGAGCTCGAGCTCCTCCTCTCCCAGCCCCCAGCGCCAGCGGGCGTGGCGCATGCGCGGGATGAGGAGGACCGAGGCCAGCTCGGTGACGACGGCGAGCAGCGGGAGCCACGGCATGAGCACGTCGAAGCCCATCGCCAGCCCGAACGCGACGGCGACCACGACGAGCCCGATCGCGGTCTCCTCCCAGAACCACATCCTGCGAACGGCGTCGGGCAGCGGGTTCGCCGGCGCGGGTCGGGCGTCCGGTGTCACCCGGCAGTCATAGCACGCCGCCGGCCGGCGCCCCGGAGGCGCCGGCCGCGCTGTGGTAATCAGCGGGCGGGCTTCGGCGGCCGGTTGGCCCGACGGCGATCGGCGGATCGAGGGTTAGATCACGCGCTGCTGCGACGGCGACGCGCCGAGCGCGTCGACCTCGATGCCCACGATCTCGGCGATCCGCGCGCGCGCCTGGCGCTCGTCGGCCCCCGGCACGTTCTTGACGATCAGCGGCGCGTCGTCGCCGTAGATCGCCTGCTTGCCCTGCTCGACGATCACCCCGTCCATCGCCTCGAGCTCGGCGCGCACCTGCGCGCTGACCTCGTGGTAGGCGGGGATCCCGACGGAGAAGACGTGGCGGATCCCGCGACCGGCGTCGAGCGCGCCGTGGACGCGGTCGACGGCGAGGCCGAACTGCTTGGCGAGCTGCGCAGCCTCATCGCGCTCGATCTCGCCCTCGTTGGAGCCGATGTGGCGCGCGGCGTCGGACTTCGCCATGTCGCAGAGGTCCATCAGGAACTGCTCGAGATCGCACTCGCCGCGTGCCGGCCCGTCGAAGCCGAAGTGCATGATCGAGCGCCCGGACTGGCCCTTGGGCCAGGCGAAGCGGCCGTCGACGACGTGGTGCTCGAGCAGGTAGCGCATCTGAAACACGCCCTGCTCGGCGCCCGCGTCGGCGTAGTCGGCGAGCGCCTCGAGCGACTCGGCACTCTGGACGTAGCGCGGGTCGTCGGGGTTGTCGGCGGCCGTCGCGCGGTGCGCGGCCGCCTGCTCGCGCAGGTACTCCGAGATGGCGTTCACGGCGCAGATGATCGCGCACGCGCCCCTGGGATGATGATTGGGACGATCCGCCGCAAGGTTTCGGGCGCCGCCGGCCCCTTGGTCTTCGATGAGCTCTACCGCCGGTCGGGAAGTTGCGGACGCGGTAATGACGCGCCGAGTACGAATATCGCACCGGGCGCGCCAGAACCCACGCCGCACCGCCCGCCGCCGATCGGGAGCCGGCTGGGTGTGGCGGTTGGTCATCCCATGTACGCCTGTGAGGACAGCGACGCCTGCGCACCCGCGGGGCGCACCGGGTGGCCGGCCCGCGGCAGCCACGACAGCCCGCGCGGCAGGTACCAGTTCCAGTCGCCGAGCAGCTTCATCGTCGCCGGCAGCAGCACCGCCGGCACGATCGTCGCGTCGATCAGGATCGCCGCCGCGAGGCCGACGGCCATCTGCTTGAACTCGATCGCCCCGAGCGTCGCGAAGATCGAGAACACGGCGATCATCACGAGCGCCGCGCTCGTCACCACGCCGGCCGTCGACTTGATCGCGCCGGCCACCGCGTCCTGCGTCGACGCGCCGCCGAGCACCGCCTCCCGAATCCGGCTGATGATGAACACGTGGTAGTCCATCGACAGGCCGAACAGCACGAGGAACAGGAACAGCGGCAGCCACGACGTGATCCCGTCCTGCTGCTCGAAGCCGAGCAGCGAAGAGCCCCAGCCATGCTGAAACACGAGCGTCAGCACGCCATAGCTCGCGCCGACCGACAGCAGGTTCGCGATCGCCTTGATCGGGATGACGATCGAGCGGAACGCAAACAGCAGCAGCAGGAACGCGGCGCCGAGCACGAAGCCGAACACGATCGGCAGGTGGGACTTCATCGTGTCGTTGAAGTCCCTGCTGGCGGCGTGTCGCCGCTGATGTCCAC
>JBBSMC010000014.1:0-51269 GCA_038233375.1 Solirubrobacterales bacterium
CGAGAGGCTCGGCGCTCCGGTTCACGCCGAGAGGTCGAGCCGGGCGAGGAACGCGCGAGGCGTGATCATCGGTAACCGGCGGGCCGGTGAGCTCCGCGACGAGGGCAAGATCCGCTTCGTCGGCGTGTCGGAGGTCTCCGTCGATGAGCTGCGGCGCGCGCGCGAGCTCGTCAGCGTCGCCACCGTCCAGAATCGCTTCAACCTCGCCGAGCACGACGCCGACCCTGTGCTGCAGGCCTGCGAGACCGACGGGCTCGGGTTCATGCCGTGGGCGCCGATCCGCATGCGTCACCCGGGCGTCGCGTCCGCCGTGCTTGCCGCCATCGCAACCCGGCACCGCGCCAGCCCCGCGCAGATCGCCCTGGCGTGGCTGTTGCGGCGGTCACCGGTCGTGCTTCCGATTCCGGGCACCGGCTCGGTGGAGCATCTGCACGAGAACGTCGCCGCCGCGGCCATCGAGCTGACCGACGACGACCTGAGCGCACTGACGCAACGCAGCGCCAGGACTGACGGCGAGGCTGCGCCGGACCGCGCGGTTCAGCGCAGTCTCTTAGACGGCTCCGCCGCGCGGCGGCATTCGCGTCACGTCGCCGACCGGCAGCGTGAGATCGGTGCCGCCGGGAAAGCGGACGACGACCTGGTACTCGTCGACCATGCCGACCACGACCGCCTCGATGATCTGGATGTCGCCGGTGATCGGCGCCGTGCGCATGATCGCGACGCGGTCGCCTTTTTCGTAGGTCGGTGCTTGCTCGGTCATCGCGGGTCCTGCGGCGATCCTCCCCCGCGGGCCGTCGCGCGGCCGAGGATGTGGGGCACTGCCGGCATCGGCGGGCCTGGCGAGAAGTCGAAGCTGCGCCGGTCGGTGACGGTGAAGCCGGCCTGCTCGATCGCGCGCAGCGTGTCGCGGGCGCAGTGGCAGCCGCCCGCCATGCGCGGCCAGAGCGTGCTCGCGTCAAGGACCGACTGCAGCGCGCGCAGCGGCTGGCGCTCGGCATGGACGTGCTCGAAGAAGCGCAGCTCGCCGCCCGGGCGCAGGACGCGGCGCAGCTCGGCCAGTGCCGCGGATTGGTCGGGCACGGTGCACAGGACGAGGCACGCGACGGCGGCGTCGAAGCTCGCGTCGTCGAAGGGCAGCGCGCCTGCCACCCCGTCGCGCACGCGGATCCTGCCGCGCGCCGCGGGCTCGGCGGCGCCGTGGTGAGCGAGCGCGCGCAGGTGCGGCTCGGGCTCGACGGCGACGACCTCGTCCACCTCGGCCGGATAGAAGCCGAAGTTGCGCCCGTTGCCGGCACCGACCTCGATCACCCGGCCGCGGAGGCCGGCGAGCGTCTCGCGGCGATGCTCCACCTGCTCGGCGGACTCGTGCTCGCTGGCCCGCGCCCAGAGGCGCGCGAAGAGCGGGTGGCTTACGAGTTCGGTGTCGCCGGCTGGGCGTCGGGCCGCCATGTCGCCTCAGAGGATGCCCCACCGAGGCGCAACGCGAGCAGGGCCGAGCCGCCGGCGCTCAGCGCGGCGATCGCGAAGAACGCCTGCGCATGCTCGCTGCCGCCGCCGAGCAGCGCGGACAGAACGACTTTCGACGACGGGCGCACCCGCCGCGACGAGCTGCCGAACTTCGGGTTCTGAGCGGACTCTCGCGCTACGCCAGCCAGTACGCGGCCAGCGTCGAGTACACGACGACCTCGGTGACGAGCACCGCGGCGCCGAGCGTGTCCCCGGTGCGGCCGCCGACGAGGTTGCGGGCGGCGAACGCGGCGGCGGCGGCGGCGAGCGCGGCGGCGGCGAGCGCGGCGAGCGCGGCGAGCAGGCCCGCGGCGACGACGGTGATCGCGATCGTCATGGCCGAGCCGATCGCGAGGGCGGGCGTGGTGGCCGAGAACACGGCGCCGAGGCCGTCCTCGCGGGCAGGGGCGACGAGCGCGAGCTGGGCCAGCGCGGCCCAGCGCCCGAGGAC
Source organism: Solirubrobacterales bacterium (assembly GCA_038233375.1). Taxonomy (GTDB): domain Bacteria; phylum Actinomycetota; class Thermoleophilia; order Solirubrobacterales; family Solirubrobacteraceae; genus CADCVQ01. The sequence goes on from JBBSMC010000014.1 coordinate 1,958, forward strand.
GTGTCCGCAGACGATCGCGGCGGCCGCGTCGGGCGCGGACAGCTGGGCCAGCGCTGCGGTGCAGAGCAGGGCGTAGGCGACGAGGGCGAGCGTGCCGTAGGTGCCGATCGCCGAGTCGCGCATGACGGCGAGACGGCGGCTGCGGTCGCCGCGCACGCCGAGCCCGTCGGCCATGTCGGCGAGGCCATCGTGGTGCAGCGCGCCGGTGATGATCGCCGCCGTCGTCAGCGCGAGCGCGGCGCCGTAGAAGCCGCCGAGCAGGGTCTCGCCGAGCGCGTAGGCGGCGGCGCAGACGACGCCGATCAGGCCGCCGACGAGCGGCAGCCAGAGGGCCGCGCCGCGTTGCGCATCCTCGGGTAGCGGGCGGCTGGCGAGGGGGACGATCGTCAGCAGGCCGACGGCCGCGCGCGCCTCGTCGAATGGGTTCATTCGGAGTCGATGCGGCCGTCGACGCCGGCCTCGGCGAACGTCGCCATCTGCGCGTGCAGCAGGCCCGCGCGCTCGATCAGCGCCAGCGCCATGAGCGCGCCGGACGCCTCGCCGAGGCGCATTCGCAGGTCCAGCAGCGGCTCGAGGCCGAGCTCGGTGAGCGCGAGCGCGTGGCCCGGCTCGGCGGAGAGGTGGCCGGCGAACACGCCGGCGCCGGCGGTGGGCTGCATGCGTGTGGCGGCGAGCGCGGCGACGGCCGTCGCATAGCCGTCGAGGACGACCGGCAAGCGCCGCTCCCAGGCCTCGAGGACGGCGCCGGCGAGCGCGGCGAGCTCCAGGCCGCCGGTGGCGGCGAGCATCGCCTCGGGGCTCGTCGCGGTGTCCGCGTGCAGCGCGACTGTCTGGGCGACGAATGCGCGCTTTCGCTCCAGCGCCGGCGCGTCGAGGCCGGTGCCGCGACCGACGGTGACGCTCGCGGGGGCGCCGGTGAGGAGCGAGGCGAGTGCCGCGGTGGTCGCCGTGTTGCCGATGCCGATCTCCCCGAGGACAAGGCACTGCGCCCCATCGCCGTGCAGCCGCGCGGCGAGCGCGCGGCCCGCGGCGAGCGCCGCCTGCAGTTGCTCGGGCGTGAGCGCGGGGCCGGTCGTCATGTCGGCGCTGCCGTGCGCGACCTTGCGGTCCGCGACGCCGTCAGGGGTCGGCCCGCGCAGGCCAAGGTCGGCGACGAGCAGCGTGTGACCACCGTCACGAGCGAGCACGGCGGCGGCGGTCTCGCCGCGCGCGGCGGCCGCGGCGACCTGGGCGGAGACCTCGCTGCCGAACAGGCTCGTGCCGTGCGTCGTGTGGCCGTGGTCGGCGGCGCAGACGAGAACGCCTGCGTGGATCCTCGGCGGCGGCGGGCCGCCGCTGGCGGCGGCCCAGCGCTCGATCAGCGGTTCGAGCGCGCCGAGGCTGCCGCCCGGCTTGACGAGGCGGTCGGAGCGGTCGCGGGCGCGGATCGCGGCGGCGCGGTCGGGGGCGCGGGCGGTGCCGGTGGGGGCCGGGTCCGCATCGGCGTCCGGGCCCGTCCCCGGGGCGGCATCCTCCTCCCAGCGCTCCTGCATCACCACACGGTCGAGCGCCATCCGCGCCGCCCAGCCGCTGGACTCCAGACCCGGGCGCACGGGCCGCTCGTCGGGCCAGCCGACGCAGAGGTAGGCGATCGGGTCCACGCGCGCCGGGATGTCGAGGATCGCGCGAAGGTCGGCGAGGCGGTAGAAGCTCACCCAGCCGACGCCGAGTCCCTCGGCGCGCGCGGCGAGCCACAGGTTCTGGATCGCGCAGGCGGTGCTGTAGACGTCGGTCTCCGGGATCGTGCCGCGGCCGAGGATCTCCTCGCCCGGCTCGCCGTGGTCGCAGCAGACGCAGACGCCGAGCGGCGCCTCTACGATGCCCTCGACCTTCTGGTCGAGGAACGCCCGCGCTCGCTCGTCGAAGCGGCCGGCCTGGCGCAGGCGCTCGCGCGCGGCGACGTCGCGGATCGCGATGCGCGGCGCCGTCCCGCGCACGACGATCAGCCGCCACGGCTGCATGAGCCCGACCGACGGCGCGCGGTGCGCCGCTGCGAGCACGCGCTCGAGGATGTCGTCGGGCACCGGATCGGGCCGGAAGCGGCGGATGTCGCGGCGCTCGGCGATGACGCGGTGAACGGTCGCGAGCGCTGCGTCGTCGTAGCGCCAGCCGCGCGGATCGGCCGCGCGCTGGGCTGCGCGGGAAGGATCGTGGCCCGCAGGCGTCGCCGGCCTCGGCAGACGGGTCGTATCGTCCATGCGCGGCGACACGGTAGTCCGGTAGGGTCAGCGATGTCAGCGCGGCGGCGCGAGGAACCCGGTGCGATGCCGGGACGGTAGCGCCACTGTGACGGGGTGAACGACACCCCGCGAGTCAGGAACTCGACCGCCGCGGCACCTTCCATGAGGGACGCATCATCCCGAGGAGGCAGTTCATGCAGCACGCCGCCGACGTTCAGCCGCTCCCATTCCGCCAGCTTCTCCCGGCACTCCTGCTCGGGGTGCTGTTCGTCCTCACGATCTATCTCGTGCAGTACGACCAGAGCGTCCTTTCGCAGAGCGGCATGTTTCTCCATGAGCTGATGCATGACGGGCGCCATCTGCTCGGCGTGCCCTGCCACTAAAGCCCTCCGGCGGGACACCTCATGGTCTGGACCCTGGTTCGCCGGGGCCTCGTCGTCGGCGCGATCGCGGGCCTGCTGGCCGGCGTGTTCGCGTTCGTCTTCGGCGAGCCGCGCGTGCAGGACGCGATCGACATCGAGAACGCCGCGTCGGCGCACGCGAGCGTGTCGCTGCCGCTGGCGCAAGTGGGCGACTGGGTCATCGGCCGGGGCGAGCAGCGCGGCGGGCTGTTCCTGGCGACCGCGCTGTACGGCATCGCCGCCGGCGGGCTGTTCGCCATCGCCTTCGCGGTGCTGCGCGGCCGCGGCACGCGGCGCACCGACTGGGAGCTCGCGACGCGCCTGGCGGGGGCGATCTTCATCGCGATCGTGCTCGTGCCGTTCCTCAAGTACCCACCCAACCCACCGGCCGTCGGCGACCCGGAGACGATCGGCGATCGCACGGCGTTCTACGTGATCCTGCTGATCGGATCGGCGCTGGCCATGTTCGCCGCCGCGCGGGTGATGTGGTCGCTGCGCCCGGACGCGCCGCCGTGGGCGCGGCCGCTCGCCGGCGCCGGGACGTTCATCACCGTCGCCGGTGGGCTGGCGCTGGCGCTTCCCGGTGTGCAGGAGGTGCCCGCAGGGTTCCCGGCGGCGCTGATCTGGGAGTTCCGCCTCAGCTCGCTCGGGACGCAGGCCGTGCTGTGGGCGGCGCTCGGGATCGGCTACGGGATCGCGATGTCGCGGGCATCGCAGCGGGCCGCGGCACCTGCGGCGGCCGAGTGAGGCGGTGTGGCGGAGGAGCCTCGCCGAGCGGGTCATGTTCGCCACACCCCGGGTGCGGTGAGGCGGCTGCTGCTCATCCGTCACGCCTCGACGGACGCCGTGCGGCGTGCGGCGGTCCCGGTCGACGAGCCGCTCGACGACGCGGGGCTCGCGGCGGCGCGCGGCCTTTCGGGCCGGCTGGGGCGCGGCGATGCGCTGAGCAGCCCCGCGCTGCGCGCGCGGGACACCGCGGCGGCGGCGGGATTGCGCGCGGCGATCGAGCCGGCGTTGCGTGAGTGCGACTTCGGCGCGTGGGCGGGGCGGACGCTGGCCGAGGTGCACGAGGAGGACCCCGACGCGGCGGCCGCCTGGATGACCGATCCGGCCGCCTGCCCGCACGGCGGCGAATCGCTGGCGGCGCTGATGCTGCGGGTCGGCGAATGGCTCGACGAGCAGGCGGCACGCGGCGGCCGCGCCATCGCGGTGACGCATGGTGGTGTGGTCAAGGCCGCGGTCGTGCACGCGCTCGCCGCGCCGGTCGAGGCGTTCTGGCGCGTCGACGTGACACCGCTCGCGCTGACCGAGCTGCACGCGCACGAGGGCCGCTGGACCGTAACGCGCGTCAACGCGCCCGTGCGGGTGACGTCGTCCGAAGGTCAGAGCTCGCGATGACCGGCGGCCGAAACTCCTCTTCCGCCGGCCTCGCGCTCGGGTACGGCGCCGACCTCGCGTTCGGCGACCCGCGCCGAGGCCATCCGGTGGCGGGCTTCGGGCGGCTGGCACTGGCGCTGGAGCGCGTGCTCTACCGCCCGACCCGGATGCGGGGCGTGATGTTCTGCGGCCTGCTCGTCGGCGGCGCGGCGCTCGCGGGCCATGGCCTGAGCCGACTGCTCGGCCGCCGCGCCGCGCTGGCGCTGCTGACCTGGACGGCGCTCGGCGGGCGCTCGCTGCGCGGCGAGGCGGCGCGGATCGCGGGCCGGCTGGCGCAGGACGACCTGGCCGGCGCACGTCTCGCCGTGCCCGCGCTCGCCGGCCGCGACGCCTGCTCTTTGGATGCCGGCGGCGTCGCCCGTGCGGTGGTGGAGTCGGTTGCCGAGAACACGAGCGACGCGGTCGTCGGGACGCTCGTCTGGGGCGCTCTCGGCGGACCGGCCGGCGTGGCCGCGTACCGCGCGGCGAACACGCTCGACGCGATGGTCGGCCATCGCACGCCGCGCTACGAGCGCTTCGGCTGGGCTTCGGCGCGGCTGGACGACGCGCTCGGCTGGCCCGCCGCCCGCGCCGGCGCGGGACTGACCGTGCTGTGTGCCAGCGCACCTTGGCGCGCGCTGCGCGTCCTGCGGCGCGACGGCGCCGCGCACCCGAGCCCGAACGCGGGTCGCATGGAGGCCGCCTTCGCCGGCGCGCTGGATCTGCGCCTCGGCGGGCCGCTGGCCTACCGCGGGATCGTCGAGCTGCGCCCGGTGCTCGGTGACGGGCGCTCACCGGATGCGCACGACATCGCGCGCGCCAGCGCGCTGTCGCGCCGCGTCGGCGCCGCCGCGCTGGCAGCGGCCGTGGCCGTCGGGAGGCCGCGATGAGTGGCGCGCTGCTCGTCTGCGGGACGCACTCCGATGCGGGCAAGTCCGTCGTCACCGCGGGGCTGTGTCGCTGGCTGCGCCGCCGCGGCGTTTCGGTGGCGCCGTTCAAGGCGCAGAACATGGCGCTCAACTCGGTGGTGACGCCCGGTGGGGCGGAGATCGGCCGGGCGCAGGCGGTACAGGCCGCGGCGGCGGGGATCGAGCCCGAAGCGGCCATCAACCCGGTGCTGATCAAGCCCTCGGGCGAGCGCCACAGCCAGGTGATCGTCATGGGCGAGCCGTACGCCGTCGCCGACGCGCGCTCCTATCAGTCGCTCAAGGAGCAGTTGCGGCCGATCGTGGCGAAGGCGCTCGCCGACCTGCGCGCGCGCTACGACGTCGTCATCTGCGAGGGCGCGGGCTCGCCGGCGGAGATCAACCTGCGCGCCGGTGACATCACGAACATGGGGCTCGCGCGCGCTGCCTCGCTGCCGGTGCTCGTCGTCGGCGACATCGACCGCGGCGGCGTCTTCGCCTCGCTGTTCGGCACGCTCGCGCTGCTCGAACCCGCCGATCAGGCGCTCGTCGCCGGCTTCGTGATCAACAAGTTCCGCGGCGACGCGTCGATCCTGGCCCCCGGTTTGCACGAGCTCCACGCGCGCACGGGCCGGCCCGTCCTCGGCGTGCTGCCGTTCGCCGAGGACCTCTGGATGGACGGCGAGGACTCGCTCGCGCTCGAAGCTCGCGCCCCCGAAGTGGCCGCGCTGCCGGGCGGCGACACCCTCGACGTCGCGGTCGTGCGGCTGCGCTGGATGAGCAACTTCACCGACCTCGACGCGCTCGCCGCCGAGCCCGGCGTGCGCGTGCGCTTCACACGCTCTCCGGCCGATGTCGAGCGCGCCGACCTCGTCGTGCTGCCGGGGACCAAGGCGACGCTCGAGGACCTCGCGCGGCTGCGCGCGGCAGGGCTGGACCGGCCGTTGCGGGCGCGGGCCGCGGCGGGGGCGCCGATCCTCGGCATCTGCGGCGGCTACCAGATGCTCGGCGAGCGGATCGAGGACCCCGGCATCGAGGCGCGGTCGGGAGGAGCGGTCCAGGGGCTCGGCCTGCTGCCGGTGCGCACGTTGTTCGCGCGGACGAAGGTGCTGCGCCGGCGGACCGGCACGAGTCCCGCTCTGGGCGGCGCGCGGACGCAGACCGGCTACGAGATCCGCCATGGGCGCGTGGCGCACGACGGCGACGCCGAGCCGTTGCTGCGCGCCGACGACGGCGAGCCGGACGGCTGCCGCATCGGTCAGACCTTCGGCACTTCCTGGCACGGCGCCTTCGAAGGCGACGAGCTGCGCCGCGCGCTGCTGGGCGCGGTCGCCGCCGCGCGCGGGCGCACGTTCGTGCCCGGCACCGGCTCGTTCGCCGTCGCCCGCGAGCGGCGACTTGACGTGCTGGGCAACCTCGTCGAGCAGCACCTCGACACCGACGCCGTGCTCGCGCTGCTGCGCGACGGTGCGCCCACCGACCTGCCAAACATCCACGCGGAGGTGCGTCAATGGTCTGTGTCCTAGGGGTCTTGCGAGAAGCGTCCACATGTTGGACGCAATTCGCAAACCCCCTCCGCGTGGGGCCCGTCTGATGCTCCGCTTCATCACGACCGCCGACACCGAGATCCTCGCCGCCGCGGCCGCCGTCGAGCGCCTCGGCGAGGACTTCCCCACGGTGCGCTGCGCCAACCCGGCCGGCGCGATCGACCAGGCGGCGTTCGTCGACGAGGTCCTCGACGGCGCGCGCGTCGTACTGTGCCGGATCCTCGGCGGACGGCGCGGCTGGCCGCAGGGCTTCGACCTGCTGCGCGCGCGCTGTCGCGAGCGCGGCATCGCGCTGCTCGCGCTCGGCGGCGAGCTCGAGCCCGACGCGGAGATGACGAGCCTCTCGCTCGTTCCCGCCGGCGCGGTCGCGCAGGCCGGCGAGTACCTGCGCCACGGCGACGTCGACAACGTCGAGCAGCTGCTGCGCTTCCTCGCCGACACGTTCCTGCTCGAGGGCCATGGCTTTGCGCCGCCGCACGAGGTGCCCGACCTAGGCGTCTACGTCCCGGGCGGCGGCGACGTGCCGCTCGAGGACGCGCTCGCGGCGCTCGATCCGCAGCGTCCGACGGTCGGGATCTGCTTCTACCGTTCGCACCGGATCACGGGCAACGCGGCGTGGGTCGATGAGCTGAGCGCGCAGCTCGATGCGGCCGGCGCCAACGCGCTCGCGGTGTGGTCGACGACCCTGCGCCGCGACGGCGACGGCAACGTGCCCGCGCTCGCGCTGCTCGACGGCCACGTCGACGCGCTGCTCGTGACGATGCTCGCCACCGGCGGCTCGCACGCCGGCGACGCCGACGAGCGCTGGGATGCCCGCGCCCTGGAGGCGCTCGACGTGCCGGTGCTGCAGGCGGTCTGCGCGACGTGCACGCGAGCGGCGTGGGTGCAGTCGGCCAGCGGGCTGACGCCGCTCGACGCCGCGACGCAGGTCGCGATCCCCGAGTTCGACGGTCGCCTGCTGGGCGGCGTCGTCTCGTTCAAGGAGCGCGGCGACGAGACGGACTCGAACGTCGGCGCGGCGGTCGCGCGTTACGTCGCCGACCCCGAGCGCTGCGCGCGCGTCGCGCGGCTGGCCGTGCGCCACGCGCGGCTGCGGGCCACGCCCAACTCGCGCAAGCGAATCGCAATCCTGCTCACGAGCTTTCCGACCAAGCACGCGCGTGTCGGGATGGCCGTCGGGCTCGACACGCCGGCCAGCGCGCTGGGGCTGCTCGACGCGCTGCACGGCGCGGGCTACGCGGTCGACCGCCCCTATGCGCACGGCGACGAGCTCATGCACGAGCTCATCGCCGGCGGCGGCCACGATCCTGAGTTCGTCACCGACGAGCAGCTGGCCGGCTCCACGCTGCGCTATCCGGTCGCCGACTACGAGCGCTGGTACGCGACCCTGCCGGCGACCCTGCGCGAGGCGATCGAGGAACGCTGGGGGCCGCCGCCCGGCGATCAGTTCGTGATCGAAACTGAGCATGCGAGTTGTTTCGTCGTGGCAGGGCTCGAGCTGGGCAACGTCCTGATCGCGATCCAGCCGCCGCGCGGCTACGGCGAGGATCCGGTCGGCATCTATCACGACCCCGAGCTGCCGCCCACGCACCACTACCTCGCCTGCTACCGCTTCCTCGACGCGGCGTGGGGCGCCGACGCGATCGTCCACCTCGGCAAGCACGGCACGCTGGAGTGGCTACCCGGCAAGATGCTCGCGCTGTCGGCCGGCTGCGCGCCCGACGCGGCGCTGGGCGCGATGCCGCTCGTCTACCCGTTCATCGTCAACGACCCCGGCGAGGGCGTGCAGGCCAAGCGCCGCGCGCATGCGGTGATCGTCGACCACCTCGTGCCGCCGATGATGCGCGCCGAGACCTACGACGAGCTCGCCGAGCTGGAGGCGCTGCTCGACGAGTACGCGCGCCTGGAGATCCTCGACCCGCCGAAGCTGCCCGGCCTCGCAGCGCAGATCTGGGACGCGATCGAGCGCGCGAACCTGCAGTCCGACCTCGGCGTGTCCGAGCGGCCCGACGACCTCGGCCTGCTCGTCGAGCACATCGACGGCTACCTCTGCGAGGTCAAGGACATCCAGGTCAAGGACGGGTTGCACGTGCTCGGCGTGGCGCCCGCGGGGGAGCAGCTGCGCGGGCTCGTCGGCGCGGTCCTGCGGCTCGGCGCGGGCGACGTGCCGGGCCTGCGCGCGGCGCTGGCGGCGGCGCTCGGGCTCGATGAGGACGCGCTCGCCACGACACGCGGGGCGGACCTGCTGGAGGAGCGCCAGGCAGCGCTGCTCGATGCGCTCGCCGCGGCGGGCTGGTCATCGGCGGCGGTGCCTGAGGTGTGCCGCGACCTGCTCGGCGCAGACGCCGAGGCGGACGCTGCGGCGGACGTGCAGCACGCGCTGCGCTTCGCCTGCGAGACCGTCGTCCCGCGGATCGCCCAGACGCCCGACGAGCTATCCCACGTGCTCGCTGCGCTCGACGGCCGTCACGTCCCCGGTGGGCCCAGCGGCAGCCCGACGCGCGGCCGCGTCGACGTCCTGCCGACAGGGCGTAACTTCTATTCGGTCGACCCGCGCGCGCTGCCCTCGCAGCTGTCGTGGGAGACGGGGCGGCGGCTGGCCGACGCGCTGCTCGAGCGTCACGTGAGAGACCACGGCGAGCTGCCGCGGATGGTCGGCCTCGTCGCGTGGGGCACGTCGGCGATGCGCACGCAGGGCGACGACGCCGCGGAGATCCTGGCGCTGCTCGGCGTGCGGCCGGTGTGGGCGCGCGAGTCGCGTCGGGTGACCGGCATCGAGGTCATTGCGCTGGGCGAACTCGGCCGCCCGCGGATCGACGTCACGGTGCGGATCTCGGGATTCTTCCGCGACGCGTTCCCGCACCTCGTGCGGCTGCTCGACGACGCGGTCGCCCTCGTCGCGAACCTCGACGAGCCGCCCGAGCAGAACTTCGTCGCCGCCCACGCCCGCGAGGACGCCGCCGCGCTCGCCGGCGCCCTCGACGCGCAGCCGGCCTGGCGGCAGGCGACGACGCGCATCTTCGGCTCCAAACCCGGCGCCTACGGAGCCGGGCTCGCGCAGCTGCTCGACACACGCGACCCTGCGCCCGGCTCAGAACATGCCGGGCCCAGGACAGGCTGGCGCGGCGACGGCGACCTCGCCGAGGTCTACGAGGCATGGGGGGGCTACGCCTACGGTCGCGGCCTGGATGGCGAGCGTGCCCGCGACGCGCACCGCACGTGCTTCGGGCGCATCGACGTCGCGGTGAAGAACGTCGACAGCCGGGAGCACGACATCCTCGACTCGGGCGACTACTACGAGTACCACGGCGGGATGGTCGCGACGGTGCGCGCGATCCGCGGCGTCGAGCCGGCCGCGGTGCTGGGCGACTCGTCGGACCCCTCGCGCGTCGTGACGCGCTCGCTCGCGCAGGAGACGCGCCGCGTGTTCCGCGCTCGCGTCGCCAACCCGCGCTGGATCGCGTCGATGATCCGCCACGGCTACAAGGGCGCCGCCGAGCTCGCGGCCACCGTCGACTACCTTTTCGGCTACGACGCCACGACCGGCGTCGCGGAGGACTGGATGTACGAGGACGTCGCGCGCAAGTACCTGCTCGACGAGGACGTCGGCGCCTTCATGACGCGCTCGAACCCGTGGGCGGCGCGCGCGATCGCCGAGCGGCTGCTGGAGGCCGCCGAGCGCGGCCAATGGGAGGCGCCGGGCGACGATACGGTCGAGGCGATCCGCGAGCGCTATCTCGAGCTCGAGGGCGAGCTTGAGGAGGACAAGTGGTCACTCCCGTGAGCCCGAGCACGCTTGGATCGGCCGCTGATCACCGCCTGGCGGCGTCCTCGATCCTCGAAATGCTGACGCATTCCTTCGGATCTGCGTCCTTGCCAGCCGGCGCCAGCGGACCGCCCAAGCGCGCACGGACCCACGGAAGGGACCACGCGGCATGACCGTGCCCGGCTATCCGTTCTCGGCGATCGTCGGGCAGTCCGCGCTGCGCGAGGCGCTGCTCGTCAACGCGGTCGCGCCCGAGGTCGGCGGGATGCTCGTGCGCGGCGAGCGGGGGACGGCGAAGTCGACGGCCGTGCGCGCGCTCGCGCCGCTGCTGCCGCCGGTCCCGGCCGCGGCCGGGCAGCCGTTCTGCTTCGCGCCGGGGGACGCCGCGCCGGACGGCCTCGTCGATGCCGGCACCGCGATCGAGGAGCGCCCGGCGCCGCTCGTCGAGCTGCCGGTGGGCGCGACCATCGACCGTCTCGTCGGGGCGCTGGACCTCGGCCGCGCGCTGGCCGGCGAGCGGGCGTTCGAGGCCGGGCTGCTCGCCCGCGCGCACCGCGGGGTGCTCTATGTCGACGAGGTCAACCTGCTGCCCGACCATCTCGTCGACGTCCTGCTCGATGCCGCCGCGATGGGCGTCTGCCACGTCGAGCGCGACGCGGTGTCGGTGCGCCACGACGCGCGCTTCCTGCTCGTCGGGACGATGAACGCCGAGGAGGGCGAGCTGCGCCCGCAGCTACTGGACCGCTTCGGGCTGGGCGTCGAGGTGAGCGCGCCGGCCGAGCCGTCCGAGCGCGCCGAGATCGTGCGCCGGCGGCTGGCCTACGAGGCCGATCCGGTCGCGTTCGCCGAGCGCTTCGCCGCCGACGATGCCAACGTGGCGGCGTCGATCGTGGCCGCCCGCGAGCGGCTGGCCGCGGTGCGCCTGCCCGAGCGCGAGCTCGACCGGATCGTGCGCGCCTGCGCGCAGATCGGCGTCGACGGGATGCGCGGCGATGTCGTCACCGCGCGCACGGCACGGGTGCTGGCGGCGCTGGACGGGGCGGACGAGGTCGACGCCGAGCATGTGCGCCGCGCCGCGCATCTGGCGCTCGTGCACCGCCGCCGGCGCGACCCGCTCGCGGGTGGCGCGCCGGCCGATCCCGGCGACATCGATCGCGCGCTCGAGGACGGGGGGGATGATGAGCCCGAAGATCCCGACGAGCCGCCGCCCGGGCCGCGCGGTGGCGGAGCGCATGCGCCCGAGCGGGACGAGCCGGGCGAGCCGAGCGAACGCCGCGACGCGCCGGCCCCGCGCGATCGCCTCGACGCACCCGAACGCCCGCAGCCCATCGCGCTGGCGCCCCTGCCGCGCCGGCCCGGCGACGCGCACACGGCATCGATCGACAGCCGGGCCGCGGCGGCGGACGAGAGCGACATCGCGCTCGTCGCGACGCTCCTCGACCGGCTGGCGACCGGCGACGCCACCGCCCGGCGCGCGAACGTTCGCGCCGCCCGCGACGAGGCGCTGCTCTGCCTCGTGGTCGACGCGAGCGGCTCGATGGCCGCGCGGCGGCGGATGGCGCGCGTCAAGGGCGCGCTGCTCGAGCTCCTGCGCGAGGCCTACGCGCGGCGCGAGCGTGTCGCGATCGTCGCGTTCCGAGACGCCCGCGCGCACATCGTGCACGAGCCGGGCGCGCCGCTCGAGCAGGCGGCGGCGGCGATTCACGCGCTGCGCACGGGCGGTCGCACGCCGCTGGCGGCGGGCCTCGACGTGGCGAGCGAGCTCATCCGCCGCGAGCGGCGACGCGACCCCGGCGGCCGCGCTCGCGCCGTCGTTCTCACTGACGCGCGCGCGCCCGCGGCCGCCGACGCCGCCGCGCGGCTCGGCCGCTGCGCCGACGCCGTGTACGTCATCGACACCGAGCAGGGCGCGGTCCGGCTCGGCCTGGCGCGCGCGCTCGCGGTGGCTGCCGGCGGAAGCGTCGTCACGCTGGGGAGGGCGGCATGACCGACGGCGACCCGCTCACCCGCCACAGCGGCGACGACGTCGACGTCCCGCACCGCCCGGGCGACATCGGCAGCGCCGAGCCCAAGCGCCGCAAGCGCCGCGACCGCCCGCTGCTGATCGTCATCACCGGCCACGGCAAGGGCAAGTCGACGTCCGCGTTCGGGATGCTCCTGCGCTCCTGGGCACGCGGCTATCGATGCGGCGTCTTTCAGTTCGTGAAGTCCGGCAAGTGGAAGGTCGGCGAGGCGAAGGCCGCCGCGGCGCTCGGCGGGATCGACTGGGAGAAGATGGGCGACGGCTGGTCCTGGCTGTCGAAGGATCTCGGCGAGTCGGCCGACCTCGCGCACGCCGGCTGGGAGGGCGTCAAGCAGGCGATCGCCGAGGAGCGCTACGAGTTCCTCATCCTCGACGAGATCACGTACCCGTTGAAGTGGGGCTGGATCGACGTCGGAGAGTTCGTCGCCACGTTGCGCGACCGCCCCGGCTTCCAGCACATCGTCGTAACCGGCCGCGACGCGCCGGCCGAGCTGATCGCCGCCGCCGACCTCGTGTCCGAGGTAACGAAGGTCAAGCACCCGATGGACGAGGGGATCCGCGCCCAGCAGGGGATCGAGTGGTGAGGACCATCCCGCGCATCGTCGTCGCGGGGACGAGCTCGGGCGCGGGCAAGACCTCCGTCGCCTGTGGGCTGATCAGCGCGCTGCGCGCGCGCGGCCTGGTGGTGCAGGGCTTCAAGGTCGGCCCGGACTACATCGACCCGAGCTACCACGCGCTCGCGTCGGGGCGACCGGGCCGCAACCTCGACGCGTTCCTGTCGGGTCCGGAGTTGATCGCGCCGCTGGTGTTACATGGCGCGGTCGGTGCTGACATCGCCGTGATCGAGGGCGTGATGGGCCTCTTCGACGGCGCCTCGGGCCGCGGTGAGCTGGCGTCGACCGCGCACGTGGCGAAGCTGCTCGGCGCGCCTGTGCTGCTCGTGCTCGACGCCGCCTCGATGGCCCGCAGTGCCGCCGCGATCGTGCATGGCTACATGACGTTCGACCCCGACGTGGAGATCGCCGGGGTCATCGTCAACAAGGTCGGCTCCGACCACCACGAGCTGCTGCTCCGCGAGGCGATCGAGCCGCTCGGCGTGCCTGTCGTCGGCGCGCTGCGGCGCGACGCGCGCGTCGCCGCGCCCGAGCGTCACCTCGGGCTCGTGCCGGCGGGCGAGCGCGAATCGCGCACGCGGCTGGCGATCGAGGCGCTCGGTGAGGCGGTGCTGGCGCGGGTGGACATCGACGCCGTGCTCGCGCTCGCGCGGACGGCCCCGGCGCTGGGCGGGGAGGCGTGGGCGGCGACGGGCGTCGACACGGGCAACGGCGCCCCCGCCGGCATCCGCGCCACCGGCACCATCGCGATCGCGCGCGGCCCGGCGTTCTCCTTTCACTACGAGGAGAACCTCGAGCTCCTCTGCGCGGCGGGCGCGACGCTGGCGCCCTTCGATCCGGCGCACGACGAGGCGCTGCCCGCCGACGCGGGCGCGCTGATCCTGGCGGGCGGTTTCCCGGAGGTCTTCGTCGCGGAGCTGTCGGCGAACTCCGCGATGCGCAAGCAGGTCGCGGCCTTCGCGCGCTCCGGCCGCCCGGTGCTCGCCGAGTGCGGCGGCCTCCTATACCTCTGCGAAGCGCTCGACGACCTGCCGATGTGCGGCGTGCTGCCCGCTCGCGGGCGGATGGTGGGACGGCTGTCGATCGGCTACCGCGAGGCGAGGGCGCAGGGCGAGTCCCCGCTCTGGTGTTCCGGCGAGGCCGTCCGCGGGCACGAGTTTCACTACTCCGCGGTCGATGGCGACGGCATGCCGGCGTGGGAGCTGACCGCGCGCGGGATAACGCGCCCGGAGGGCTTCGTCTCGGGCGGCGTGCACGCGTCGTACCTGCACGTCCACTGGGCGGCCTTCCCGCAGGTCGCGCCGCGGCTCGTTGCGGCGGCCGCGCGGGAGCACGCGGGCGCATGGGCCTGACACTCGTCCTCGGCGCGACGCGGTCGGGCAAGAGCGCCCACGCGGAGACGCTGGCGCGCGCGAGCGGGCAACCGGTGCGCTACCTCGCCACCGCCGATCCCGACGACGGCTCGATGGTCGCGCGGATCGCCGCCCACGTCCTGCGCCGGCCACCGGAGTGGGAGACCGTGGTCGCCGGCGACGACCTCGCCGCGATGCTGCGCAAGGACCACTGCGTCCTGCTCGACGGCCTCGGCACGTGGATCGCGGGCGTCATGTTCCGCGGCGGCGATGTCCGCGCGCGGATCGCCGGCCTCGTGCAGGCTCTCACGGCCACGCGCGCGACGGTGATCGTCGTCGCCGAGCAGGCGGGCGCAGGCCTACTGCCGCCCGACCCGCTCTCACGCGACTGGCTCGATCTTCTCGGCGAGGCGACGCAGGCGCTGGCCGCCGCTGCCGAGCGAGCGGTGGTCGTGGTGGCCGGGCGGGCGATCGAGCTGCCGCCGCCGAGTGCCGCGGACGGCGGCGAGCACGGCGGCGACCTGCGCCATCACGGCGACACGCTCGTGCGCCCCGGCGACGCCGACCACGCCGTCAACGTGCTCGCCGGCGGCCCGCCGCCCTGGCTGTGCGACGCGCTGCAGGCAGCGCTGGCCGGCGGCGATCTCGCCGCATACCCGCGCGAGGACGAGGCCCTCGTCGCGCTTGCCACGCTGCACGGTCGCCTCCCCGAGGAGATCGTGCCGTGCAACGGCGCCGCGCAGGCGCTCTGGCTGCTGCCCGCTGCGCTGCGCCCGCGCCTGGCCGCCTGCGTGCATCCCGCCTTCACCGAGACCGAAGCCGCGCTGCGCGCGCACGGCGTCCCCGTGCAGCGCGTCCTCACCGACCCCGACGACGGCTTCGCGCTGCGCCCGGCGGACATCCCGGACGCGGCCGACCTCGTCGTCGTCGGCAACCCCGCGTCACCCAGCGGCGGCGTCGTCTCCGCCGCAACACTGCTCGCGCTGCGCCGCCCCGGCCGCACGATCGTCGTCGACGAGGCGTTCATGGACATGGTTCCGGGCGAGCCGGACTCGCTGGTCAGAGAGGCACACGAGGGCGTGATCGTCGTGCGCTCCCTGACGAAGTCGCTGGCGATCCCGGGGCTGCGCGCGGGTTACGCCGTGGCGTGCCCCCCGCTGGCCGTTCGGCTGCGCGCCGTGCGCCCGCCGTGGTCGTGCAACGCGCTCGCGCTCGCCGCGCTCACCGCGCTCGCGCGGCGGCCTGAGGCGCTGACGCAGAACGCGGTGCGCGCGCAGGCCGAGCGGACCGACCTGGAGGCGCGACTGGCCGAGATCCCGGGCCTGCGAGCGTGGCCCGCGGCCGCCAACTACGTGCTCGTGCGCGTTGCGGGCTACGGTCCGGTCGTGACGGCGCACTTGCGTGAGAAGGGGATCGTGATCCGGCCGGCGTCGTCGTTTCCCGGCCTCACGGCCGACGATCTGCGCCTCACCGCGCGTGGGCCCGAGGCCAACGCGCGCCTCGCCCGCGCGCTCGCCGAGGCCGTCGCCCGGTGATCACCGTGATCGGCATCGGCGCCGACGGCTGGCCCAGCCTCGGCGAGGAGGCGCGCGCCGCGGTGCTGGCGGCGGACCTGCTCGTGGGCGGCGAGCGACAGCTCGACCTCGTCCCGCCCGACGCGCACGGCGAACGGCGCCCTTGGCCGGCACCGCTGAGCGAGCTCGTCGACGAGCTGCCTGCGCTCGCGCACGAGCACGAGATCGTCGTGCTCGCCAGCGGTGACCCCCTGCTGCACGGGGTGGGGGCCACGATCCTGCGCCGGATCGGCGACGACGACGGGAGCACGCGATTCATCCCGGCGATCTCCTCCTTCGCGCTGGCCTGCGCGCGGCTGCGCTGGCCGGTCGCCGACGTCGAGCTCGTCTCGGCGACGAGCCGCATCGCGGACGTCGTCGCGCCGGCGCTGCAGCCGGGCCGCCGCCTCGTCGTGCTCGGCTTCGGCCCGAAGACCGCCGCGCAGATCGCCCGCGTCGTCCGCGATCGCGGGTTCGGCGCGAGCCGGCTCGTGGTGCTGGAGGAGCTCGGGGGCGACCAGGAGCGCATCGAGCAATCCACCGCCGACGCCTGGGGCGACCGCGCGGCGAACGCGCTGCACCTCGTCGCGCTCGAGGTACGCGGCACGGGTCCGCTGCTCGGTCGCGTTCCCGGCCTGCCCGATGACGCCTACGAGCACGACGGCCAGATCTCCAAGCGCGAGGTCCGCGCGGCGACCCTGTCGGCGCTCGTGCCGGTGCCCGGCCAGCTGCTGTGGGATGTCGGCGCCGGCAGCGGCTCGGTGGCGATCGAGTGGCTGCGCGCGGCGCCCGGCGCTTGCGCCATCGCGATCGAGCGCGACCCGGGCCGCGCCGAGCGGATCGTACGCAACGCGCTCACGCTGGGCGTGCCGTCGCTTCAGGTCGTGACCGGCGAGGCGCCCGAGGCGCTCGACGCGCTCGGGCCCACACGCCCAGACGCGATCTTCATCGGCGGCGGGCTGACGTCCTACGGGATGCTGACCCGCTGTCGCAAAGCGCTGGCGCGCGGTGGCCGGCTCGTCGCGAACGTCGTCACAGTCGAGGGCGAGACGCTCGTCGCGCGCGCCCAGGCCGAGCACGGCGGCCGGCTGACGCGAATCGCGATCGCCCACGCCGAACCACTCGGGGCCTTCACGGGCTGGCGCCCTGCGATGACCGTCACGCAGTACGAGCTGCACGTCCGGTGACCGTCCACTTCATCGGGGCGGGCCCAGGTGCCGCCGACCTCATCACCGTACGTGGGCAGCGCCTGATCGCCGGGTCGCCGGTCGTGCTCTATGCAGGCGCGCTCGTCAGCGAGGAGGTGCTCGCGCACGCGCCGCGCGGCGCCCGCCACGTCGACACGCAGGATCTTGACCTCGACGCGATCGTCGCCGAGTACATCTGCGCCGAGGAGCAGGGTCACGACGTCGCGCGCCTGCACTCCGGCGACATCTCGATCTGGAGCGCCGCCGCCGAGCAGATGCGCCGCCTCGACGCGCTCGTCATCGCCTACGACGTCACGCCCGGCGTTCCCGCCTTCGCTGCGGCTGCCGCGGCGCTGAACCGCGAGCTGACGCTGCCCGGGGTCGCCCAGACGGTGATCCTCACCCGCCACGCCCGCCGCGCCACGCCGATGCCGCCGGGCGAGGAGCTCGACGCGCTCGCCGCCCACGGCGCGACGCTCGTCGTGCACCTCGCCGTCCAGGCGATCGACGAGCTGGCGCCGCGGCTCGCCGCGCACTACGGCGCCGACGGGGCGGTCGCGGTCGTCGCGCGCGCGTCGCAGCCGGACGAGGTCGTCCTGCGCGGCACGCTGGCCACGATCGCCGAGCAGGTCCACGCGGCCGGCATCAGGCGCACGGCCGTGATCATCGTCGGGCCGGCGCTCGGCGAACCGGACTTCTGCGACAGCCACCTCTCCTCCGCCGATCGCGAGCGCGAGCGCGGCACGCCCTGACGCCGGCGCGTCAGTGGTCCAGCGCCGGCGGGTCGGCGGCGTCGACGATCTCGAGCCCCTCCAGCGCCGTCTGCATCACGTCCTCGTCGTCCAGCTGCCTGCCGAGCTCGAGCACGTGCGTCAGCTCGCGCCGCGCCTTCTCGAAGACGCCCTGCTCGATCGCGATCGTCGCGAGGCTGTGGCGGGTCGCCGCCTGCCCCACGAGATCGCCGAGCTCGCGGTAGACGGCGAGGACGCGCATGAACTCGCGGCGCGCCTCGTCGAGCGAGCCGAGCTCGATGCCCAGCCGCGCGAGGTTGTGGCGCGCATCGGCCTCGCCGTGGCGATCGCCGCGCTCGCGATAGATCTCGAGCGCCGCGTCGAGCTCGGCGCGGGCGGCGTCGAAGCTGCCCTGCTCCATGTCGAGCCGCGCGATCCGCAGCCGCGTGGCGGCCTCGCCGCGGCGGTTGCCGTCCTCCCGCTCGAGCTCCATGACCGCCACGAGGCTGGTTCGCGCCCGCGCGGGCTCGCCGAGCGCCACATCGATGCCCGCCAGGCTCTCGCGCGTCGCGGCCTCGCCGGCACGGTCCCCGATCTCGCGGTAGATCTCGAGCACGAACGCGAGCTCCAACCGCGCATCCTCCGGCGAACCGCGGCGGCTCTCGATCAGCGCGAGCGCGGCGCGGGCGTCGGCCGCGCCCTTGCGGTCCGTGAGATCGCGATACAGCGCGAGTGCCATGTCCAGCGCCCGGCGCGCCTCGTGATGGGCGCCGAGCTTGAAGTGGTGCACGCCGGTCAGGTACATCGACTCGGCGCGGCCTTCGCGCCGCGGCGCGAGGCGGTACGCGGCGCGGGCGAAGCGCACGCCGTCGTCGAACGGACCCCTGCCCGACAGGCCGCGCGCGGCGGCGAGCAGGATCTCGGAGGCCCGCCGGCGGTCGGGGCTGTCCTGGGGGTGCAGGCGCGCCAGCAGCGCCTCGGCGCGCCAGAGCGACACCGCGCGGTCAGAGCCGGCGTCGGCCATCCGTCGGTAGCGGCGCGCGGGCTCCTCGTCGCCGGCGAGCTCGTACAGGCGCGCGAGCGTGGGCGCGATGTAGTGCGGGCCGCCGTAGACCTCGACGAGCGCCTGCGCGAGCGTGCGCGCGGCCTCGCGGCGCTCGGCCTCGCCGAAGCCGTGGTAGGCGAGTGTCAGCCAGTCCAGCTCGGCGTCGAAGCGGTACAGCCAGAGGTGGCGCCTGGCGCCGAGGTCGTCATCGACGTCGATCGAGCCGGCCTCGTGCACGATGCCGTCGGGATGCTCGTCGTCGTGCAGCAGGGCGTCGTCGAACAGGTCGATGACCGCATCGCGGTCGCGCTCGAGCACCCGCGCGACGGCGTCGGCCGTGAAGATGGGACCCTCCAGCGCGGCGTTGGTCAGCAGCGTGCGGGCACCGGCCATCGCGGCGCTGACGACGATCGGGTCATGGCCTTCCTCCTCGCCGCCGGAGAGCCGCGTCAGGCGCGCGACGAACACATCCTCGAACGTGTCGAGCGTGCGCTCGCGCCCGCCCTCGGCGAACGTCCACGGCGGCGGACCGCCGGCGGCGTCCTGCGCGGGCTCCCCGGCCACGACGACGCCGCTCGCGCGCCAGTGCCGCCACAGGGCGGCAGCCCACGCGGCCCGTCCCGCCGTCGCGTCGAGCAGCCGATCGAGCACCTCGGGCGCCGCTGGGCCGGTCCACTCCTCGAGCCCATCGCTCGTGATCGCGTCGAGCGTCAGCCAGCGGGCACGCCCGCGCCCGCGCAACCGGCGCGCGAGGTACAGACTCTCGGGCTCGTCGTCCTCGTGCGCGTCGAGCTGCGCGGGGCGATCGATCGCGAGCACGAAGAGCAGCTGCCGCTCGGGCACGACGCGCTCCGCCAGCTCGACGACGAGGTCGCCCCACAGCCCGCCGGGTGCGCGGTCGGCGTCGTCGACGAGCAGGACGACCGGACCCTCCGAGCACAGCGCGTGCACGAGCAGCGGCAGGAACTCGGTTGGCGCGAGCGGCTCGGTGCGCTCGAAGAGGCTGCGCGCGAGCTCGAGCGCGGCCTCGCCGTGCGACATCGCCAGGCCGACGAGCGCCGCGTAGGGGGCGAGCCCCTCCGGCAGCGACACGACGCGGTCGACGACCGCGGTGACGCGCTCGGGCGGCGGGCCACTGTCGTCCCAGGAGACGAAGCGGCCGTTCTCGAAGGCCCCGGCCAGCAGCGTCGGCGGGTCGTCGAGCTGGGCGAGCTGCTCGGCGAACGCGCGCAGCAGTGCGCTGCGCCCGCTCCCGACGGCGCCGGTCACGTAGTGCGTCTGGCCGCTCGCGCCGTCGCGCGCGACCCGCGCGTAGGCGCCGAGCAGCCGCGCGAGGTCGCCCTCGCGGCCGGGTGCATCAGTCATCGACCGCGCCCTTCACAGCCGCGATCCTCGCGGGTCCGAGCCGGCGGCGCAGCACGTACGTGTCCATGATCCATCCCTTGCGCTCGCGCGCGGCGGCGCGCACGCACTCGATCTCGGCGCCCACCTGCGCCACCGGTCCCGCCACGAGCAGCTCGTCGGGCGTGCCGAGATAGGCGCCCCAGTAGATCTCGACATCCTCCGGCTCGGCCAGCCCGAGGAACGCGCAGCGCGCGTCGAGCATGACGACGACGTCGGGCACGCCGGCCGGCCAGCCGTCGCGGGCCAGGCGCCGCCCCGTCGTGATGAGCACGCCCTCGCCGACGCGGTTGAGCGCGATCGCGTGGCGCGCGCACAGCGCGGCGATCGCGCTCACGCCGGGAATCACCTCGACCTTCAGCTCCACCCGCCCGGAGGCGCGGATCGAGTCGACGACCGCCAGCGTCGAGTCGTACAGCGACGGGTCGCCCCAGACGAGGATCGCGCCGACGCCGTCCTCGCAGAGCTGATCGCAGACCAGCTGCTCCCAGATCGCGGCCCGCGCGCGGCGCCAGTCCGCGACGGCGGCGGCATAGGCGGGCGCGTCGCGGTCGCGCTCGGGGTCGCGGACGGCGACGATCCGGTAGGAATCGTCGTCGATGAAGCGCGCGCAGATCTCCCGGCGCAGCGCGACGAGCTCGTCCTTCTGCTCGCTCTTCTCCATGACGAAGAACACATCCACCTCGTTGAGCGCCCGGATCGCCTGCTGCGTGACGTACTCCGGGTCGCCGGCGCCGATGCCGATGAGCAGCAGCCGCCTCACCGGGGACCGGGCCTGAGCGCGTGCGGACGGTGCTCATCCTGGGCGGGACCGCGGAGGCGCGCACGCTGGCGGCGGCACTCGACGACCGGGCCGGCGTTCGCGTGGTCTCGACGCTCGCGGGGCGGATCGCCGAGCCGCGGCTGCCCCGAGGCGAGGTTCGTGTCGGTGGCTTCGGCGGTCCCGACGGCCTCGCCGCCTACATCCGCCAGGAGGGCGTCGAGACGGTGATCGACGCGACGCACCCGTTCGCCGAGCGGATGTCGTGGTCGGCGTTCGCCGCGTGCGATCAGACGCACACCGCGCTGCTGCGACTCGAGCGCCCGCCGTTCGAGCGCGACGCCGCGATCGACTGGCACGAGGCCGCGTCGCTCGAGGACGCCGCCGCGCTGCTGCCCGCCGCCGGCCGGCGCGTGTTCCTGACGACCGGACGCCAGGGCCTCGGCGCGTTCGCCGACGTGCGCGACGCGTTCTTCCTGGTGCGCTGCGTCGAGGCGCCCGACCCCGCCGCGCTGCCACCGGATCACGAGCTGCTGCTCGACCGCGGCCCGTTCACCGTCGCCGGCGAGCTCGGGCTGATCGACCGCCATGCGCTCGACGTGCTCGTCACGAAGGACTCCGGCGGCGAGCTGACGCAGGCCAAGCTCACCGCGGCGCGCGACAGCGGGCTGCCGGTGATCGTCGTCGCGCGCCCGTCGCGGCCGGACACGGAGACCGTGGAGACCGCCGCGCAGGCGCTCGCCTGGCTCGATCACGCGGGGTAGTCGCGCGGCGTGAAGACGAGCTCGCGGCCCGCGCGACCGGCGATGACGCGCGTCGTCGAGGAGCCGACGACGAGCAGGGTGCGCATGTCGACGGTGGCCGCGTCGAAGCCGCCCAGCGTCGCGACCGACACGGCCTCGCCGGCGCCCCCGACGTCGCGTGCGACGACGACCGGCGTGTCGGGCGAGCGGTGGCGCAGCAGCACGTCGCGCGCCCGTTCGAGCTGCTCACGCCGGGTCTTCGAGGCCGGGTTGTAGAGCGCCAGGGCGAAGTCGGCTGTGCCCGCCGCCTCCAGCCGGCGCTCGACGATCGCCCACGGCTTGCGCTGGTCCGACAGCGAGATGACCGCGAAGTCGTGGCCGAGCGGCGCGCCCACGCGGGCGGCCGCGGCGTGCATCGCCGACAGGCCGGGGACGACGCGCAGGTCGACCTCGGCGAACTGGCCGTTGCCCGCCTCGACGGCTTCGAGCACCGCGGTCGCCATCGCGAAGATGCCCGGATCGCCGGAGGAGACGACCGCGACCGTGGCGCCGGCGGCCGCGAGCCGGAGCGCGTGGCGGGCGCGGTCGAGCTCGACGCGGTTATCGCTGGCGTGGCGGACCTGGCCGGCGCGCTGCGGGACGCGGTCGAGGTACGGGCCGTAGCCGACGAGCTCGTCGGCGTCCGCCAGGACGGCGCTCGCCTCCGGCGTCAGCCAGTCCGGGCCGGCCGGGCCGAGGCCGACGACCGCCAGCGAGCCGGAAGCGGGCCTCCTCTCGCCGGCGGCGGCCGGGGCGGGCGCACGCGCAGGCGCAGGGGCAGACGCCGTGCGGGCGCTGGGCACGAGCACGAGCGCCATGTACGGCACGTCGCCGCCGGCCTCGTCGAGCGCGGCGACACGCTCGTCCACGCAGGATGCGCGCTCGACGTAGACCCCGCGGTCGGCCACGTCCGCGCCCGCCAGCGACAGCGCCGCGCGCACGCCGTCAAAGCGCCGCCCGAGCTTCATCACCACGGCCGCGTCGGCGTCGCGCAGGTGGCCGGCGAGCACGTCCGGCGCCAGCGTCCCCGGCGCGACGACGAGCACGTCGTCGCGCTTGGCCAGCGGCGTCCCGGCGGCCGCGGCAGCGGCGCTGAACGCCGTCACGCCCGGCACGACCTCCGTCGCGTAGCGCTCGGCGAGCCGCTCGTGCAAATACATGTAGGAGCCGTAGAAGAAGGGGTCGCCCTCGCAGAGCACCGCCACGTCGCAGCCGGCGTCGAGCCGTTCGGCGATCCGCTCCGCGCCCGCGTCGTAGTAGTCGCGCAGGGCGCCCTCGTAGCCCTCGGGATGGTCGGTCTCGCCGGTCGTCACGGGGTAGACGAGCGCGAGCTCCTCGCACCCTTCGGAGATCCACGGCGCCGCCGCGCGGCGCGCGATCGAGCTGCCCGCGCGCTTCTCGGGATAGGCGACCGCGTCGCAGGCGCCGATGATGCGCTGCGCCTTCACCGTCACGAGCTCGGGGTCGCCGGGACCCACCCCGACGCCGAACAACCGACCGGCCGCCGCGCCGGTCATTCCGCCTCCTGGGCCAGCGCGTTGACGGCGGCCGCGGCGATCGCGCTGCCGCCGCGCCGGCCGCGCACGACGAGGTACTGCAGGCCCGCCGCGTTCGCCGCCAGCGCGTCCTTGGACTCCGCCGCGCCGATGAAGCCGACCGGCACGCCGATCACCGCCGCCGGGGGCGCCGGACCGTCGGACTCGCCGACGAGCTCGAGCAGCCGGAACAGAGCCGTCGGCGCGTTGCCGACGACGACGAGCGCGCCGCCGAGCCGCTCGCGCCAGAGCTCCATCGCGGCGGCGCTGCGCGTCGTGCCCAGCGAGCGCGCGAGCTCGGCGATCCGCGGGGCCGCCAGCGTGCAGACCACGTCGTTGCCGGCGGGCAGGCGGGCGCGTGTGACGCCCGCCGCGACCATCGACGTGTCGCAGAGGATCGCCGCGCCGGCGCGCAGGGCCGCCTGCGCCGCCGCGCCGAAGCCCGCGGAGGCGTCGATGTCCTCGGCGAGGTCGACCATCCCGCAGGCGTGGATCATGCGCACCGCGACGCGTTCGAGGATCGGGTCGAAGCGGTCGAGCTCGGCCTCCGCGCGGATCGTCGCGAACGACCGGCGGTAGATCTCCGCGCCGTCGCGCTCGTAGGCGATCATCGCGCCGCCTCGAGGCTCAGCCGCGCCGCCGCGTTCTCCAGCGTGGGCACGTGCCAGCGGTCGCCGTGGTAGCGCACCTCGATGCCGGCCCCGTCGCCGACGGCGACCGTCACGGGCGTCGACGGCAGCTCGCCGCAGCGCCGCTCACACGCGGCCCAGTGCTCGGCGGGGTCGCCTGCGGTGCGCGCCAGCGCTCGCTCGGATGCCGCGGCGCGCACGTCGTCCAGCGCGCGCGGGCAGGCTCCGGTCCCGGCGCAGGCGGTGAGGCCGACCCAGCCCGAGGCGCCGTCGAGCACGAGCTGTGCGTCCGCCAGGGCCGCGCGCGTGGGCGCGACCGCCGTTGCGTCGAGGTCGACGAGCGTCACCGTGCGCCGCGCCGAGAGGCGCACGCCGCCCGGGCTCAGCCGGGCCAGCTCGAGCAGCAGCGATGGCCAGAGCTGGCCCAGCGGCGCGAGCGCCGTGAGCGCGATCCGCCCGTCGCGCTGCGACACGGCGCCGGGGCCGAAGGTGCGAGTCGGCGCCGCGCGCGCCGCCGGCTCGAGCGCGAGCCCCAGCGCCGTCGCGATCGTGCGGGCGCCGCCCGGGGTCTCCGACAGGCGCCAGGCGTCGCCGCCGGCTTCCACGAACGCCTCGGCGGCGCGCAGGGCAACCCCCACCGCCGCGGGTCCGTCCCCGGCGAAATCGAGTCCGCGGCCATCCAGGGCAACCCCGAAGTGGCCGCCGCCGCGCGCCACGACCGTCACGTCGGGACCGATCTCCCGGCCGGCGCCGGTCCCGTCATCGGCAAGAAAGCAGAAGCGGGCCGGCAGGTCGCTCAGCACGGCGCTCGCGCAGATCCCGGCATCGAGCAGGACGACGACGTCGTCGACGTCGTCCAGCGCCCCCGGCGCGCGTCCCGCCAGCGGGCTGGCCAGCACGTTGCGCGCGCGGTCGTGCGTCAGCGAGGGCAGCAGGCCGGCGCCGTGCAGGCGGTCGGCGAGCTCGGCGCCGACTTCGTCGCCCGCGCGCAGGCCGCGCAGCTGCAGGTTCGCCCGGGCGGTGATGTCGAGCAGCCCGTTGCCCAGCTCCTCGGCCGCGGCCGCGAGCGTCCGCAGCGCGCCGGAGCTGAGGCGTCCGCCGGGAACGCGCACGCGGGCCAGCCGCCCGTCGGCGGCGTCGTGCAGCGCGACCACGCCGGGGCAGCGATCCTGGCGGGCGTGCTCATCCGGCGCTGGGGGCGTCACGACGCGGCAACTCCAATCCCTCGTGGAAACGAAGGCGGCGCAAGTGTCCTGACTCCCGGATCGTCGCTTCAGCCCGCCTTCCCAGGCGCATGTGCGCCCAGTGGCCCGGATGGGCTTGGCTCCCCGGTCACAGTGGCGAGGACCGCCCCGGAATCGCGCCGGGTTCCTTGCGTCGCCGCGCGCCATCCTAGCCCTCGGCCGCGCGCGGCGCGGGCCGCCTCGGCCGCCACGACGCGAACTCCCGGGGCGCCAGCCGACCGGGCCCGCTAGCGTTCCGCGCCGTGACCTGGCCTGTCGCCTCCGGCTCGCTCCTGCTCGGCTTCGCCGTCGCGCAGCTGACGGGCGTGCGCCCGCTCGGCGGGATCGTGCTCGTCGCCGGTTGCGGCTGGTGCGCGCTGCGCTGGCTACGCGGTGACAGGCGGGGCCGATATACGCGCACCGCCGTGCTCGTCGTCCTCTACGTCGGCGGGTTCGCCGTCTCGCACGTCATCGCCGACACGCTCGGCGCCTGGCCGTCCGTACTGCTCGTGGCGGCAATCGTCGGCGCCGCCACGTACGCGCTCGCCGACAGCGCCCCACGGCTCGTCAGTCCTGCCCGCGCTCGACCTTGACGCCCTCGAAGGTGACGTCGACGGGAGCCTTGAAGCGACAGCCGTTGATCTCGTCGTGGCGCATGAACGTCGGCGGATCGATGTGCACCTTCAGCGTGTACTCGCCGTCGGCGGGCACGGTCCAGTTGCGCCCGTAGTGGTAGAGCATCGGGTGCCAGAGCATCTCGTGCTCGTGCGTGCCGAGCTCGTTGCCGTCGGGGTCGATCAGCGTCCCGGTCACCTTCAGGCAGGGCACGAAGCGCTCGTCTGACGCGTCGAGCACGGCGATCTCGATGTGCAGGTTCTCATCCTCGGGCTCGGTCCAGGCGAGCTCGCCGTCCTCCCACATGTACATGCCCTCGGCCTCCTCGACGGCGTAGCCGACGATGTACTCGCCGGCCTCCTTCGTGCCGCCGTCGTGGGCGACCTCCGTCGCCATGTGGTCGAGCGCCTGGCGGTACGTCGCGCCCTGCTTGCGGGCGAGCTCGAGCTGCTTGTCGTCGGCTTCCGAGCTGGTCGGGTCCATCGGTGGCTGGTGTCTGCTCATGGCCCGTCCGGTACCCCGTGGACGGGTCCTACACGCTCCCCGTCAACCGCTGGAAGGAGCGCGCGTCGGTGGGCGCCTCGGTGCAGATCATGAGCGCTGCGGGCTCAGGACCCAGCCCGAGGCGCTGCCAGGTGTCCTCGGGCCGCGCGGCGCGCAGGGCGAGCAGCCCGGCGAGGCCCGAGGCGCCGGTCTCGCCGCAGCGCAGGCCGTCCTCGAGCAGCAGCCGGACCGCCGCTGCGGCGTCGGCGTCCTCGATCGTGCAGAAGGCGGCGATCCCGGCGGCCATGTCGCGCATGGCGACCTGCGAGGCGAGGCCGCAGTTCAGCCCGGCCATGATCGAACGGTGCGGGCCGGGGACCAGCACCGGGCGACCGTCGTTGCGTACCGCCGCCAGCACGCAGGCGGCATCGGCCGGCTCGACGCCGACGATCACCCGCTCGCCGTCGGCGAGCGCGCGCACCGCCGCGCACGCCAGCGCGCCGACGCCGATCTGAATCGCCAGCAGCGGCGGGGGCGGAACCTCGCCGAGCTGCTCTGCGAGCTCCTCGAAGATCGTCGAGTAGCCGTCGGCGACCCAGCCCGGCACCTCCTCGTAGCCCGGCCACGACGTGTCCGAGATCACGATGTGCTCGTCGTCGGCGAGCGAGGCGGAGAGCTTGATCGCGTCGTCGTAGCTGCCGCGAACGACGTCGACCCGCGCGCCCTCGTCGGCGATCGCGTCGATGCGGGCCTGCGCCGAGTGCTCCGGGATGAGGATCCGCGCGCCGAGGCCGAGCAGCTTCGCCATCCTCGCGACGGCGCGCCCGTGGTTTCCGTCGGTCGCCGCGACGAGCGTCAGCCCGTCGAGGCGCGGCAGCGCCGCGCGCAGCTCGTCGAACGTCGCGAGGGGCTGGTCGACGGGTCCGAGCCGCCGGCTGAGCGCGCGGCACGTCGCCCACGAGGCGCCGAGCAGCTTGAACGAGGGCAGGCCGAAGCGCTCGGTCTCGAGCTTGACGACGAGCCTCTCGAGACCGAGCTGCGCGGCGGCGGTCGGCGCCTGGGCAACCTGCGTGGGGGCGTAGCCGGGCATGCTGCGGTGAAAGCGCGCCGCCCGCGGATCGGCCTTGCCGGGGACGGGCCCGGCGGCCGCTGAGTTGTCGAGGAAGGCGACGAGGCTCATCGGGCGCGGAGGGTAGCGGCGACGGTGCGGGCGCTACAGCTCGACGTCACCGCAGATGCACGTGACCGTCGCGCCGCCCACCCAGATCGTGCCATCGTCGTCGCGCTCCACGTGGACGCGGCCGGCGCGGCCCAGCAGCGTGCCCTGCGACACGACGTACGGTGCCGTCGCGCGGCCCGTCCGCAGCAGCCACGGCGCGATCGCGGCGTTCAGGCTTCCGGTGACCGGGTCCTCGACGAGGACGCCGTCCTTGGGGAAGAACGCGCGGACCTCGAAGGCGTCCGGCGAGCCGGGTGGGTAGGCGCCGACGACGCCGAGGTCGAGGTTCGCGGCCGCGGGCCGCACCGCGAGCACCGCGCTCGCGTCCTCGAGCAGGACGGCGACCCAGCCCGGCCCGTTGTCGGCCCACTGGGCGTCGAGGATCTCGTCGCGGTCGAGCTCGAGCAGCGTCGCGATGCGCCGCACGAGCCCCTCGTCGACCGGGCCGCCGCGCAGCAGCGGCGGCGCCGCGAACGACAGGCCGGCCTCGCCGCGCCGGATGCGCACGAGCCCCGCCGCGCACTCCTGCACGATCTCGTCGCGGCCCGCTTTGCCGCTGTTCGCGGCCAGCCAGGCGTGGCACGTCCCGAGGGTCGGATGCCCGGCGAACGGCAGCTCGACGGTGGGCGTGAAGATGCGCACGCGGTAGTCCGCGCGATCGTCCGACGGCGGCAGGACGAACGTCGTCTCCGACAGGTTCGTCCAGCGCGCGAAGCGCTCCATCTCCTCGGTGCTCAGTCCCGCTGCGTCGAGCACGACCGCGACGGGGTTGCCGCCGTAGGGCGTCGTCGTGAAGACGTCGACCTGGGCGAAGGAGCGCGGCATGCCCCCAAGTCTCCCAGGCCGGCTGGGGCCTACGGCGACGGCTGCGCGCCGAAGCGGGCGCGGGACCGGGCGCGACGGTCAGGACTCGGCAGACTCGCTTGACTGCCAGCGGCCGGTGGGAAGTTCGCTGCTGTCGCCATGGCCGTGGTTGTCGTCGACGTTCGCGTTGGCGTCGTACTTCACGTGCTTCGCCAGCCCCAGCGCGTAGATCACGTCGCGTCGCTTGCCGAGGCGCTTGGCGAGCTTCTCGGCCTCCTGGAAGAGCTCCTCGGGAATCTCGATCGTGAGCTTGGGCGAGGAGGCGGGCATCCCGCCGCGACTTCTCATCGAGCCCGGCGTGGTCGTCCTGTTCGCCTCGATGAACTCGGCGATCCCGGCCTCGTAGAGGTCGTCGATCTTCTTGCCGGCCTTCTGGGCCGCGTCCGCGGCGACCTGCAGGAGGGGGTCGGGGATGGTGACTTTGACACGCGGCATGCTGCGCAAACCCTACTGGTCGGGCTCGCCGGCCCGGCGTACGTCCATAGATTCGAGGCGTCCGGTCGGCGCGTGCGATGAGAGTGTGGGGAGCTGAGCGATGATCCTCGCCCATGCGGGTCGCTGGACCGTGCAGCTGCTGTATCTGGTCCCGCTGCTGATCGTGCCTGCGATACTCGCCCGGTCGAGCTGGCCCGACCGGCATCGCGACCCAGCGGGCGCCGCCGATCGCGCTTCCTCGCGCAAAGACAAGACGGGAGACGACCAATGACGGATCTCCTCACGCACCGCCACGGAACGCAAGTGCACACCCATCTGCACAGCGGTCCGCACCGCCATCCGCGCTGGCCGCGGCGCTCCACGCCAACGCAAGTCGAGCACGAAGCGGTCGCCGAGCGCGAGCCCGAGCACGGCGCGCTGGAGCACGACACGGGTGAGGCTCAGGGTCCGCCTCGCCAATCGTCGACTCAACCCGCGTCACGTCCGACGAGCGCGCCGGGCGTGGCCTCCGCGCTGGCCGGGCTCGTCGCGACCGCCGGGGTGATCCATGTCGTGGCGACCGTCGAGCACATCACTGAGGATCAGCTGCTCGGCGTCTTCTTCGCGCTCGTCGGCACCGGACAGCTGTACGCCGGCTGGCGGATCTACCGCCGGCGCTACGACCAGCGGCTGCTCGCGATCGTCGCGGTCGCCAACGTCGCGATCGCGCTGCTGTGGGTCATCTCACGAACGGTCGGGGTGCCGATCGGGCCGGAGTCAGGCCGGATCTCCGCGGTCGGCGTGGCCGATACGATCGCGACATTGCAGGAGTTCGCGTTTGCGGCGATCGTGGTCGTGCTCCTGCGCCCTCGCGAGCGAGGCTCGCCCTTGGCGTGGCTGAGCAGCGCCCTGGGGACGCGGCTCACGTCGGCGATCCTCTCGGCCAGCCTGTTCATCGCGGCGATCGGTGGCCATGAGCACTGAGCAGCCACGGGGTGGCGGAAGCGCACGTTGATTGATCGCCCAATCTGACCGGCGGCGCGATCGGCGCCGCGCTCATCCTGCCGGCTCGAGCGCTGGTGGGGGAATCTCCCTGGCCTCTTTGACGAGGCGGCGGTCGCCCTGCGGATCGTCGGTAGCTGCGAGGTCCGGCGACGTGTGACGAAGCCCACCCTTGTGCGCCATGCGCCCGGGTAGGCTCACCGTCAT
The DNA here is from genome assembly GCA_038233375.1 of Solirubrobacterales bacterium. Taxonomy (GTDB): domain Bacteria; phylum Actinomycetota; class Thermoleophilia; order Solirubrobacterales; family Solirubrobacteraceae; genus CADCVQ01. Next base: position 31,851 of record JBBSMC010000014.1, read on the forward strand.
GGAGCGCGCCTACGACGCGATCGTCGTCGGCTCGGGCTTCGGAGGCGGGATCGCCGCCTGCCGCCTGGCCGAGCGGGGGCTGCGCGTGTGCGTGCTCGAGCGCGGCCGGCGCTTCGGGCCCGGCGACTATCCCGACCGGCTCGCGCAGTTCCCGCACGCGCTGTTCCACCCGCGTCACAACCCGGGCGGCATGTTCGACGTGCGGATCCTGCGCGACGTCGCCGTCGTGACCGGCGCCGGCGTCGGCGGCGGCTCGCTCGTCTACGCCAACGTCCAGCTGCGCGCGCCCGCCGCGATCTTCGATGACCCGGCCTGGCCCGCGGCGATCGACGCCGCCGAGCTGGACCGCTTCTACACCCGTACCGAGCAGGCGCTGGACCCGCGGACCACGCCGCGCACGCCGGCCCCGCTGCCCAAGGTCGCCGCGTTCGAGGCGATGGCGACCGCCTCCGGCCGCGAGGCGATCGCGCTGCCGATCGCCGTGCACTTCGGCGCGGACCGCCACCACCCGTTCAGCGGCGTCTTCCAGCAGGGCTGCGACAACCTCGGCCGCTGCGATGTCGGCTGCCCGCGGATGTCGAAGAACACGATCGACATCACGTACCTCGCGCGCGCCGAGAGGCTGAGCGCCGAGATCTACCCGCTGCACGAGGTGCGCGACATCCACCCGCCGGCGCGCGCCGGCGAAGAATGGCGCGTGGGCTTCGCCGACCTGCAGTACAAGACGAAGGGCGAGGTCTGCGCGCCGCTGCTCGTGCTGGCCGCCGGCACGCTCGGCTCGACGCGGCTGCTGCTGCACAACCGCCGCCGTCTGTCGCAGCTCTCGCCGGCTCTGGGTAGCCGCTACTCCGGCAACGGCGACGCGCTGGCGCTCGCAATGGACCCCACCGCGGAGGGCGTCAGGAACGCGCGCACCGAGTTCGGCCCGGTCATGACGAGTCGCATCGACGAGCTCGACGAGCGCGGCCTGATGATCGCCGACGGCGGGCTGCCGCGCAGCTTCGACGACGTGCTCGAGGTGCTGCGCGGAGTACGCGTCCTGACCGGCCTCGGTCGCATTCGCGTGGCCGCGAAGAACGTCGCGACGAAGCTGGGCCTGTCTGACCGGATGCTGGCCCCCGGAGACATGCGCGTGCGTAAGCGCCCGCCGATCGGCGACTCGCTGATCTTCCTGTGCATCGGCCGCGACGCCGCCGACGGACGCGCGCGCCTGACGCCGATCTTCCGCCGCTTCGACATCCGCTTCGACCGCGCCCGCAGCGAGGCGCTGTTTCAGCGCATGCGCGAGACCGTCACCGAGCTGTGCAGTGCGGCCGGCGCGACCGCGTTCTTCGCCCTCGACGCGGGCCCGCTGGGTAAGTACGTCACGGTCCACCCGCTCGGCGGCTGCCCGATGTCCGACGACCCGCAGACCGGCGTCGTCGACGACGCCGGCAAGGTCCACGGCTACGAAGGGCTCTACGTGCTGGACGGGTCGATCGTGCCGACGGCGATCGGCGTCAACCCGTCCAAGACGATTGCGGCGCTCGCCGAGCGCGGGGTCGAGAAGCTGCTGGCGCAGCGGGGACGCTAGATGGACTTCGAGATCCGCACGACCTGGAAGAACCACCTCGGCAACCAGCGCATCGACCCGCTGCGCATCTACCGGCCGGGCTCGATCGCCGACGTCGAGGCGATCGTGAAGCTCGCGCGCGAGCGCGGTGTCACCGTACGCGCCGTCGGCTCGGGGCACTCGTGGTCGGACGTCGCGCTGACCGAGGGCTTCCTCCTGCGCCCGCACGGGATGGCGCGGGTGCCCGCGCCGGAGCCGGACTTCGTGCGCGCGGAGTGGAGCGATCGCCGGCTCGTACGCGCCGAGGCCGGCACGCGCATCAAGGAGCTCAACGCCTGGCTCGACGACAACGGCATGGGCCTGGCGAACATGGGCGGCTACGACCACCAGACGATCGCCGGTGTCACCGCCACCTCGACGCACGGCTCGGGAGTCGAGTTCGGCCCGCTCAACGACGCGCTGCGCTCGCTCGACGTCGTCGTCGGCGACGGCAGCGTGCAGCGCATCGAGCCGACCGACGGCCCGACCGATCGCACCGCGTTCGAGGCCCACCACGGCGCCGCCCGCACGCTCGTCCAGGACGACCACGTCTTCGATGCGATCTGCGTCGGGATGGGCTGCATGGGCGTCATCTGCACGGCGATGATCGAGGTCCGCTCGCGCTTTCACATGCGCGAGGTGCGCACGCTGCACCCCTGGGAGAAGGTCAAGGCCGACCTCGAGGACGGGACGATCCTCGACCGTCACGAGCACTACGAGCTCGCCTTCAGCCCCTACGACGACGACTACGCCCATCCGTTCCTCGTCACGACGCGCGACACGGTCAGCGACCCGCGCCACCGCTTCTGGCACACGCGCACGCGCAACCTCGCCGTGGAGGTCGCGGCCCTGTTTCCGTTCACGCCGCACGTCATCAACCTGCTGCTCGACATCCGCCCGAGCCTGGCGCCGAAGCTGCTGCTGGCCTCGCTGAAGGCGCTCGTCAAGAAGCGCTACGACAACGTCAGCTTCAAGGTGTTCAACATCGGCAACGCGAACATCCTGCCGGCCTACTCGTGCGAGATCGGCGTGCCGATGGACGGCCGCCACATCGAGGCCGTCGAGACGATCTTCCGCGTCGCGGCCGAGCGCCGCGCGCTGGGGCAGGTCTACCAGAGCTCGCCGATCGCGCTGCGCTTCGTGAAGGCGTCGCCCGCCTACCTGTCGATGATGAACGGGCGCGACACGATGATGATCGAGCTCATCGGGCTGAACGGCAACGACGGCGGGATCGAGCTGCTGAAGGCCTATGAGGAGGCGCTGTACGCGCTCGGCGGCAGGCCGCACTGGGGCCACATCAACACGCTCAGCGGCAGCCATGGCTTCGTCGAGTCGATGTATCCGCACCTGGGCGACTGGCTGGACGTGCGCGCGCGGCTCGATCCCGACGGCGTCTTCGACAGCCCGTTCACGAAGCGCGTCGGGCTCTCGTCGGACCGCTTCGTGACGTAGCCCTCGGGCGGCGGGGGGCCGTCAGTGCGTGTCGGCGCCCGAGCTGAGCTTCAGCGCGTGGGGGAGCATCGGCTTCAGGACGCCGAGGCACTCGCGGACGGCCTTCGGGTTGCCCGGCAGGTTGATGATCAGCGTGCGCCCGCGCGTGCCCGCAACCGCGCGCGAGAGCCATGCGAGGCGCTGGAACTGCGCGGTCTCGGCGCGCATGGCCTCGGCGATGCCGGGCGCTTCGCGGTCGATCACCGAGCGCGTCGCCTCGGGGGTGACGTCTCTTGGCGCGAGGCCGGTGCCGCCGGAGGTGAGCACGAGATCGGCGCCTTCGCACAGCTCGACGATCGCCTCTGCGATCTGGTCCTGCTCGTCGGGCACGAGCCGCGTCGTGCCGACCTCGATCTCGATCTGCTCGAGCAGCTCGACCATCAGCGCGGTCGTCGTGTCCTCGCGCGTACCGGCCGAACGGGTGTCCGAGACCGTCAGGATCGCCGCCGTTAGCATCAGGGCATGGACGTTACCGTGAGACTCTTCGCCAGCCTGCGTGAGCACGCGGGCGCCGGCACCCTGGAGCTGGCGCTCGGCGACGGGGCGACCGTGGCCGACGCGATCGCCGAGCTGCGCAGCGGCGCGCTCGCCGGCCTGCCCGAGAACGCGCCGTTCGTCGCCGCCGTCGCGCGCGAGTACGTCGAGCGCGACCATGCGCTGAGCGACGGCGACGAGCTTGCGCTGGTGCCGCCGGTGAGCGGTGGCGCGAGGCCGAGCGTCGTCTCCGGCAAGGTGCGCCTCGCGGAGATCACCGGGGAGCCGCTGGACGTCGAGGCCGTGCGGCGGCTGGTGGCCGATCCCTCGACCGGGGCGACGGTGGTCTTCTGCGGCACGACGCGCGAGGTGCCGAGCCTCGAGTACGAGGCCTATGTGGAGATGGCCGAGGAGAAGATCCGCGAGCTGGCGGAGGTCGTCGTCGCCGAGCATGGTCTGGCGGCGGTCGCGTGCGCGCATCGCACGGGGACGGTCGAGCTGATGGAGCCGAGCATCGTCATCGCTGCTTCGGCCGGCCACCGCGCGGAGGCCTTCGCCGGCGCCCGCGCGCTGCTCGATGCCGTGAAGTCGCAGGCCCCGGTGTGGAAGAAGGAGCATCCGCAGGATGGCCCGCCGGAATGGGTGGCGGGGACGTTGCCTCAGGTCTGAGCCTGGCAACCACCGAAGATCGTGGATGGCCCGGTGAAGGCTCCCGCCGCGAGATTCGGTGGATCCAGGCTTAGGGTTCCTGGGAGGCATGGTCGGTTTTGTTCATGCCGCGCATGAACACGCCGAGCAGGCGCCTGCGAGGGAGGACCTTGGTCGAGTTATGCACCTCCCACGTGCATACCTCGATCCGATCCCTCGTTCAGGTGGATGCGAGCCCGTGGCACCCTATGCAATGCTTAGGCGCATGCGCTTCCCGACGCCGAGGCTCGCCCTCCTGCTCAGCGCCATCCTCGCCCTCGCCATCGCCGGCTGCGGCTCCTCCTCCTCCGAAGACCAGGACGAGCTCCTGGTCTCCGCGGCCACGTCGCTGAAGACCGCCTTCACCGACTACGAGGACGAGTTCGAGGATGCCGACGCACAGTTCTCCTTCGCCGGCTCCGACGAGCTCGCCGCGCAGATCCGCGCGGGCGCCAAGCCCGACGTGTTCGCGGCGGCCAACACGAAGCTGCCCGACGAGCTCTTCGCCAAGGGCCTCGTCGAGCGCCCGAGGGTCTTCGCGGCGAACCGGCTCGTGCTGGCGGTGCCCGCCGAGGACCCGAAGGTCAAGCGCCTCGGAGACCTCACGAGGAAGGGCGTGACGATCGCGATCGGGTCCGAGGGCGTGCCGATCGGCGCCTACACGCGCAAGGTGCTCGGCCGTCTGGACGCCGGGACGCGCGACGGCATCCTCGCCAACGTGCGCTCGGAGGAGCCCGACGTCGGCGGCATCTCCGCCAAGCTCGGCCAGAACGCCGTCGATGCCGGCTTTCTGTACGTCACCGATGTCGCCGCCACCAACGGCCGGCTGAAGGCGATCGAACTCGACGCCGCGCTGCAGCCCGAGGTGAGCTACGGCGTGGCGATCGTCAAGGGCGCGCCGCATCGCAAGGCCGCGGAGGCGTTCGTCTCCGGGCTGCTGCTGGGCGACGGCGCCGCTGCGCTCGAGCAGGCGGGTTTCGGGGTGCCGCGGATCCAGATCCGCGAGCGGTGACGGGCGGATCGGCCGCCGCCCGCGCGGCTACGGTGACCGGATGAGCAGCGCCAGACCATCGCGCGGGCTGTGAAGCGCGGCCGCTGGTTCGCCCCGGCGCTCGTCCTCGCGCTGGCCGTCACGCTCACGTTCCTCACGCTGCCGGTCGTCGCGATCTTCGTCCGCACGACGCCCGGCAACCTGATCGGCGCGCTCGACGATCCCGGCGTGCTCGACGCGCTCTGGCTGACCCTGCGCGCGACGCTGCTGGCGCTCGCGATCATCGTGCTCGTCGGCACCCCCACCGCCTACCTGCTGGCGACGCGCAGCTTCCGCGGCCACGCGCTCGTCGTGACGCTCGTCGAGCTGCCGCTCGTCCTCCCGCCCGCGGTCGCCGGCGTCGGCCTGCTCGCCGCGCTCGGTCCGGGCGGCATCGTCGGCCGGCACATCGCCGACGCCGGGCTGCGGCTGGCGTTCGAGACCGCCGGCGTCGTCGTCGCCCTGACCTTCGTCGCCGCGCCGTTCTTCATCCGCGGCGCGCAGACCGCCTTCGCCTCGATCGACCGTTCCTGGCTGGAGGCGTCGCGCACGCTCGGCGCCTCGGAGTGGCGCACGTTCGTGCGCATCGCGGTCCCTGCCGCCGCGCCGGGGATGCTCGCCGGCCTCGCACTGGCCTGGGGTCGCGCGGTCGGCGAGTTCGGCGCGACGCTGATCTTCGCCGGCTCCTTCCGCGGCCGCACGCAGACCGCGCCGCTGGCGATCTACGAGCGCCTCGGCACGGACTTCGACGCGGCGCTCGCGCTGTCGGCGGTGCTCGTCGTCGTGTCCGGCACGCTGCTGCTGTCGGCGAAGCTGCTCGGCCGCGACGAGACGACGAGGGCGCTGCGTGCTGCGCGTTGAGGCCCGCACGACGCTCGGCTCGCCGTCTTCGGCCACCAACGGAGGCTTCACGCTCGACGCCGTGCTCGAGGCGCCGGCCGGCACCTGCCTCGCGCTGGCCGGCCCCTCCGGCGCGGGCAAGAGCACGCTGCTGCGGATCGCCGCCGGGCTGCTGCGCCCCGCCCACGGCCGCGTGGAGTGCGGCGACGAGGTCTGGCTCGACACCGCCACGAACCATGAGCTCGCGCCCGAGCAGCGCCGCTGCGGCTACGTCTTCCAGGACTACGCGCTGTTCGGCCACATGCCCGTCTGGCAGAACGTCGCCTACGGGCTGCGCGGCGCGACCAAGCGCGCCGACCGCCGCCGCCGCGCCGTCGAGATGCTCGAGCGCTTCGGCATCCACGACCTCGCCGACGCGCGGCCGCGCACCCTGTCGGGCGGCGAGCGCCAGCGTGTCGCCCTTGCCCGAGCGCTGGCGACCGAGCCGCGCGCGCTGCTGCTCGACGAGCCGCTGTCGGCGCTCGACGCGCGCACCCGCGCGAGCGCCTCGCGCGAGCTCGCCGCCGTCCTGCGCGAGAGCGGTGTCCCGGCGCTGCTCGTGACACACGACTTCACCGAGGCCGCCGTGCTCGGCGACCGCGTCGCGGTCATCGACGGCGGCCGCATCGTGCAGCAGGGCACGGCGGGCGAGCTGGCCGCCGCCCCGGCGTCGGCCTTCGTCGCGGACTTCACGGGCGCGGTCGTGTTGACCGGCGTCGCGCATGCGGGGGAGGGCGACCTCACCGTCGTCGAGCTCGACGGCGGCGGCGTCGCGACCAGCACCGACCGCCGCACCGGGCCCGTCGCGCTGAGCGTGCACCCGTGGGAGATCGCGCTCGAGCCCGCGGGCGAGCACGTCGAGGGGTCGATGCAGAACCGTCTCGAGGCGGAGGTGCTCACCGTCACGCAGGTCGGCAACCGCGTGCGCGTCGGCCTCGCCTCGCCGCAGCCGCTCGTCGCGGAGATCACGAGCGCGGCGCTCGACGGGCTGCACCTCGCGCCCGGCGTGCGGGTCGCCGCCACCTGGAAGGCGACCGCGACGCGCCTGGTCAGCCTGTGACGCCGAGCAGCTCGAGCGTCGCCGCGAAGCGCGTCCACGGCGCGGTCGCGGCGACGGCGACGGCGTCCTCCCAGGTGTCGACGTCGCGCAGCGGCCAGCAGCGCGCGCGTGAGCTGCGGCGTGTCCATCCCGACCATCAGCAGCGGCTCGCCGACGTCGCGTGCGGCGTTCGCCAGCCGCTCGCCGAACCCTGCGCCGTGCTGCGCGATCAGCTCCCAGCCGTCGGGCAGCCACGGCCCCGGCGCACCGTCGAGCACCAGCACGCGGCGGGTCGCCCCCGGCGTCCACGCGACCGCCTGCAGCGTATCGGCGAGCGCCGCCTGCGCGAGCGTCGCGGCCTGCTCGAAGTCCAGCGGCGGGCACAGCCGCGTCTTGCACCGTCCCGCGACGGGAGCCCTGGCGATGGCGACGACGGCGGCGGGCATGCGCCGCGCAAGTAGCGTTCAGCGCAGCCGGCACCGCGTGACCCCGCTACGCCAATTGCAGCATCGGCTGGACGGCGCCTGGCATGCTCTGAGCGTGTCGCGCAACGGACTGACGCTCGCGTGCCTGGGGGCGGTCGCCGTGCTTGCCGCCTGCGGATCGGACGACAGCGATGCCGATAGGTCGGCCGCGCCGCCCACCGAGACCGCTGCGCAGGGCGATACCACGCGGGCCAAGCCGTCCGCCGCCGACGGTGTGAAGCTCGTCGGCATCGGCAGCTTCGACTCCCCGGTCTACGTCACCGCCCCGCCCGGCGACACGCGCCGGCTCTTCGTGGTCGAGCAGGGCGGCAGGGTCCGCGTCATCACCGGCGGCAAGCGCGTCGCGCGCCCCTTCCTCGACATCCGCAGCAAGGTCATCGCGGGCGGGGAGCAGGGCCTGCTGTCGATCGCCTTCGCGCCGGACTACGCCAAGACGCGGCGCTTCTACGTCAACTACACCAACAAGAGCGGCTCGCAGAGCGTCGTCGAATACCGCCGCTCGGCGTCCAGCCGCGACCGCGCCGACGCGAGCAGCGCGCGGCTCGTCCTGCGCTACGACGGCGTCGAGGCCAACCACAACGGCGGCCTCGTCACGTTCGGCCCGGACAGGATGCTCTACATCGGCACCGGCGACGGCGGCGGCGCCGACGACCAGCACGGCGCGCGCGGCAACGCCCAGGACCTCGGCAGCCTGCTCGGGAAGATGCTGCGCATCGACCCGCGCCGCAGGGGCGGCCGCGCCTACCGCGTGCCGCCGAGCAACCCGTTCACCAACCGCTCCGGCGCGCGGCCGGAGATCTACTCCTACGGCCTGCGCAACCCGTGGCGCTTCTCGTTCGATCGCAGCACCGGCGACCTGACGATCGCCGACGTCGGCCAGAACGAGGTCGAGGAGGTCGACTTCGCGAAGAAGGGCAACGCGCGCGGCGCGAACTACGGCTGGCGGCCGTTCGAGGGCACGCGGCGAAACTTCGACGAGCCCGCGCCGGGCGCCGTCCCGCCGGTCCTCGAGCTCTCGCACGACGACGACAACTGCTCGATCACAGGCGGCTACGTCGTGCGCGATCGCGGGGTGCCGGCGCTCGTGGGCCGCTACGTCTACGGCGACCTCTGCGTCGGCCGGCTGCGCTCCGCCAAGCTGTCTCCGGGCTCGGCCCAGGGCGACGCCAACATCCCCGGCCTGGCGAAGGTCGAGCAGCTCGCGTCGTTCGGAGAGGACGCGCGCGGGCGCGTCTACGTCGTGTCGCTCACCGGGCCGGTCTACCGGCTCGCCGCCGGCTAAGGGCCCACGCGGGGCGTACGCTGAGCGACATGACGCTGGAGCGCTTCGACGTCGCGCTCGTGCCCGCCGACAACCCGGGGCCGTTCACGCTGACGGGCACGAACACGTGGATCGTCGGGCGCGATCCGTGCTGGATCGTCGATCCCGGCCCGGATCTGGAGCAGCACGTCGCGGCGGTGCTGGTCGAGGCGCGGCGGCGCGGCGGCGCGGCGGGGATCGCGCTGACGCACGACCATGGTGATCACGCCGGCGCCGCGCCCGCCGTACGCGACGGCGCGGGCGGCGTGCCGGTCGGCGCGGCGCGCTGGGAAGAGGCCGATGTGGTGCTGGGAGACGGCGACACGTTCGGTCCGCTGGAGGTGGTCGCGACGCCCGGCCACGCCACCGACCACCTCGCGTTCGTCACGGGCGCGGTCTGCTTCACCGGCGACGCCGTGCTCGCCCAGAGCAGCGTCTTCGTCGCGCCGGACCCAGGCGCCCTGCGCGGCTACCTCGCGGCGCTGCGGCGCCTGCGCGCGATGGACCTCGCGCTGCTCTGCACCGGCCACGGCCCGCCCGTCACCGACCCGGCGACGCTGATCGACCGCTACCTCGCCCACCGCGCCGAGCGCGAGCGGCGCCTGCTCGCCGCGCTCGACGATGGCCTGCGCACGACCGACGAGCTGCTCGACCGCGTCTGGGACGACGCCCCCACCAGCCTGCGCCTCGCCGCCACCGCGACGCTCGGCGCGCACCTCGGCAAGCTCGGGGAGGAAGGGCGGCTGCCGGCGAACGTGGAGCGCAGCCCGTGGCCGCCGCCGGGCGGGGTGCGGCCGGTCGTGTAGCCGCCGCGCACGGAAGCGGGTCGGTACTCGTCCCAGCCGGCCCAACACGGGGCTCGAGCGCAGACCGGGTCGACTTATGCATGTGGGACATGCACAACGCGCCCCGGCCCCGCCGGCTCCGGGCGACGCCGGCGCGAACACGAGCTCACAACCTCAAGGATGCCGTTGATCACGCCCCCACACCCCAAGCGTCCCCGGAACGCCACCCACGCCGACGCCGCCCTTCCCGCTCAGCCCGCCTCGGCCTCGGCCTCCGCCAGCCGCGCCCGCGCGAGCACCATCGCCGCGTCCAGCGGCGAGACCGCGCGCGCGTCCGCTTCATCGAAGATCCGCTCGAGCGTGCTGGCGATCCCGCGCACGCGCTCGCCCGCGCGACGCGGGTCGTAGCCGCCCTCCTCGAGCTCGACCGAGATGTTGATGATGCCGCCCGCGTTGGCGACGAAGTCCGGCGCCCACAGCACGCCGCGCTCGGCGAGCAGGTCAGCGATCTCGTCGCCGGCGAGCTGGTTGTTCGCCGCGCCGGCGACGATCGGCGCGCCGAGCCGCTCGACGCTCTCGTGGTCGAGCAGTCCTCCCAGCGCGCACGGCGCGAACACGTCGACCGGCGCCGACAGCGCCTCGTCGGGCTCCACCCAGCGCGCGTCGAGGCTCTCGGCCAGCGCGCGCTTGCGCGGGTCGATGTCCGTGACGAGCAGCGTCGCCCCGGCCTCCGCGCACGCTGCCGCCACGCGGCCGCCGACGTTGCCCAAGCCGGAGATCGCGATCGTCCGGCCCTCCAGCGACGGCGTCGCGAACACACGCTCGCAGCAGACGCCGATCGCGGCCTGCACGCCGAGCGCCGTCCACGGGCTGGGATCGCCGGAGCCGCCGAGCCGCCGCGACAGTCCCGTCACGTGGCTCGTCGAAAGCGCGATCGTCTCCATGTCGCGCGACGACGTGCCGACGTCCTCCGCGGTCACGTAGCTGCCGCCGAGCGCCTCGACGGTGTCGCCGAAGTCCAGCAGCGCGTCGGTCCGCCATTCGCGGACGGACTGGACGCCGGCCACCGCGGGATCCGGCGCCATGATCACGCCCTTGCCGCCGCCCAGCGGCAGACCCGCCACCGCGGATTTGAAGCTCATCGCCCGCGACAGGCGCAGGGCGTCGCGCACCGCCGCGCGCGAGTCGTCGTAGTGCCACAGGCGACAGCCGCCGAGCGCCGGCCCGCGCGCCGTCGAGTGGACCGCGACGATCGTGAAGCAGCCCGAGCGCCGGCCGCGGCGCACGAGCAGCGTCTCGTGGTCGAGTGTGGCGAGGTAGCGGTCGATGCTACGAAGCTACTTGAACGATCCCGGCACGGTTTCGGCCGACGAGGCCGTCGCCGAGGACGGCTTGCCCGCCGCCGGCGGCGTGTCGGCCGGGGCGGTCGCGCCGCCGCTGGACGCCGGCTGGGTCGGCGCATGTGAGCCGCCCGGAGGGATCTCCGAGCGCGGCGTCAGGCCGTCGACGCCGTGGCCGAAGCCGGCCTCCTCGTCGGGCACGGTCGAGCCCCCGGTCACGAGGTCGGCAGGATCGGCGCCGGTCGCGGCGCCCGGAACGACCTCCGCCGCGCGCGTGGGCGACGTCGTGTTGCGCGTGATCTCGGCCCCGGCTGAGCCGGCGCCCGAGACCCCGGCCGCCCTGCGCTTGGCCGCGTCGACGGCCGAGCGCGCCGCGCCGCCGGCCGCGGCCACCGCGCTGCCCGTGCGGTGCGTGGGGATGGTCCCCGCCTGGGCCGAGGGAGCCTGCGACGCAGCGGCGCCACCACCGTTGCCGTGGCTGGGCTCGATGATCTTGTGCGTCACCTCGGCGGCGCCTCCGGCGGCGAGCGCTGCGCAGCAGACGACGGCCGTCATCTTCGCCGCGGGTCCGCCGCCGGCCACCACGACCGCGCCACCGCCCGCGGCCGCGCCGCCGGACGCCACGCCGCCGCCCGCCGCGCCACCGAGGCCGACCAGCTTGAGCAGCGCCGCCAGCGGCCCCGGCCCCGGCGACAGCGCGCCCAAGCCCTCGCGCACGCCGCGCAGCTGGGCGCGGTAGGCGGTGCAGCCGCTGCAGTCGCGCATATGCCTGCGCGCGCGGCCGCTCGCCCGCACGCCGCGGTCGAACGCGTCGGCGAGGTCGGCACGGATGTCCACGCAGGCGGTGTCGCGCGCCTCGACCGCCTCCACGAGGCCGATCCGGGCGCGCACGAGCAGCGACTTGACGGCCTGCAGCGAGACGCCGAGCACCTCGGCCAGCTCGGCGTAGCTCAGCCCGTCCATCTCCCGCATGAGCAGGGCTGAGCGCTGCTGCTCGGGCAGCCGCCGGACGTCCTCGATCAGCCGCCGTAGGTCTTCGCGGCGCTCGGCCTCGATCGTCGGGTCGTGCAGCGGGCGGCGTGAGGTCTCGAAGAGGTCGATCGCCGGCGGAACCGGCTTGCGCAGATGGTCGATGCAGCGGTTGTGCGCGACGCGGTACAGCCAGGCGCGCAGGGAAACGGGACGGTCGCTGACCCGCAGCGAGGAGTAGGCGCGCAGGAAGACGTCCTGCAGCGCGTCCTCCGCGTCCTGGCGCGAGCCGCCGAGCATCTGGCGGGCGTAGACGAAGAGCCGCTGGCAGTAGCGATCGTGGATGACGCTGAAGGCCGCGTCGTTGCCCGCGCGGAAGAGTGCTACGAGCTGCTCATCGGAGCGCAGCCGCAGCAACGGGGCCGTGACGGAGATCCGGTTGAGTGCGGCGGGTGCTCTGAGCGCTCCGGCCTCCATGTGCTGATCGCGGTGAACTGTAACCGCCAGACAGGGCGGAAGTTGCTTCGAGACGAGCGCCGCTCGGGCGGGTGTCACAAGTCCGCATGTGTGCGCAGCGAGGCGGCCACCACGATGAGCAGGATGCCGACGCTCTCGACAACCCCCGGCACCTGGCCGAGGACGAGCGCGCCGATGACCGTCGCCGTCGCGGGCAGAAGCGCGAGCAGCAGGGCGAAGCGCGCTCGCGGCAGGCGCGTCATCGCGACCTGCTCAAGGCCGTACGGGACGACGCTCGAGGCCACGCCGACCGCCAGGCAGGCGGCAAGCAGCAGCGGGTCGACGAGCGCCGGCACCGCGCTGAGCACGAGAAACGGGGCCAGCGCGACCGCACCGATCGCCATCGCCAGCGCCAGGCCATCGGCTGGTCGCAACTCGCGATCGGCGGCCACGCGATGGCCGAGGACGATGTACGCCGCCCACATGACCCCGGCGGCGACCGCCAGGGCGAAGCCGCCCGGGCTTCCCGTCAGGTGCACGTCGGCGAGCGCGAGCACGCCCGCGGCGGCGGCCAGCAGCGCGAGCACGTCGCGCCGCGTCCGCGAGCCCAGCGCGGCGACCGCGATCGGCCCGACGAACTCGATCGCCACCGCCGTGCCGAGCGGCAGCCGGTCGATCGCCAGGTAGAAGGCGAGGTTCATCAGCGCGAGCGCGACCCCGAACGCCGCCGTCAGCCGCAGCCTCGCCGCCGTCCAGCGCGTCTGCCACGGCCGCCGCCACGCGACCAGGACGGCCGCCGCCGCCACGACCCGCAGCCAGGCGACGCCGGCGGCGGGCACCGAGGCGAACAGCAGCACGGCCAGCGCGGCGCCGACGTACTGCGAGATCGCGCCCATCACGAAGAGCGCCTGCGGCGGGAGCCGGTCGGTGATCCCGGGGGCGGCCGCTGTGGACGGATCGGTCGCGGAGCGCGCCATCCGAGCAGGCTAGATCCCGGTGCGCACGGGCGGCGCGCACACGACCTCCACACGATTCACACACGATCTGTGCTCCGCGCCGACCGGCGCGACCTAGCATGCGCCACATGGTCGAGCCCACGTCCAGTCCGTCCAGTCCGTCCAGTCCGTCCAGTCCGTCCACGGCGACGGTCGTCATCGTGGAGGACGAACCCGCGATCGCCAACGCCCTGGCGGCCCGCCTGCGCGCCGAGGGCTTCGCCGTCGAAGTTGCCCACGACGGCCCCCGCGGCGTCGAGCTGTGCGACCGCATCAACCCCGACCTCGTCGTGCTCGACGTGATGCTGCCGGGCATCGACGGCCACGAAGTCTGCCGCCGCATCCAGCGCGAGCGCCCCGTGCCGGTGCTGATGCTCACCGCCCTCGACGCGGAGACCGACCTGCTCGTCGGCCTCGGCGTCGGCGCCGACGACTACATGACCAAGCCGTTCAGCCAGCGCGAGTTCGTCGCGCGCGTGCGTGCGCTGCTGCGCCGCGTCCAGCGCGCGGCCGACCAGCCCGCCTCGCGGCCGATCGTCGCCGGACGGGTGACGATCGACCCCCAACGCCGCGAGGTCCGCCGCGAGGGCGCGCTCGTACACCTCACCCCCACCGAGTTCGACCTCGTGCACCGCCTCGCCCAGCGGCCCGGGATCGTCTTCAGCCGCGAGCAGCTGCTCGAGGAGGTCTGGGGCTACGCCGACGGGACGACCGGCGAGCGCACCGTCGACTCGCACGTCGCCGCCGTGCGGCGCAAGCTCGGCGCCGACGTCCTGCGCACGGTGCAGGGCATCGGCTACGCATTCGGAGGCCAGGCGCCATGAGGCCGCTGCACTCGCTGCCGTCGCTGAAGCTCAAGCTGGGCATCGTCATCGTGGCAGCGGTCTGGGTGACGGCGGTGGCGACGATCGTCGCCGTTCGCTGGCTCGGCCTGCCGTCGATCGTCGGCGCGGGGGCCGGGATCGCGCTCGCGCTCGGCTGCGTGCAGCTGCTCGCGCGGGGCACGACGAAGCCGCTGCGCGAGATGGCGGCCGTGGCGAGCGCGATGGCGCGCGGCGAGCACGGCCGCCAGGTCATGGTCACCTCCAACGACGAGGTCGGCGAGCTCGCGCGCGCCTTCAACCGGATGACGCAGGAGCTCGCCGAGACCGATCGCCTGCGGCGCGATCTCGTCGCCAACGTCTCGCACGAGCTGCGCACGCCGCTCGGCGCGCTGCAGGCGGTGCTCGAGAACGTCGTCGACGGCGTCAGCGAGCCCGATCCCGAGACGCTGCGCACGATGCTCGCCCAGACGCGCCGGCTCGGCCGGCTCGTCACCCAGCTGCTCGACCTCTCGCGGCTGGAGTCCGGCGAGCAGCCGTTCGACATGCACCCGTTCGCGATCGGCGATCTCATGGAGGGCGCGGCCCGCGAGGCCCGGTTGCACGCCCCCGACGACGTCGTCTTCTCGATCGACGCGCCGGCCGGGCTGCTCGTCGACGGCGACTGCGAGCGCATCCACCAGGTCGTCATGAACCTCGTCGAGAACGCGGTGCGCTACTCGCCGCGGCCGGGCCACGTCGCCCTGCGCGCGAGCCGCGCCGGCGGGCACGTCGTGGTCGAGGTCGACGACGAGGGCCCGGGCATCGCCGAGGCCGACTCCGAGCGCGTCTTCGAGCGCTTCTACCGCGGCGACGGGCGCGAGCTCGTCGCCGAGGGCGCGGACCGCGGTGGCGCGGGGCTGGGCCTCGCGATCGCGCGCTGGATCGTCGACCTGCACGGCGGCACGATCCGCGCCGAGCGCCGCGACCCGCATGGCAGCCACATGGTCGTGACGCTGCCGCGGGGCAGCGCATGAACCGGTCGGCCGCTCCGGCCGCGGAAACGGTCGCGTCCGCGCCGTACGAGCGCTTCGCGCTCGCCGCCGTGGCTGGCTGACTCTACGGCTGCCCGCGCCGCTGCGCGACCGCGCGTCGCACGCCAGCGCGCGGGGCGCGAACGCGGCCCGCTCACGCGCCCGGGAGGCGCTGAGCTAACGGCGCAGGCGGATCGTCCCGTGGCCCACCGGCCCGGACGGCTCTGGCGGTGACGCGGAGGCGGCAGCCGGCGCGGCGTCGGCAGCCGGTTCGGAGGGGGCGGCCGGTTCGGAGGGGGCGGCCGGTTCGGAGCTTGCGGCGGGCGACGGGTCGGCACGTCCCTTCAGGCGGATCGTGCCATGGCCAACGGAGCCCGTCGGCGCCGACGCGGGAGCCGGAGCCGGAGGCGCGGCGCCGGGCGCCGAGCGGCCCTTCAGTCGAATTGTTCCGTGGCCATGGGTGCTGGTTTCAGGCATGTCGATCCCCCTGGGTTTGCTGCGTTGCAGCCGGATTTCCTGTTCTAAAGCGGGGGTGCCAGCCGTGGCGCAGCGTGAGAGAGACCGGCTTTCCTCTTCCACACCTCGCGTTGCCGTGCAGGGGCCGGGTCAGTCTACGGTCATGCGACCTCTATTTGATAATGCGAATTGGTCGATGCTTCGTCGAACCGGCCCGCGCGCGCTCACCGGCCCGGCCGCGGGCCCCCGATCGCGGCGACTACGCTTGCCGTATGAGAGCCGGCCTCGCGCTGATCGCCGCCGCGTCGCTCGCGGTGGCCGGCTGCGGCGAGCAGCGCGACAGCGCGACGCGCACCGTCCCCGATCCCGTCGGCACGGTGCCGGCGCCCGATCCGCGCGCGGTGGCGATCGCCCCGGTCTCGCTCGTCGACTACGAGCTGGAGGCGGCCCTGCCCCGCGTGGGCCGTGCCGGCGTCGTCGCCTTCGATGTGACCAACGACGGCACCGTGCGCCACGCGCTGGCGGTCGTCGGACCGGCCGGTCAGGTGCGCACGCGCGCGCTGCGACCGGGCGAGCGCGCGGTGACGTCCGTGCGCCTGCCGGCCGGCACCTACAAGTGGTACTGCCCGATCGGCGACCACGAGGAGCGCGGCATGGTCGGCCGTGTGCGCGTGGCAGAGTGAGCGGCGCCGCTCATGCGTCGTCGTAGCCGAGCTCGCCCGGCAGCAGCACCCGCGGCTCGTCGCCGCCGAGCACGACGCGCGGCAGCACGGGGACGACCTCGCGCGTGCGCGCGTGCTCGAGCACGTCGTCGACGCTTTCGAACGCGGCCAGCTCCTCGAGGTGGCGCAGCGTCGGTAACACGAGCGCGAGCTGCCCGCTCACGTGGGCGTCGAGCGCGGCCCGCGGCGTCGACCAGCGCAGGTCGACGCACTCCTCACCGTCCACCCGCGGCCGTGCCCCGGTGGGCGCACGGGCCACGAAGAAACGCGTGTCGAAGCGGATCGCGATGCGCTCCGGCGTGATCCAGCGGCTGTACGCGACGAGCGCCTCGGGTTCGAGGTCGGCAACGCCGGCCTCCTCGCCGAGCTCACGGACGGCCGCCGCGCGGTGGTCCTCGCCGCGGTCGACCGCACCTCCGGGGAAGACCCAGAAGCCGCCCATGAAGCGCGCCGCCGGGTTGCGCCGGACGAGCAGCAGCTCGAGGCCGCGCTCGCCGTCGCGCACGAGGATCAGCGAGGCCGACTGGCGCGGGGTCGTCGGCTCGCCGTCATGGCGCAGGCGCTCGCTGGTCGTCGGCCGCTTCATGTCGCGAAGGTATAGCCAGATGGCTGGCTCCGCGGCCGGCACCGTCATCTGCACGCATCTCGCGGCGCAGGATCGCCACGGACCGAAGGCGCCCCTGCCGCTGGCACTGCGCACCTTCTGCCCGCGGCGGGTGGGTGGGTCCGTCTCGCGATCAGCGCACATCTGACGGCCCCGGCCGCGGAGCCAACCATCTACCCTCCAGCCCATGACGACCGAGACCGCCATCACGCGCTGGATCTGCGAATCCTGCGGCTTCATCTACGACCCCGAAGAGGGCGACCCCGACGGCGGCATCCCGCCCGGAACCGCATTCACGGACATCCCCGACACGTGGTTCTGCCCCGTCTGCGGCGCGCGCAAGAAGGACTTCACGCCCTACGAGGACTAGCTAGTGGTCCGTCCGCGGGCTGGGGTCCGGCACGTTTTACGCGCATATCGCGAGAAATGTGCCGCACCCCCTGCCACGTCGGGCGTGGGCGGTGGTCTCGGCACCGGTGACCGGCGCCGGCTGCGCCACCGACCGCTGCTTCGTCTGCACCACGCCGCAGCATTCGCCGCGCGATCGCCGGCGTCGGCAGCGCCGCCGGGGGCTCGAGCATCCCCGTCATCTCGTGGAACGTCCGCGCGATCACCTCGTCGTGGCCGGCGACGGGGACCAGGCGCTCCATGTAGATCGGATTGAAGAAGCACAGCGCGTCGCGCATGACGAGCAGGCCCTCGGGAAGCTGCGCAGCTTGTCGTAGCGGCGCCGGACGCTCGCCGGGTAGCCGTGCGTCAGGATCTCGTTCATCGGGCATTCACCACAGTTCTCCGCCGTGTGACGAACGCCACTGCCGCATGCCGGATACGCTCGTCAGAGCATGGACGAGGGAATCCGGATCGGCGTCGCGGCGCAGGCGCTGGGGGTCAGCGTCGACACCCTGCGCCGCTGGGAGCGCGACGGCCGGATCGCCTTCGAGCGCCGTGGCAACAACCGCGTGCTGGCGCCCGAGGAGCTCGCGCGGGTGCTGCGCGAGCGGGGCACGAACACCCGCTCGAGCGCGCGCAACCGGATGACCGGCGTCATCGTCGACGTCAAGCGCGATGGCATCATGGCGCAGATCGACCTCGCCTGCGGGCCCTTCCGGATCGTCTCGCTCATGTCGCGCGAGGCCGCCGACGAGCTCGACCTCCAGCCCGGGCAGGCGGCGACCGCGGTCGTGAAGTCGCCGATGGTCATCATCGAACGCGCTTGACTCTCCGGTCGCCGGAGACCTGATCATGGGTCCATGGCCCAGGACGCCCACCAATCCGACCTTGTCCCGATCGGAACGCTCGCGCGGCTGATCGGCCTCTCGGTAGGACGCTGCGCTTCTACTCCGACAGCGGGCTGCTGCCGCCCACCGGCCGCTCGGCGGCGGGCCACCGCCGCTACGACGCGACGTTCACCCGACCGCCGTGTCGAGCGCTACTGGAGCTGCTGGCGATCACGAACGGTTGGCCGCTGCGGGGACCGTCGAGCACCCCGGCGTGGGAAGGCTGCTGGCAGCGCTGCGCGCCGCGGGCTGAGCGGCGCGGGAGGGCTCAGCCGCTTCGCGGTGCAGCGCGACGCCGGCGATGACGGACGAGGCGACGCCGACGCCGATGCCCGCCAGCAGGGCGACCGGATCCGCGGCGACGCCGACCGCCTGCCAGCCGCCGATCGGCGTGATGACGGCGGCGGCGATCACCATCGAGGCGGCGAGCCCGTCGATGCCGCCGATCCAAGTCGACGCGCGCGAACAGCAGCACGGCGAGGGCCGAGCCGAGATATACGTGCGTGACGTCGGGGCCTCGAGGCGGTGATCGACCAGTTCGTCGCCTATGGCCAGACGACGAGCTCGGTCATGCGGTCCGCGCCGGTGCCGCGGCGCGGGGTCTCGCTCGGGCCTGACGCTCAGCCGCCGGCGAGCACGACCTGGTAGCCGTCGGCGCGCAGCAGCTCGACGACGACCGTCCGATGGTCGCCCTGCAGCTCGATCACGCCGTTCTTCGCGGCACCGCCGACGCCGCAGCGCTTCTTCAGCCGCCCCGCGAGCTCGCGCAGGCCGTCGTCGTCGAGCGGCACGTTGGAGATCGTTGTGACTGCCTTGCCGCGCCGGCCGGTCGTCTCGCGGCGGACCTTCACCGGTCCGGGATTGGCGCGCAGCTCGCGCAGGCGCGGGTCGCGCGCCTTGCGCAGATCGCCGTCGGTGGTCGACCAGACGACCTTGGAGTCGCGGCGCTTCGCCATATCGGGGACGCTAGCGGAGGGTCGCGCGCCGACAGGATCTATCGTGCAG
>JBBSMC010000015.1:0-48366 GCA_038233375.1 Solirubrobacterales bacterium
GAGGTCCTTGACCCAGGACACGACCCGATGGCCTCCGCCGACGGTATCCAGACGGATCTCTGAGCGCTTGGGCTCTCCGTCGCGCTGGTAGACCCAGGCGAAGGCCAGGCGCCGGCCGTAGAGATCGAGGGCGGTGGGGCCGGGCAACCCGCTCTCGCCGCGCGAGCCGCCGGGCTGCCGATCTGACCGCGCTGGCCCCTCCAGGCCGCGGACGTAAAGGTAGGGCAGCATGCCGCGGCGGCCCTCGCGTCGCTCGTAGACGCGGGAGAAGGCGACCTGTCCGCGCCAGATCGAGGGCAGGAACTCCGAGGACTCGTTGGTGCTCGCCCCGCTGATCTTGGTCTCGGCGCGCGCCGAGCCGCGCCTGAGCGAGTACAGGAAGACGTCACAGCCCTCTCCGGTCGCCCACACCGGCAGCGGCGGCGCCCCTTCGCCCCGCTGGGGCTCGCGTTCGCAGCGTGAGTAGGTGGCCACTACATCGCCGAAGCGGTCCGGACCCAGATCGACATCGAACGGCACCGACCGCGGCTTGATGAGCGGCACGTGCTCACGCCGGCCGTCGTGAACGACCAGCCGGTACATGCCCGTCCGGGGGTCCAGCCGGCTCCACGCGGTCATGCCTCCGAAGTGACTGACCTTGCTGGGAGCCCACTCTGCGGCCAGCACCGTCGCGGCCTGGGCCGAACCAGGCGCCACACCGGCGCCGAGCGCCGCCATAGCAGCCAACGTGGCCATCAATACCGTCTTCGCCGGGCGCAGGGCCAACGAGAGCTTCCAGAGTCGTCGCATCAAGAGGTCCTTTCGAATCGGCTTTCGTCCCGAAAGGGGCGCGAGCGTCGTCCGGCGTGACATCTCGCCTGCGCGACGCGCCGTGAACGTCAGGTTGCGGACGTTCTCTGGGTCGCGTGTCACAGTGCGCCGGCTTCGCGCCCCTTCTCTTGCAGGCTCCCGCGGGGCTGCCCGCGCATTGTGGTTCTCTCGGTCGATGACATCGCCTCGCTCTATCGCCACAACGCCCGGGGCATGCTGTCGTTCTTCGCCCGCCGCACGTACGACCCCGACGTCGCGATGGACCTGGTGGCCGAGACGTTCGCGGCCGCCATCGCCGACCGGGCGCAGTTTCGGGGCGCTACGCTCGAGGAGGCTCGGGCTTGGCTGTTCGGCATCGCCCGCCACAAGCTCAGCGCCTGGTATCGGCGAGGCGATGTCGAGCGGCGCGCCGTCGAGCGCCTGGCCGTGGAGCGGCGCCGGCTCACCGAGGCCGAGCAGGAGCGCATCGGTGAGCTCGCTGATCTCGACGGGAGGCGGCCGAAGGTACGCGAGCACCTGGACGAGCTGCCCGTCCGCGTGCGCGAGGCGATTGAGCTGCGCGTCGTCGGCGAGCGCTCATACCGAGAGGTCGCTGAGGCGCTGCACATCAGCGAGGAGGCAGCACGAGCGAGGGTCTCGAGGGGACTTCGGGACCTGGCCCGCTGCAGGACGACGACGAGTTCCAAGAGGGGCTCCAGTCATGAGTGATTGGCGCGGGACCTTCCCCGACCTTCCCATCCTTGAGGAGCTCGGCGCTCAGCTTGAGATGGCCGCCCACCAGCAGCCGGAGGACGCAACCGCCGAAGGCGGCACTACGTCCCGACTCCGACAGATCGCCTCGCGCGCTCGGCGATGGCCGCGGGCGCGGATACGCCCGGCGCTTCTGGCGCTCGCTGTCGTTGCCATCACCATCGCGGTCGTGGTCACGGCGCTCGGGATCCCATCGCGGCCGGACCGTCCATCGCCGGCTCCCGACGGGGATGCGAGGGCCGTCGCGCGGGGCAGCGGTCCCGACGACGCCTGGACGCTCACCCTCGCGCGGACACCCAGGGGCCGCTGCCTTCAGCTCGACGTCGCAGGTGCCCCTCCCAGCCGGGCGACCTGCATAGACGACGCCCGAGCGGACATGGACAGGCGCCCCCCTGGCGCGCCGCCTGTCGCCGGCAGCCGAGCGCCTGTGGACTTCACCGTGACCAACGGCCCGCGAGACGGCTTCGTCTTCGGCACCGTGACGTCAACCGTGTCGACGGTCCGAGTCGCCGTCGGCGGCCGCGAGGTCACAGCGGACACGCGCCCGCTCGGAGGACCCTTTGCGAGAGAACGCCTGAAGGCCTTCGTCGCCGAGCTTGACCAGCCCGTGGACCCGGCGGAGCCCATCACGGCTGTCACGCTCGATGAGCGAGGAAGGGTCATCGGCAGTGTGTCGAGGCCGGCAGGGGGGTGATGTGGTCCCTCGCCCGTTGCCGCGAAGCCCCCTCGTCTGACGGGCGCGGACCGGAGAAAGAGCTAAGGCGTGACGCGGCTCTGCAGGAACTCGACGATGTCCTGGGTCGTGGCACCCGGTGTGAAGACCTCGGCCACGCCCAGCTCCTTGAGCTGGGGGATGTCGTCGGCCGGGATCGTCCCGCCGACCGTCACCAGCACGTCGCCGGCCCCCTGCTCGCCAAGCAGCTCCACGATGCGCGGCACCAGCGTCATGTGCGCGCCCGACAGGATCGACAGCCCGACGGCGTCGGCGTCCTTCTGTATGACGGTCTCCACGATCTGCTCGGCCGTCTGGTGCAACCCGGTGTAGATGACCTCCATCCCCGCGTCGCGCAGCGCCCGCGCGATGATCCTCGCGCCCCGGTCGTGACCGTCCAGGCCGGGCTTGGCCACCACGCCCCGGATCTTGCGGTTGGTGGTGGTCTGCGCCACGTTGGCCCGATCGTAAGCGATCGGTGAACTGCTGGTCGGGCGCGTGATGGGCCTGTGCATTGCTGAACGCCGCGGTACCTCCACGGGGACGACGATGAGCAAGCTGGGCTGCGCGCTGGCGGTCGCGGTGCTGGGAGGGGGGCGGAGGGGCAGCCGGAGTCCTGGAGACGGTCCTGCAGGACGACGCGCTCGTGCTCAACCGCCCCGAGGCGCAGGTGCGCACGAGCACGCAGCAGATCGCCGGCCTGGGCGCCGACAGGCTGCGCGTCACCGCCGGCTGGGCCACGGTCTCCCCGCGCCGATCGCCTTCTTCGCG
Source organism: Solirubrobacterales bacterium (assembly GCA_038233375.1). Lineage (GTDB taxonomy): Bacteria > Actinomycetota > Thermoleophilia > Solirubrobacterales > Solirubrobacteraceae > CADCVQ01. Next base: position 3,044 of record JBBSMC010000015.1, read on the forward strand.
CCGCGCTGGGCCGTCGCCCACGGCTCGGCCAACGGCGACCGCGAGCGTATCCGCCCCTCCCCGGAGCTGTTCGGCGACTTCGCCACGGCGGTTGCGCGGCGCTACAGCGGCGCCTTCGCCGACCCGGCGCGGCCGGGTCAGCTCCTCCCCCCGTCGGCTTGGCCGGCTGCGCCGGAGCCGATCAGCCGAGCGCGCGGCCCTCCGCGGACGCGTCGGCCGCGGTGGGATGCGCAGCGGGCACAGCCAACCCGGATCCGCTGGCCGAGGGGTGGAGGGCGACGAGCGTGGTGAGCGGGCCGCTGACGCTGGCCTACATCGACCAGTACGCGATCCAGCCGCGCGATGCGTTCGCGCCGGTCCGCGAGGGTCTGCGCCGCATCCTCGCCGATCCCGCCAGCGACCGGGAGGAACGCGTGTTCCGGCGCGCGTTGGAGCGCACGCCACCGGACAGCTACGAGGCGCAACAGGTCCCCGTCCGCGTCGCCGCAGGCGAGCAGGCCACCCTGTCGGTCACTGCCGGCCAGCGCTCCTCGGTCGCGCTCATCCCCGCCGGCCGCGACGGTGAGGGTGAGGGCGAGGGCGTCGGCGATCCGCACTACCGCGTGGCCGACGGCGAGCCGGCCGTGACCTTGCGGGCCTGCTCCTCGGCCGCGACCCAGTTCCCCGTGCGCGTCGTCGTCGCCGGAGCCCGGTGCGTCGAGCTGAGCGTCAGCAGCCCGGGGCGAGTGCCCGAGCGCCTGCGCCTTCCCTTCGGCAGGGGCACGTGCGCAGCCTCGGCCCAGAGGGAGACGCGCGGCAAGCGCTTCCTGGGCCATGCGCCGTACCTGGGGATGGCCTGCCCGAAGGCCAACTCGATCGCGTGTGACCGGGTCGGGCTCACGGTGTGGCTAAAGCGCGCCGCCACCGGGGTCAGCGCGAGCGTCAACGGCCGGCCGCTGCGCCTGGAGGCCGGCGGCACCGGCGGGCGGCCACCCGCCACCCACTGGGAGGGCTTCCTCCAGCCGGCGGGCATGCTGCGCGGCGCGCTGAAGATCACGCCCGACCGCCTGCTCGGCGGCGACCGCTACTACTGGGTGGGCAGCCACTTCAAGGACGCGTGGGTGACGATCGCCATCCGCCGCCCCGACGGCTCGACGGACGAGGCGTCGCTCCCGGTCCCGCTGGCGGCCGGGTATGGGTAGAGCCATGCCCACCCGCGCCACCGCGTTCGCGCCCGGCGGGCCATCGCGCTAGTTGCGACAGAGCGCGCGCGCGACGGGAGCCGGTCTGAGCGCTCGAGCGCCTGGCGAGCCGCGTCGCGTTCGAGATGCCACGCGTCGCACGCGCCGGCTGCCGATCGCAGGGCGCCGTAGGTCGACCCGGAAGGGGAGCGCTCGTGGTGGGCGCGGCGCAGCCGTAGCGCCTCGCTGGGCGTGTCGGCCCGGACGTGAAGCTTGCAGGCGAGGTCATAGAGGTTGGCGATCTGCCAGCCGCTCGTCTTATCGATGCCGCGTGTCGCCCAGTCAAGCGCGAGGTCGGGCCGGTCGAGTTCCACCATCGCCTCGGCCACCCGCTGGGTGCGCTCCGGACAGATCGCCGCCCAGGAGCTGCACGAGTTCGTCGATGTCACCGTCGAGGATGGCCAGCCGCTCGTGCGCGTATCGAGCGGCGAAGGAACGCGGGCTGGCGAGCTCGGCGACGGCCTGGCGGTACGCCCGCAGGCCGTGCTCGCCCAGCGCATCTGCGTAGCGCACCGGGTCGACCTCGAAGAAGTCCTGATCCTTGAACCGGAAGCGGATCATCCACCGCGCGAGCTTGGCCGGATCGGCGACCCCGGCATCGCACGCCTTGGCATGGACGCGCAGCAGCTCGAGCGCGACGTCGCCGATCAATCCTGAGGAATCGTCGGCATGCATGATCACCTTGACGACCTGGCCGATCGCTCGCTGCACGAGCTCGACCAGCTCACGCGATGGGGCATCGACGGCCATCTTGTCCAACTCGGCGACGACCGGCCGCGCGGCATGCGCCCAGGCCATGCTCTCGCGATAGTCGAGGAAGCGACGGGTGCGAAGCCCTTGGTCGACCGCGGTGCGCAGTGCAGCAAGGTCTCCGTCGGCGCGTGCCGCGACGAGTCGCACCACGCGCTCGACGTCGCTGTGGCGCTCGGTCGCCGTGCTGATCACTTCGACCAGTTGCGCCTTGTCGAGCCGGACGATGACTTGCTCGATTGCGTCTCGGACGAGCGGCCACGCTTCGGGGATGACACGGCTTCGAGTGTCGCACAGTGCATCGTCGTTCTTCCGCGCGGCCGGGTTGGACGGGATAGGAGAAGATTGGTGGGGCGTTGGTGGGGCGCGCGCTTGATCTGCGAGGTACGATCGGGTCCATCATGACCAGCATTCATCGGACTTCCCGGACTCCGGGGTATCCGGTGAAGCCCTCCGGCTTCCATGGTAAGGAAGGGGTCATCGGTTCGAGTCCGATGGAGGGCTTGCCACGAAGCCTGCAGCCGCTGGTTCGGGAGACGTGGGCGAGGTGCAGCGAGACGCTGACACACTGCCCGGCGTCGCCGGGCTCGCCACCAAGATTCTCGCTCCGGCTGCGCTCGGCTCCCGTGCGTGCTCCCTGCGTGCGAACTTCTGACTTACGACACTACGCCGGTCAGGCCGAGCGGCGTGCGCGGCCGCGGCGGGCGGGCTCGCGCGCCACGAAGTCCGCGTAGCGGCCGAGGAACACCGCGAGCAGCTCGTTCGTGGCCGCGAGCGCCTGCGCGGACTCGTGCAGGCTGTCCGTCCCGGCAGGCGTCAGCTCGTACGTGCGGCGGTCCGGGCCGCTGCTGGACTTCTCCCAGACCGAGTGCACGAGGCCGTCGTTCTCCAGCGAGCGCAGCGCGCGATACAGGCGGCCCGGGTCGTCGCGGTTGAAGCCCATCGGGCGCAGCCGCTCGAGCAGGTCATAGCCGTGCGCCGGGCGCTCGCGCAGCAGCAGCAGCAGGCACGGCCGCAGGAAGTTCTTCGGCAGGACCTGCGCTGGTGTCTGGTCGGATGCGATGGCGGTACTCATCGCGGCACCGCCGGGATGGCCGGCCGCCCCGCGCCAATCATGCCACCCGCGGCCGGTGCTCAGCAGCTGCTCCCGTCGACGGCGCAGGTATCGGCGTCCGCGTCCGCGGCGACCGGGCCGCGTCCGGCGCCGGGTCGGTGCTCCGTTGCATGCACCAGCGCCGCCGTCGAGCGGGTCGGCTTGGCGAAGAGGCCGGACGGGTATCCATGCCGTCATGGAGCAGATCGCCCTCGTCGTCATGATCGTCGTGATCTGCCTCGTGATCGGGTGGGTCTTCCTGCGCTTCCGCGAACGCGAGCGCGAACGCGATCTGCGCCGCACGAAGCTCGAGTCGGTGGCCAAGGGCCACCGCGAGATGGCCGAGGCGCACGCCGGCTCGCTCGAGGGGCTGCGCGAGGACGCGCTCAACCACCGTCAGGCGGCCGTCGACCACACGCGCAAGGCCGAGCAGCTGGAGGAGCGCATCGAGCAGAAGGAACGCCACGCGGCGTTTCACGAGGATCGCGCGCTGGACAGCCAGCACGAGCGCGAACAGGTCTGAGTCCGCGCCCCAGTAGGGGTCTCGTCCCGTGACGCTCATCGGCCTCGCCTACGTGATCATCGGCGCCTTCGTCGCCGCTGCGCACAACTACTTCTCGCACGCCGGCTCGGTCGAAGGCGTGCTGTCGGCGATCATCGCGATCCTGACTTGGCCGCTGCTGTTGATCGGGATCGAGATCCGCATCACCTGACCCGGCGCGCGGGCAGACCCGCCCAAAACGTGCGAGGGTGCGCGCCGTGATCCTCGGGGTCAATGCACCACCGACGGGCTGGCACGACCCCGCGGCCTGCCTCGTCGCGGGGGACGGCACGCTGCTGGCCTTCTGCGAGGAGGAGCGCCTCAGCCGCGCCAAGCACGCGGAACACAGCGGTCCGCTGCTCGCGGGTGCGCACTGCCTGGAGCAGGCGGGCGCGTCGCAGGGCGACGTCGAGCTCGTCGCGATCGGCTGGGATGTGCCGCTGTCGGCGCCGCTGCACGGCGTGCAATGGCACCTCGAGGACACGCCCGCATGGCTGAAGCGCTACCTGGGCTTTGACTGCTCGCTGCAGGACATGCCCGAGGTGCGCTTCGTCGGCCATCACCTCGCGCACGCGACGATCGCCTTCGAGGCGTCGGACTTCGACGAGGCCGCCGTGCTCGTCATCGACGGCAACGGCGACGACGAGAGCATCTCGATCTACCGCGCCGAGCGCGACCGCCCGCTCGTGCGAAAGCGCGTCTGGCCGCGCTCGCACTCGCTGGGCTACATGTACGACGCGGCCTGTCGCTTCGCGGGCTTCGGGCCGCTGCAGGCGGGCAAGCTCATGGGGCTGTCGGCGTGGGGTCGCGCGGCGGGGATCGAGCCGTGGGAGCTGCTGCCCGGTGGCGTGCCCGCCGCGCCCGACGGCGTCGACGACGGCGATGGCTTCAATCGCTACCTGCACGCCTGGACGGCGCAGATCGACCGCCTCGCGGACGGCCGGCGCGTCGCGCGCGCGCGCGACGAGCTGCACCTCGACCCGCTCGCCGTGCAGGTCGCGGTCTCCGCCCAGGAGGCCATCGAGGGCACGGTGCTCGGGCTCGCCGCGCTGGCGCGCGAGCTGACCGGCAGCGCGAACCTGTGCCTCGCCGGCGGCGTCGCGCTGAACTGCAAGGCCAACGGCCTGCTGCCTGGGCCGGTGTTCGCGCCGCCGATCCCGCACGACGCCGGCACCGCGCTCGGCGCCGCATGGCACGTGGCCGCGCCGCGCCGGCGCCACGCCGACGGACGGATCTCGGCGTACCTGGGCCCGTAGCCCGGTGGCGCCGCACAGTCCAACGGCGCGCTGGCGGGGCTGCACCGCGAGCCGCTCGCTCTCGAGCGCGTCTGCGCGGCGCTCGAGGCCGGCCGAATCGGCGCGATCGTCGAGGGCCCGGGCGAGGTCGGGCCGCGCGCGCTCGGCCATCGCTCGATCGTCGCCGACCCGAGCACGCCGGAGATGCGCGACCGTCTCAACACGCTCAAGGGTCGCGAGCCGTGGCGGCCGTTCGGTGCGGCGGCGCTGAGCTCGCAGGCCGACTTGCTGTGGCAGCCGCGTCCGCGCCTGTCGGACTACATGCTCGCCGGCACGCCGGTCTCCGACGCGGGTCGCGAGCAGCTGCCCGCCGCCGTCCACGTCGACGGCACGACGCGCCCGCAGCAGCTGGACGCGGGGTCGCGCGACGTGCTGCCCGCGCTGCTGCGCGAGTGGGGCGAACGGGCCGGCGGCGCGCTCATCAACACGTCGTTCAACGGCCGCGGGGAGCCGATCGTCTCGAGCGTCGCCGACGCGGCCGGCGCGTTCCGGCGGCTCGGGCTGGACTTCCTCGTGCTCGACGACGAACTCGTCGCCCACGACGCCGTGTGGTGGCGCCCCGCCTGATCGGGCGAGCGCACCGGACAACCGTCCCGGCCCGGTTTCGCGTTGGCGGCGCGGGGGGACCTGACCTCCGTGCGTTTCGTGCTGAACGTCATCTGGTTCGTGCTTTCGGGCCTCTGGCTGGCGATCGGCTACGCCTTCGCCGCGCTCATCTGCTTTCTGCTGATCATCACGATCCCGTTCGGGGTCGCCGCGCTGCGGATCGCCGCGTTCGCGCTGTGGCCGTTCGGCTCGACCGTCGTCAAGCGCGCCGACACCGGCGTCGCGACGGGGGTGGCGAACGTCATCTGGGTGCTGCTGTGCGGCTGGTGGCTCGCGCTCGCGCACATCGTCACGGGGCTGGCGCTGTGCCTGACGATCATCGGCATCCCGCTGGGGCTGGCTAACTTCAAGCTCGTGCCGGTCGCGTTCCTGCCGCTCGGGCGCGAGATCGTGAGCGTCGAGGAGGCCGAGGCGCGGGAGGGGATGTCCGCTTGACCGACGTGCTCTCGGGAGTGGGCGCGTACGCGAGTAGGGTCCCGGTCAATGACGCAGGCCACGGGGGTCAGGTTCGAGCTCGAACGACTCGCGCTCGAGGGCGACGAGCTGGTCATCAGCGGCTTCTGGACGGGGGTGCGCGGGATGCGCTTCGTGCGCCCGACGCTGCTCTCCGACGACCGGCGGATCCTCGCGACGCTCGAGCACAAGCCCTGGGCGCCGTCCGAGGACACGCCATGGACGGCGGCCTTCCCATGGACCGGCGGCATCGCGGTCGACGCCGACAGCCTCGCCCTCGCGGTGGCCCCGCGGGTGATCGTGCCGCTCGGCGACACGGCGCTGGGGGCGCCTGCCATGGCGGAGCCCGCCCCGGCGCCGGACTCGGCGCGCGCGCGGCAGCCCGCGGTGGCGACCACGCCCGCGGCCGAGTCGGAGCCGACTGTCGCCGGCGCGGCCAAGCCGGTCACGGCGGCGAAGCTGATTGCGGATGCGAGGCCGGTCGCCGCGCCGAAGCCCGCGCCCGCCGCAGCCCCCAAGGCCGCGTCCGCCGCCGCGCCAAAGCTCGTCCCCGCTCCGCCACCCGCGCCGACACCCGTCGCGGCGCCGGCGCCTGCCCCCGCGCCGCCGCCGCCCGCGCCGAAGCCCGCCCCGGCGCTCCCGCCCGCCGCGCCGCCCAGCCTCCTTGCCGTCGACGAGCGCGTCGACGAGCTCACGCGCGCGCTCGCCGCCGTCGAGCGCGACCGCGACCGGGCGCTCGCCCAGCTCGCCGAGGCCATCGCGGCGCGCGAGGCCGCCGTGCGGACACGGGCGCGCATGGAGATCGCGCACGACGAGGCGATCGAGGTGCGCGAGGATGCCGAGGCCGCCCTCGCCCGTGCCAAGGCCGAGCGTCAGGAGGCCGTCGCGCAGCGCGACGAGGTTCTCGTCGCCTTCCGGAGCCTGCAGCGCCAGCTGAAGTCCGAGCGCGCGCTGGCCGACCGCCAGACGCGCGGCGAGCCTGAGACCGCGGACGGGGACGCGGAGAGCGACGAGGCGCTCGGCGTGCGCAGCATGCCCGCGGTGCGCCCGGTCATGGCCGAGCTGCAGTACCCGCGCCGCGAGCAGAAGCTGCGCCTGACGCAGTTCGACATGTGGGTCGTTCGCGTGCTCGGCGCGGCCGCGGCCGGCTGCTTCCTACTGCTGCTGATCTCGATCCTGCGCGTCTTCCTCTGACCGGGCGCCGGGCGGGCGGGACGGTCTCCGGGCGGGTGGGGAGCTGTCAGCCGCGCGCCCCGTCGAAGCGCTCGAGGCCGTCGTCGGGGACCGGCTCTCAGGGCGCGGCCGAGGCGAGGTGCTGGCGAAGCCTCGGGCGCACGCCGGGATCACCGTCGAAGGCGGACATCCGCTCGAAGCGCACGCTGCCGCACAGGCAGCCACCGGTGAGCGGCGCCCCGCTCATGCCCCGTGGCATTTCTTGTACTTCCTGCCGCTGCCGCAGAAGCACGGGTCGTTGCGGGCCGGCGTCTCGCCGACGACGCGCGGCGGCTGCGGGGCGAAGGTCGGCTCGGGCAGCTTGTTGATGCGCATGACGGCCTTGTCGATCGCGCGCCAGCCGGCGGGATTGGAATGTCGTGCGTGGGCGATGCGCTCGGTGTTGACGATCTTCGCCGCCGCCTTATGCGGTCCGCAGAGCGACTCCTTGGCGTCCTCGAGGCTCGAGGGATAGCCGAAGGCCTGGCCCTGGCAGGCCGGGCAGTCCTCGGTGGTGGGCTCGACCGCCTCGAGGACGACGTTCGAGCGGTCCAGGTCGACCGCGCCGAAGGCGTGCTGGACGAGGTCGGTCAGCGCGCCGAGGCCGACGGCGCTCCAGCTGCGCCGGGCCTGCAGAGAGGGCTGCGAGAACGCGCCGTGGTCGCCGTCGAGGTCGGCCAGCAGGCGCGGCGTATCAGCGCGCGCCGCGCGCCGCGGGTAGTCGCCGGCGATCAGCTCCTCCTCGCGCGCGAGGGCCGCGGCCATGACCGTTCCGGCGTAGCGCCCGACCGCCGCCGCCATGTCGCCGCCGTGCTCCTCCATCGCCACGCGCACGGCGGGGACCGTCAGGTACAGGTCGACCTCGAGCACCTCGTCGTCGACGGTGACCGCGGTCCACGCCTCGCCGCGGTCGGGGATCCAGCCGAGCGGGTCGGCCGTGATGACGAAGCAGCGCAGCCACAGCTGCTTGTGCTCGGGATAGATCTCGAGGTCCGGCGGCCAGTCCAGGCGCAGCTCGATGAGCGCGAACTCCTCTTCCGGCGCGGCAATGAGGAGGGATTCGGGGTCGAGGTTCTGCGGGGCGGGTTGCGTAGCCATCGGGCGGTTGAGGTTAATGCACCCAGCAGCGATGCTCGTCCGCTCACGAGGAGAAGGAGTGCACGATGGCGGACCTGACGGAGATCGACGAGCAGCTCTGCGAGAGCTCGACATGGGACTTCTGCGACCTGCGCGCGCTGTACATCAACTGCACGCTCAAGCGCTCGCCCGAGGTCTCCAACACGCAGGGACTGGCGGACCGCTCGATCGCGATCATGCGGCGAAACGGCGTCGCGGTCGACGTCATCCGCGCCGTCGACCGTGACATCGCGACCGGCGTCTATCCTGACATGACCGAGCACGGCTGGGACGCCGACGAGTGGCCCGCGATCCAAGAGCAGGTCATGGCGGCCGACATCCTCGTGCTGCTGTCGCCGATCTGGCTGGGCGAGAAGTCCTCGGTCTGCACGAAGATCATCGAGCGGCTGTATGGCAACAGCCACCTGCTCAACGAGGCCGGGCAGTACGCGTACTACGGCCGCGCCGGCGGCTGCATCATCACCGGCAACGAGGACGGCGCCAAGCACTGCGCGATGAACATCCTCTATTCGCTGCAGCACCTCGGCTACACGATCCCGCCGCAGGCGGACTCGGGCTGGCTGGGGGAGGCGGGGCCCGGCCCGAGCTACCTCGATCCCGGATCCGGCGGCCCGGAGAACGACTTCACGAACCGCAACACCGCGTTTCTGACGTGGAACCTGCTGCACATCGCGCGGATGCTGAAGGACGCCGGCGGCATCCCGGCCCACGGCAACAACCGCAAGCAGTGGGACGCGGGCTGTCGCTTCGACTACCCCAACCCTGAGCACCGCGCCTAGTGCATTCCCAGGCCTATTCGACGCCGACAAGATCCGCAGCGACATCCGCGAGGACCGCAAGGGCACGCGGCTGCGCCTGGCGCTGCGCGTGCGCGACGCGGCATCCTGCGAGCCGATCCCCGACACTCGCTACCTGCGCGGTGCGCAGGTCACCAACAACGAGGGGGTCGTCGAGTTCACGACCATCTACCCCGGCTGGTATCAAGGCCGCACGGTGCACATCCACGCCAAGGTCCACCTCGGCACGACGACCGTCCTGACGACGCAGCTGTACTTCGACGACGCGCTGTCGGACAGTGGATCGTCGCCAAGAGCCCGTACTCCGACCGCGCGACGCGCGATCAGCGCAACGAGTCCGACGCGATCTTCGACGACGCGCTCGTGCTGACGACGACGACCGACGGCGACGCGGTCCAGGGTGTCATGACCTTCGACATCCGGAAGCGTAGCTACTCAGCCTGGCGGCCGAGGATGACGGCGAAGCGCTCGACGCGCTTGCGCTCGTCGTCTGACAAGGCAGCGGTGGCATCGACGAGCAGTGTCATCGGACCGCGCTTGTGCGCCCAGTCACGCGCCGCCTCGCCGAACGAGCCGGCGATCCAGATCAGCGGCTTGGCGGCGGCGTAGGCCATGACCGTCGCCTCCTGCTGCTCGGCCGTGGACTCGGCGCGCAGCACCGGCACGGTGACCATGCCCAGGTCGTGCGCGAGGGCGGTGATCGCGTCCAGCCCGCCGTCGTCGGCGAGCACCGCGACCTCGCCCTCCTCGAGCATCGCCGCGACCCAGCCATCGGGGGCGGCAGCGAGCACACCGGGAGCGCACGCGAGGCGAAAGAGGGTGTCGGCCATGGCCGCCACGCTACAACCTCGGCGCGCTCGCGAGCGCCCAACCGCGCAGGCCGCGCGGCCGCGACGCTCGCCTTCGCGTCGTCCTCAGCTCAGGCGTCGGGGAACACGACGACCGGGCGTACTTCGACGGAGCCGTATTCGATGTTCGGCATCTGCGCCGCCAGCGCCTCGGCCGCGGCGCGATCGGGCACGTCGACGATGTAGTAGCCGCCGAGGATCTCCTGGGTGTCGGCGAACGGGCCGTCGGTCGTCTGGAGATCGCCGCCGCGGGAACGCACGGTGGTCGCCTGTTCGGTCCCCTCCAGCGGAGCGCCCGAGACCATCACCCCTGACGCGACGAGCGAGTTCGTGTAGTTCAGCCACACCTCGAGCTGCGCCGCCTCCTCGTCGAGGCCGGGAGCGGTGGCGGGGTCGCCGTAGATCAGGAGCATGTACTGGGCCATTCGTCTGCACCTCGCGAATAAGGCCGGCGGATCCGGCTTCGTAGTGGTCGTTACCCGATTCGCGGATTTCGCCAAGCGAATCGCTTTCTCAGGGACGCTCGACGCCGGGCGCGACACAGCGCGCCCAACGACCGACTCCTCCTTCGCCGCCGCGTAGGCGGCGGGTTGGGGGCGGCGCCGCCGGTCCCGCGCTGCGCCGGCGCTCGGCGGGCGGCGGCCAGCGCCGACTCGGGCACGGGGTCGGTGATGGCGAGCACATGACGCAGCTCCCGCAGGAGATCCTCGTCCAGATCAGGCGCCGGCCGCCGGCCGCGCGGGCTCACGCGCGGAGCGCGACGGGCTCGCGGCGGCCACGGCCGGCGAGGGAGTGCCCGCAGGAGCCCCAGTTCTCGAAGACACCCGCTGACTCGAGCTCGCGTACGACCTCGGCGACGCGCGACTCGTCGATCTGCGGATGGTCGCGGCGCAGCGCGTCGAACAGCTCGCTGACACTGCGCGAGCCGTCGGCGATCGCGACGAGTCGCTGGATCGCGCCGTCGGGGTCGGCGATCGTATGAACCGAGCAGCTGCCGACGATGTGCAGCAGGCCGTCTCCGCGCAGCAGCGCTGCGGTGATCTTCATACGGGGCCGGGTCACGGGCGGCATCGTTGCTCCTTCGTCTTGGGCGATCGCCCCCAAGAGCGCGACCGCGCGCCGCTGATACATCGCCGGCCGCCGACCGACCGCGGCTTCAGGACAGCGCGCAGTACGCGCTCTGCGGCGCGCCGGCGGCTGCGAGGATCGCACCCGCGCGGTCCAGGTGCGCGACCCGTGTGACAGCGCCGCGGTGCTGCACGCCATCCACGTCGCACGCGCCGCGGTCGCCACCAGCGGCACCACCCGTCGGCGCTGGCGCGACGGCCATCACCCTGATCGAGCAGCGTTTTCGTCGCGCCGCCGAGTAGCCCCGCAGCGCTGCTTGGGACGAGGAGCGGGCGTCCGCCTCGAGTGGCGCCTTTGGCGGGGCTGGGCCGACAAAGGCGCCACTCGACGGCAGGGATTCGCTCCTGTGGACGCTCGAGGCTGAGCGTCCCGATGGGGCCGCGGACGCCGCCACGGACGTCTGACCCGGAGTCGCGCGGCGGGTCGCACGTCCTCGCATGACGAGCGACGTGCGGCCCACCCGCCGATCAGGCCGGGCGAGCGAACGTGCTTGACGCGCAGACCAGGCGCTTGATGACGTCCAGCTGCGCCGCGTCGCGCGGTGCGCGTCGCGTGGAGCATCACGCCAGCCCGCGACGCGACATCATTGGGCCATGCGCGTCCGCCACGCCGACCCCGCACGCGATGGCGGCGCCTGCGTGGCGATCTACGGGCCCTACGTCGCCGGCTCGCCCGTCTCCTTCGAGGAGGTGGCGCCCACCGCGCAGCAGTTCGAGGCGCACATCGCCACGACCAGCGAGCGCTATCCCTGGCTCGTGCTGGAGGACGCGGGCGACGTCATCGGCTACGCCTACGCCGCGCAGCACCGCCTCCGCGCCGCCTACCGCTGGGCGGTCGACGTCGGCGTCTACGTCGATCCCGCCCGCCACCGCAGCGGCGCGGGGCGCATGCTCTACGAGGCGCTGCTGGAGCTGCTGCGCCGCCAGCGCCTGCGCAGCGCGTGCGCCGGCATCACGCTGCCCAACGACGCGAGCATCGGCCTGCACCGCGCGCTCGGCTTCGAGCCCGTCGGCACCTACCGCTCGATCGGCTGGAAGGCCGGGGGGTGGCGCGACGTGGCGTGGTGGCAGCTGGCGCTCGCGCCCGACGGGCACGGCGACGGCGCGCCGCCCGAACCGCTCGGACCGCAGCGGCTTGACCAATGAGCATCCCCGCCGATGCGGTCTGCATCGGGCTGGACGTCGGCACCGGCAGCGCGCGGGCGCTCGCGGTCGCCGCCGACGGCACCGTCGTCGGCCGCGGCGCGCATCCGCTGCACAGCCGGCGTGAGGCCGGTCGCCACGAGCAGGACCCCGCGAGCTGGTGGGAGGCGGTCGCCGCCGCCTGCCGCGCGGCGCTGGACGGCGTGCCCGCCGAGCGCGTCGCCGGGGTGGCCACCTGTACGACCTCGGGCACGATCGTGCTCGTCGATGCCGAGGGACGGCCGCACGGCCCGGCGCTCATGTACGACGACGGGCGCGCCGCCGCCCAGGCCCGGCGCCTGGAACTGCCGACGTCCTGGGCGCTGCCGAAGCTGCACTGGCTGCTCGAGGAGGAAGAGCGGACCGCCGGGACGGAGGGACTGCGGCTCGCCCACCAGGCGGACGTCATCACGCGCGCGCTGGCCGGACATGCCGTTCCCGCGGACTCTAGCCACGCGTTGAAGAGCGGCTACGACGCCGCCCGCGGCGACTGGCCGCCCGACCTCGCGCGCGAGCGCGGGGAGCTGCTGCCCCAAGTCGTCGCCCCGGGAACGCAGCTCGGCGAGGTCTGCCCATCCGCCGCCGCGCAGGCCGGCCTGCCGCAGGGCACGCCGATCATCGCGGGCATGACCGACGGCTGCGCCGCGCAGATCGCTGCCGGCGCGCTGCGGCCCGGGGACGTCAGCTCCGTGCTCGGCACGACGCTCGTGCTCAAGGGCAGCGCGCATGACCGCATCGAGGACCGCGTCCAGGGCGTCTACTCGCACCGCGCCCCCGACCACGACGGCGGCTGGCTGCCCGGCGGCGCGTCGAGCAGCGGCGCGGGCGTGCTGACGGCCACGTTCCCTGGACGCGACCTGGACGCGCTCGGCGAGCAGGCCGCCGCGCACGAGCGCACGCGCGTGCTGAGCTATCCGCTCGTCTCGCGCGGGGAGCGCTTCCCGTTCGCCGCGCCCGCCGCCGAGGCGTTCACGATCGGGGAGCCCGCCGGCGACGCAGAGCGCGCGGCGGCGCTCCTGCAGGGCCTCGCGCTCGTCGAGCGGCTGTGCTTCGAGCAGCTCGCCGCGCTCGGCGCCCCCACCGGCGGCGAGCTCAGCCTGACCGGCGGGGCGACGCGCAACCGGCGCTGGTGCCAGCTGCGGGCCGATGCGCTCGGGCGTCCGGCGCGCCTCCCCGAGCGGACGGAGTCGGCGTTCGGCATGGCGATCCTCGCGACGGCCGCCACGACCGGCGAGCCCGTCACCGACGCGGCCCGGCGGATGTCGCGCACGCAGGCGGTGTTCGAGCCGCGGCCCGCGATGCGCGAGCACCTCGACGAGCAGCACGAGCGGCTCGTCGCCGCGCTGCGCCGGCGCGGCTGGCTGTCCGCGCCCCAACCCTGAGCGCCGGCCGAGAGCGCCGCGTCCGTACGCCCCGCCGTTGCCCCCGGCCTGAACGTCCAGGGCCAGAGATCGACCACCCGTCCAGGCGGCGTCCAGATCCGTGGACACCGGGTCGGCCGTCCGTCCAACCGAGGTTCACCCCGCTGCTAGACCGACCGTTTGGTGCACGACGAGGGTCGTGTGTTCCACCGCCCCACAGGACCGCTCGCCGCCCTCGTCGCGGCCCTCGCCATCGCCGCCACCGCCGCTCCCGCGCAGGCCGCGAACGACCCGATGCTCGACGAGCAGTGGGGCCTGACCAACGCCGCCACCGGCGCTCCCGAGGCCTGGACGCAATCCAGCGGCAACGGCGTTCTCGTCGCCGTCCTCGACAGCGGCATCCAGCTCGACCACCCCGACCTCTCCAAGAGCCTCTGGCGCAACACCGGCGAGACCGCCGGCAACGGCGTAGACGACGACGGCAATGGGTACGTCGACGACGTCTTCGGCGCGAGCATCAAGCAGCTCAACGGCAACGTCGAGGACGACAACGGCCACGGCACGCACGTCGCAGGCATCGTCGCCGCCCAGGCCGGCAACGGCACCGGCGGCTCGGGCATCGCCCCGGGCGCGCGGATCATGTCCGTCAAGGTGCTCGACGCCAACCGCTCCGGCGACTCCTCGCAGCTCGCCAAAGGCATCCGCTACGCCGTCGACCAGGGCGCGAAGATCCTCAACATCTCGATCAACGGCGACGGCACGAGCCCCGACCTCGACGACGCGCTGAGGTACGCCGGCCAGAAGGGTGCCACGGTCGTCGCGTCCGCCGGCAACAACAGCCGCGACCTCGACATCACGCCCTCCTTCCCCGCTTCCTCCACCGAGCCCGCCGTTCTCACGGTGACGGCCAGCGAGCAGACCGGCGGCCTGCTCGGCATCGCCAACCGCGGCCTGCGCACGGTCGATCTCGCCGCACCGGGCGGCAACATCCTGTCCACCGCGCGCGGCTCGGGCTACGAGCTGCGCCAGGGCACCTCGATGGCCGCTCCGTTCGTCTCGGGCTCCCTGGCGCTGCTCGCCGCCGCCCGCCCGGACCTCTCGCAGGAGACGCTGCGCGCCGCCCTCGTGCAGAGCGCGCCGCAGCCCACGCTTCTCGCCGGCCTGCTCGGCTCGGGCGCACTGAACGTTGCCACCGCGCTGCACAGCGTCCTGCCCGGCGACATGTGGAAGGCCGCCGCCGCCGCCGAGGCGATCGCGCTCAAGGTCAGCGCCAAGCGCCGCATCCGCGCCGGCCGCGCGGCCACCGTCCGCTGGACGGCGACCGGCCCCGCCGAGCGCGTCGTGAGCTGGCGCGTCTCGCTCAACGGCAAGCGCATCAAGACGCTGCCGGGCACGAAGTCGCAGATGCGCAAGCGCGTCCGCAAGCCCGGAACGCACCGCTGGAAGGTCGTCGGCGTCGACGCCGAGGGCGCGCGGGTCGTATCCGCGGCACGCACGTTCAAGGTTCTGCGCAACCGCTGAGGCGGACCGCGCTCCGCGCCGGGCTCTAGAGCATTCGCGGGGCCGGGGCGCGGGCTTTCCCGTGGTCCGGCGGCCCGCGCTATCCTCTCGGACAGACCTGCTTGCCGCAGGTCCTTTTTCTGTCCTCTCGCCGTCACGGAGCGCCCAATGGCCCGCGGAGACGTGCGTATCGCTGTGACTCTCGCCTGCGAGACTTGTAAGCGGCGCAACTACCAGACGAATAAGTCCAAGCGCAACAACCCGGATCGCATCTCCCTGCGCAAATACTGCAAGTGGTGCAAGGAGCACACGAGCCACCGGGAGACCCGGTAGCGCTCAGGACCCCCCGCATCTCATGGCACGTAAACGCCAGCGCGCTAAAGACCGCAAGCAGAAGCTGCACCGGGAGAACATCCCGGGCTCGCTCGATCACGCCTCCGGCGAGGTCGAGGGGGTCGAGGCGGCCATCGTCGCCGGGGCGGCCGGCAAGCCCGTCGAGCCTGCTCCGGACGGCGTTGCGGACGAGCCGGAGGATACGGTCGAACCTCATGACGAGCCCGAGCCCGATGACCTCGTCGAGCCCGAGCCCGATGACCTCGTCGAGCCGGAGCCAGATGTCGTCGAGCCCGAGCCCGAGCCCGAACCCGTCGAGCCCGAGCCGGTCGCTGCGGCCGAGCCGGCTGCCAAGCGCAGGCGCGGCCGTCGCAAGCGTGGCGCCGCCGTCGAGCCCGTCGAGCCCGTCGGGTCCGTCGAGTCCGCTCCGGAGGGCGATGCGGTCGAACCCGAGCCGGTCGATGAGTACGACATCGACGACTCCGATGAGCACTACGACGTCGACGCCGACGCAGCCCATGTCGAGCACGAGCGGCTCGGCAAGGGCGCAGGCGATCTCGCCGTCACACCGGACGCGCACAAGCCCGCCGGTTTTCGCATCACGAACTTCATCCGCGCATCCTGGGCCGAGCTTCAGCGCGTGCAGTGGCCCGACAGGCGCCAGGTCGGACAAGCCACCGCCGTCGTTCTCGGCTTCGTCGTCGTCGCGGGAGCCTTTCTCGGGCTCACCGACGTCGTAGCGCAGAGAATCGTCGACTTCATCCTCTAGATCCCTGACTTCGAACCTCTAAGGCACGCATGTTTCGCTGGTACGTCGTGAACACCTATTCAGGCCATGAGAACAAGGTCAAGCAGAACCTTGAGCACCGCGTGGTCTCCCTCAACCAGAAGCGCAACGTCCGTCAGGTCGTCGTGCCGACCGAGTCTGTATCCGAGATGAAGGACAACCAGAAGATCACGGTCGAGAAGCGCACGATGCCCGGCTACGTGCTCGTCAACATGGAGCTCAACGAGGACTCGTGGGGCCTGGTCAAGGGCACACCCGGCGTCACCGGCTTCGTGGGCGCGTCCAACGAGCCCGTGCCGCTCACGCAGGCCGAGGTCGATCGCCTGCTGCACCGCGAGGTCGCGGTGCGCGAGCGCAAGAAGGCGACGTTCGCGATCGGCGAGACGGTCAAGGTCATCTCCGGTCCGCTGTCGGACTTCTCCGGCGAGATCTCCGAGATGAACGAGGACGCCTCCCGGCTCAAGGTGCTTGTGTCAATCTTCGGTCGCGAGACGCCGGTCGAAGTCGGTTTCGATCAGGTCAAGAAGATCTAGTCGCATGAGGCCGGATGCCGAATACGCTTTCCAGTCGCGGGTCGGGATGACCCGCGGAGGTACCCATTAATGGCTAAGAAGGTTCTCACCCAGATCAAGCTGCAGGCCGTCGGCGGCCAGGCCAGCCCGGCTCCGCCGGTCGGCCCCGCGCTCGGTCAGCACGGCATCAACATCATGGAGTTCTGCAAGGCGTTCAACGCGCAGACCCAGGCCGACACCGGAACGGTGATCCCGGTCGTCATCACGGTCTACGAAGACCGTTCGTTCACCTTCGTCACCAAGACGCCACCGGCCGCCGTGCTCATCAAGCAGGCGATCGGCATCTCGAGCGGATCGGGCGAACCGCACCGCGTGAAGGTCGGCACGATCAGCGCCGCCCAGGTGCGCGAGATCGCCGAGCGCAAGTTCGACGACCTCAACGCCAACGACCTCGACCAGGCGTCGAAGATCATCGCCGGCACGGCACGGAGCATGGGAGTCGACGTTGTCTAAGCGCGGAAAGACCTACCTCGAGGCACGCAGCAAGGTCGACCGCGAGCGTGAGCACACGCCCGCCGAGGCAATGCAGCTGCTCAAGTCGCTGCCGGGCCCGAGCTTCAACGAGACGGTCGAGGTCCACGTGCGCACGGGCCTGAACGTCCGCCATGCCGACGAGCAGCTGCGCGGAACCGTCGCGCTGCCCAACGGCCTCGGCAAGGACGTCACGATCGCCGTCTTCGCACAGGGCGACAAGGCCAAGGAGGCCGAGGAGGCCGGCGCGGACATCGTCGGCGCCGAGGATCTCGCCAAGCGCATCGAGGAGGGCTTCACCGACTTCGACGTCGCGATCGCCACCCCGGACCTGATGCCGGTCGTCGGTCGCCTGGGCCGGGTGCTCGGCCCGCAGGGCAAGATGCCCAACCCGAAGGTCGGCACGGTCACGATGAACCTCAAGCAGGCGATCACCGAGGCGAAGGCCGGCAAGATCGAGTACCGCACCGATCGCACCGCGATCGTCCACCTTCCGATCGGCAAGAAGGAGTTCTCCGAGCGCCAGCTGCTCGAGAACTACGCCGCGATCATCGAAGAGCTGATCCGCGCCAAGCCATCAGCCGCAAAGGGCCGCTACCTGCGCACGATCACCCTGGCTTCCACGATGGGCCCAGGCGTCAAGGTCGACCCGTCCCGCACCCGCGACATCCTCGAGGAGGCCGCTCCGGCTCCAGCCGCTTGAGCGTCCGACTCTGAGGCCACCGCAGACCCCGGGCTGGCGCACCAGCGGCAGAAGACCCGGCGAGGAGGCAGATGAACCGAGAGCAGAAGACCGCGGTGATCGAGGAGATCGCCGCACAGATCAATCAGTCCGAAGCGGTCTACGCGATCGACTACCGCGGGATCACGGTAGCCCAGGCGGCCGAGCTGCGCGGCAAGCTGCGCGAGGCCGACGCCACGCTGCGCGTCGTAAAGAACACGCTGACGATCCGCGCGGCCGATCGGGCCGGAGTCGAGGCGCTCAAGCCGATGCTCGAGGGTCCGACCGCGCTCACGTTCGCCAACGGCGACGCGGCCGCGGCCGCCAAGGCGGTCTTCGACTACGCCCGCGCGACCGGGCTGCTGCCGTTCAAGGGCGGCACCCTCAACGGCGAGGGCCTGGCGCCCGAGCAGGTGCAGTCGATCGCGCGCCTGCCCACCCGCCACGTCCTCAACGCCCAGTTCGTGAACATCGTCGCCTCGCCGCTCACCGGCCTTGTGACGAGCCTCTCGAACCTGATCAGCGGCCTCGCCCGTCAGCTCAGCCAGGTCGCTGAGCAGAAGGCGGCCGACGCACCCGCCGCCGCCGCGCCCGCGGCCGCCGCCGAGCCGGCGACCGACGACACCCCATCTGACACTGACGAAGAGAAGGAGTAACCCATGGCCCAGTCCACAGCGGAATGGATCGACGAGCTGAAGAGCATCTCCGTGCTCGAGCTGAGCGAGCGCATCAAGGCCCTCGAGGAGGAGTTCGGCGTCTCCGCGCAGGCCGCGGCGGTTGCTGCCCCGGCGGGCGGCGACGGCGGCGACTCGGCTCCGGTCGAGGAGGAGCAGTCCGCGTTCGACGTCGTCATCACGGCCGCCGGTGACAAGAAGATCCAGGTCATCAAGGTCGTCCGGGCGGCCACGAGCCTCGGTCTGAAGGAGGCCAAGGCGCTCGTCGACGAGGCCCCCAAGGCCGTCCGCGAGGGCGTCGACCGCGACGAGGCCGAGAAGCTCAAGCAGGAGCTCGAGGAGGCCGGCGCGAGCGTCGAGATCAAGTAGCTCGAATCACCTCGTCGTCAGGAGGTCGGAGCCTGCGACGCCCGGATGACGAAAGGGAATTTCGCGAGGGGCGCCATTCGGCGCCCCTACGTCGTTCTGGAACGCAATCCGCACAGCTCCTCCACACGCGTTCGTCATCCTGTGCGCGTGCCCGACGCACTCCTCGCCGCCGGGCTGCGCAAGACCTACCGCGCGGCGGTCGCCCTCGACGGCGTCGACCTCCGCGTCGGCGCCGGTGAGCTGGTCGGCCTGCTCGGCCCCAACGGCGCCGGCAAGTCGACGCTGACGAAGATCGCCTGCGGTCTCGTGCGTCCCACCGCCGGGAGCGTGACCGTCCTCGGCCACCGCGGTGGCAGCACGGCGGCGCGCGCCCGCACCGGCTACCTCGCCGAGCTGTTTCGCTTTCCCGGCTGGGCGACCGCCGACGAGATCCTCGCGCTGCATCAGCGTCTCGCCCGCTCGGACGGCGGCGCGCCCGAGCGCGCCGAGCTGCTCGCGCTCGTCGGCCTCAGCGAGGCGACCCGCAAGCGCGTGGAGGCGATGTCGAAGGGGATGCAACAGCGCCTCGGCATCGCACAGGCGCTGATCGGCGCGCCCGGGCTCGTGCTGCTCGACGAGCCGACCAGCGCCCTGGACCCGGCGGGGCGGCGCACCGTGCGCGAGCTGCTCGAGGAACTGCGTGGCCGCGGCGTCGCGGTGCTGCTGAACTCCCACCTGCTCAGCGAGGTCGAGCTCGTCTGCGACCGCGTGGTCATCGTCGACCGCGGCCGCACGATCGCCGAGGGGACGCCGCACGACCTGTCGTCCTGCGGCGGCGTCGAGATCGAGACGGGCGGCGGCCTGCAGCGCTTTCCCGACGCCACCCGCGCGGACGTCCCGGCGCTCGTCGCCCGGCTCGTCGCCAAGGGCGAGGAGATCTTCGGCGTGCGCGTCGTCACCGGCACGCTCGAGGACGCCTACCTGAGCCTCGTCGGAAAGGACGCCCGATGAACCTCTTCCTGCGCGACCTTCAGACGATCGCCGGCTACGCGCTGCGCGAGGCGGTGCGGCGCAAGGTCCTGCTCGTCGTCGTCGTGCTCACGATCTGCTTTCTCGCGCTCTACGCGTTCGGTACCTATCAGGCCTTCCAGGAGGTCTCGCAAGGCGGCGGCAGCATGGGAGGCTTCGCCAGCGAGCTCGAGCAGGAGGTGTTGACCGGCTCGACGCTGCTGGGCCTGGCGATGTTCGTGACGCTCTTCCTCGGCACCGTGCTCGCCGTCTTCGTGACGCTCAACGCCGTCCGTGGTGACGCCGAGCGCGGGCTGCTGCAGCCGCTCGTGGTGCGACCGGTGGGGCGCACCACGCTGCTGCTCGCCCGCTTCGTCGCGGCGGCCGCCGTCTGCGTGGTCTACGTGCAGATCGTCTACTGGTCGGCGGTCCTGCTCACGCAGATCACCGGCGGCTACCACCCCGGAAACGCGATCGCAGGGGCGGTGTCGCTCGCCGCCGCGGTGACGATCATCGTCGCGATCGCGCTGCTCGGCACCACCCTGCTGTCGTCCACCGCCAACGGAATCGCGATCTTCATGGTCTTCGGCGCGGGCCTCGCCGCCGGCCTCATCGGCCAGATCGGCACAGCCCTGAACTCCGAGACGCTCGAGCAGATCAGCTCGATCGCGACGTGGGCCCTGCCGTTCGAGGCGCTCTACCAGGACGGCCTCCACGCGCTGACGGCCGACATCGACGGCGTCACCGGGGTGATCGTCCAGCTCGGACCGTTCGGCGGGTCGCAGGACGCGGGCCCGCTGCTGTATCCGTTCGCGTTGGTGTACCTGCTGGCGGCGGGATGGCTCGCCGACCGCGCGTTCCGGCGGGCCGACCTCTAGTCCAAGCAACAACAGCTCCCCCAATCGCTCTATCCCCGCAAGCGCAGCGCCCTCGGCCACGGCCGCCCGCAGGAGGCGCGCGCCACGGTCGCTGAGGGGGCGCTGCTGCTCGACATCCGCTCCGAAGCACAGCGCGCGGCCGACGGCGTCGTGCCCGGCGCGCTGTGGTTTGCCCGCAACGTGCTGGAGTGGCGCTGCGATCCCAAGTCCGGCGCCCACGACGAGCGCGTCGGCGGCCTGGACCGCCAGCTGATCGTCATGTGCGACGAGGGCTACCAATCGAGCCTCGCGGCGGCGACGCTGCAGGACCTCGGCTTCGCCCGCGCCACAGATCTCGTCGGCGGCTTCCGCGCACGGTGGGCGGCGGGCCTGCCGCCGGCGCCCGGCCGCTGAGCCGCCCGGCGCCGCGCCGTCAGCCGCGTACGACCCGCACCACGGCGCTGTCGGCGGCGCGCCGCGCCTGCGCGCTGATCGAGACGCCGACGCGTGCGCTGCTACCGACCTCGGCGGCCTGGGCGACGCGGAGCGAGAACACCAGCCGCGACGTGCCGGGAGCGATCGCGCCCAACGCGACGCCCTGCCGCGTGAGCCCGGGGTTGAGCGGGCGGCCACCCGAAGGCTGCTCGGTCTCGCGCAGGTACGTGGAGACTCCGACGAGCCCGAGCCCGCGATCGAGCTCCACCCGGGCGCGCGCGCCGGAGGCCGTCTCGCCGAGGTTGCGCAGCAGCGCGCGGAAGCGAACCAGCTGGCCGGGCCGCGCGGAGACGGTCGTGCTCCAGGGCTCGGTCGAGTGCGTTCGCGCCTCGAGTTGCAGGCGCAGACGCGGATCGGGCCGGTCCGCCGCCTCGGGGTTGTCGGGTATCGCGCCCCTGTCCGTGTCCGTGTTCGTGCCCGCGCCGTCCTCGCCGCAGGCTGCCAGTGCGCAGGTGAGCGCGATGAGGGCCACGATGACGGCGAGACGGTTACTCAACACGAGCGTCGTGCTTCCCGCCCGGGCGCTCGCCCGCCCGCGCGGCGTCAGCGGACTGACACTGCCCCCCGAGCGGCCGGGCGCCGCGCGCTGGTCACCGAGATCGATCGGTTGCGCTCGATCTGCCGATCGTCAGCGCGGGCTCCTGCGGCTCGCGCCGCGCGCTTCGCCGGCGGCGATGCGCGCCCGCTGTGGGGCGACCGTGTACGCGGGATCGGACGCCGACTGAAAGCCGGCCCTGAAGATGCTGAAGCGTGCGGCCGCCGCTCCCGCGAGGACGGTGGCGCCGCCGGCGACCGCAGCCGCTCGGCTGCGCCGGCCTGCGCCGGCGACAAGCAGCGCCCCGCCGCCGACGAGAGCGCTCGCGGCGCGCTTGAGGCGGCCGGCGGTGCCCGCGCTGTAGGGCTCGCCGAGCTTGCCCAGCCGCTGCTCCATCACGAGCATCGACGCCATCTCCGCAACCGCCCCGATCGCCGTCAGCCGCCGCGCCGCCGCGGCGTGCTCGGGCGGCGTCAGGACGGTCGCCGCCGCGCCGGCGCTGACAGCGGCGCCGGCTGCGAAGACGATCGGCAGATGGCGGCGCGCCTCGTGCCAGACCGGCACCGCGGTCTGCGCGATGAGCGCGCCCGTATACGTCGACAGCGGCAGCCCGAGCAGCGCCGCCGCAGGGCGGCAGACCGCGGCGGTGCGCGGAGCGCGACCGGTCAGCGCGTGCGCGGCGGCGCCCGCCGTCGCAAGGCTGAACGCGCTGAGGATCCACGTCCCGACGCTCATCGGCGACGTCACCTTGACCATCCGCAGCATGTGCAGGAAGCGCGACGGCACGCCGAGGTCGGAGATCAGCAGCGGCGGGCTGATGGCCGCGCCGGCCAGCGCCGTCGCCCACGCGCGGCGCGCGAGCGCCCCCTCGCCCGACAGATAGGCGAGCCCGGCCGACGCTCCCGCCAGCCCGCCGGCGAAGAAGTACGCCGGGATCTCGGGCGTCCAGACGGGCTGCTTGAGGACGGGCTGCCCGTAGTACGAGCTGCCGGCAGGCGCCGCCGTGCCCGTGGCCGAGCTCACCGCCGGCCCCCGAAGACGGCTGCCGCGAGGACGGCGCCAAGACCCGCTGCCGCGACCGCGGCAGCGCCCCATGTCATCCGCACGTCGCGCGTCGCGTCGATCGGATCCGGTGGCAGGCCATACACCTCCGGCTCGTCGAGCAGCAGGAAGAACGCGTGCGCGCCGCCGACGCCGTCATCGTCGTCGGCGAGATAGAGCTGCGCCTTCTCGGCGCCGGCGTCGCTCAGCTGCTCGAGGCGCTGCTCGGCGCGCTCGCGCAGGTCGCCGAGCTCGCCGAACTGGATCGAGTTCGTCGGGCAGGCCTGCGAGCAGGCCGGCTGCTGGTCGTCCTTCAGGCGGTCGTAGCAGAGCGTGCACTTCCACACGCGGCCGTCGTCCTCGCGCTGGTCGAGCACGCCGAACGGGCAGGCCGACACGCAGTAGCCGCAGCCGTTGCAGATGTCCTCCTGCACGACGACGGTGTCGAACTCCGTGCGAAACAGCGCGCCCGTCGGGCAGACGTCGAGGCATGCCGCATGCGTGCAGTGCTTGCAGACGTCGGAGGCCATAAGCCAGCGCATCCCGTCGCCTTCCTGATAGGTCTGCAGCCCGGTGGCGGACGCCAACTGCTCGAGCACCGCCTGCTCGACGAGGCCGCCGTCGGGCGCCAGCTCCTTGCGCTGCTCGACGAACGCGACGTGACGCCAGCTGTTGGCGCCGAGGTCCACGGTGTTGTCGTAGGACTTCCCCGTGAAGCCCTGCATCGACTGCGGGATCTCATTCCACTGCTTGCAGGCCACCTCGCATGCCTTGCAGCCGATGCAGAGGCTCGTATCGGTGAAGAAGCCCATCTGCGGCTTCTCGTCGCCGCCGTAGGTGCGCACGGTGAAGGTCATGCCGTCACCCCCGCCCGCCGGCGGTACTGCTCGACGTAGGCCAGCAGCGCGCGACCGCGCGGGCGCCGCCCCGGCTGGATGTCGCAGGTAGCGGCCTTGTACTCCGAGATGTGCGTGTTGAGGTCGAGCACGAGCGGCAGCAGGTCGTTGGCCGAGTCGCCGGTGACGAGGCCGCGACGGCCGAAGTGGTACGGCAGCCCGACCTGGTGTGCCGTGCGCGCGCCGATCGCAAGCGGTTGGATGCGGTCGGTCACCAGGACGCGCGCCTCGATCGCCGTACGCGTGGTGACGATCGTCGCCCAGCCGCCATGTTCCAGGCCCCGCTCGGACGCGAGCTGCGGCGAGACCTCGCAGAAGAGCTCCGGCTGCAGTTCGGCGAGGTGTACGACGGTGCGCGACATGCCGCCGGCGGTGTGATGCTCGGTGAGCCGGTACGTCGTCAGGACGAACGGGAAGATCTCGGCTCCCGGCTGCCCCGCCGATGGGTTATAGGGGTTCTCGGGCCGCTCGTCAGCCTGCCGCGTCGGGCTGGCGTCCTGGCCGTACAGCGCGTTGACGAACGGCGACTCGTGCGGCTCGTAGTGCGTCGGCAGCGGGCCGTCGACAAGCCCTGTCGGCACGTAGATCCAGCCGAGGCCGTCGGGGTGAACGATGAACGGCGCATCGCCGCGGATCGCCGCCATCCCGGTGGCATCGTCCTCGGGCACGTAGTCCGGCGCCTTGTCGGGCGGGAAGTCGACGCAGTCGCCGAGCGACGTCCAGGCCTGCTCGTCGGCGTCCCACCAGACGTAGCGCTTGCGCTCCGACCACGGCCGGCCTTGCGGATCGGCTGACGCGCGGTTGTAGATGATGCGGCGGTTGGCCGGCCAGGACCAGCCCCACTCGTGCGCGATCCAGTTCTGCTGGGAGTGCGGCTTCCTGCGTTGGGTCTGGTTCAGCCCGCCACTGTAGATGCCGGCGTGCAGCCATGACCCGCAAGTCGTCGATCCGTCCGCCTCGAGCTCCTGGTACTTGGCGACGAAGGTGCCGCCGGCCTTGCGGCCGTTGATCTCCTGCAGCACCGCGTCGGCGTCGGGCTCGTCCTGCGGGCCCTGCAGGGGATAGTCCCAGGTGAGGTCGAGGATCGGCCGGTCGCGCTGCTCGCTGGAGTCCGCCAGCTTCTCGCGGATACGCCGCATCAGGTGGTAGGCGAACCACAGCTCCGAGCGCGCGTCCTGCGGCGGCTCGACGGCCTTGTGGTGCCATTGCAGCAGCCGCTGGGTGTTCGTGAACGTGCCGTCCTTCTCGGTATGCGTGGCGGCCGGCAGGAAGAACACCTCCGTGCCGATGTCCTGTGGGCGGTGCTCGCCCGTCTCGGTCTGCGGCGTGTCGTACCAGAAGGCCGCCGTCTCGATCTCGCTGGTGTCGCGCACCACGAGCCAGTCGAGGTTGGCCAGCGCCTTGCGCTGCAGCGAGGCGTTGGCGGAGCCGACGACGGGGTTCTGGCCCATGACCAAGAACCCCTTCGTGGAGCCGTCGAGCATCCGCTGCATCATCGCGTAGTGGGAGAAGTCTCCGTCGACGCGCGGCAGGTAGCCGAAGCAGAAGTTGTTCTCCGCCGTCGCCGCATCGCCCCACCAGGCCTTCAGCAGGCTGACCATGTAGGACTTCAGCGAGCCCCAGGCGCCGCTCTTTCGCCCGTTCTTGGCGATGAAGTCGTCGAGGTCGTCGCCGGACTGCGGATGCGGCTGGGGGATGTAGCCCGGCAGGATGTCGTACAGCGTCGGGATGTCGGTCGAGCCCTGGATGTTGGCGTGGCCACGGAGCGCGAGGATCCCGCCGCCGGGGCGCCCGATGTTGCCGAGCAGCAGCTGGATGATCGCGGCGGCGCGGATGATCTGCACGCCCGTCGTGTGCTGGGTCCAGCCGACGGCGTAGCAGATGGCGCCGGTTCGCTCGTGCCCGGAGTTGGCGCACAGCGTCTCGGCGACCTGCAGGAACTTCGCCGGCGGGACGCCGCAGACGCGCTCGACGAGCTCGGGCGTGTAGCGGGCGTAGTGGCGCTTGAGCACCTGGAAGACGCAGCGCGGGTGCTCGAGGTCCCAGTCCTCCTCGGGCGGGCCGCCCTGCGCAAGGTCTATTCCGTGGGCGCCGTGCGCCTGATCGCCGGAGACGTCGCCGCTCTGCTCGTGCTTGCCCGCGGCGAGCTCGCCTGCTGTCGCGGCGTAGCCCCAGCTCGAGACCTCGTAGAGCCCGTCGTCCTCCTGCCAGCCGGAGAACCTGCCGTCGAGGTCCTCCGTGTCGCGGAACTCGTCCTTGAGGATCACCCGGGCATTCGTGTACGCGCGCACGTACTCGCGGAACTCGCGGCCGTTCTCGAGGATGTGGTTGATGACCCCGCCGAGGAAGGCGATGTCGCTGCCGGCGCGCAGCGGGACGTGCAGGTCGGCCATCGCGCTCGTGCGGGTGTAGCGCGGGTCGACGTGCATGACCGTCGCGCCGCGTTCCTTGGCTTCGATGACCCACTGAAAGCCGACCGGGTGCTGCTCGGCCATGTTGGACCCCATGATCAGGATCGAGTCAGCGTTCTGCAGGTCCTGCTGGAACGTGGTGGCGCCGCCGCGCCCGAACGAGGTCCCCAGACCGGGGACCGTCGAGGAGTGTCATATCCGTGCCTGGTTCTCGATCGACAGCGCACCGAGCGCGGAGAACGCCTTCTTGATGAGGTAGTTCTCCTCCGTGTCGAGCGTCGCGCCGCCGAGGCCGCAGATGCCGAGCGTGCGGCGCAGCGGCCGCCCGTCGTCGTCGTTGTCCTCCCACGACTCCGCGCGGGTCTTGATCACCCGGTCGGCGATCATGTCGATCGCGCTGTCGAGCTCGAGGTGCTCCCACTCGGTGGCGTGCGGGCGGCGGTACTTGACCTTGTACTCGCGCAGCGGCGAGTTGACGTAGCCGGCCGACGCGGCGCCCTTCGGGCACAGCCGCCCGCGCGAGATCGGGCTGTCTGGATCGCCCTCGATCTGGATGACCTTCTCGTCTGAGACGAAGACCTTCTGCCCGCAGCCGACCGCGCAGTAGGGGCAGACGGACTGCACGACCCGGTCGGCCGTCCGCGTCCGCGGCGTGAGCTGCTCGGAGCGCTTGGATTGCGCGGCGCGCCCGAGACCGAGCCGGTCGGTCGTAAGCTGGCGGATCAGCGGCGGTACCGTCATCGCGACCGCCGACTACCCGCTGGCGCTGCGGCCCAAGCCCGCCTGCCCGGCGGGCTCGTTCGGATCGCCCTCGGGGGTGGCATCCCTCAGAGGCGTCAATGCCAGCCCCGGAAACAGCGCACCGGCGAAGAACGCATTGCCGGCGAGCGTGTACTCGCCGATCGTCGGCTCGAAGGGCGGCATGATTCGCAGCCCCGCCGATCAGTCATCCCAGGTATAGCGCAGCGCCTTGTGCAGCCGCGACGTCGTGTTCAGGCGCTCGTCGACGAAACGGATGGGGTCGCCGATCAAGACGGCTCGCCCTCCTGCCGCACGCCGCGGGGTTCGTCTGCCAAACGCGCTCGCAGCGGCAGCGTCACGCCTCGGACAGGCGTTCGTGGCGGCAGGCGTCGGCCGGCGGGTCAATCGGGCCGCTGTGCGGCCGTGAGCGTCAGCTTGCGGCGATCGCCGTCGCGCATCACCGTCAGCACGATCCGGTCCCCCGGCTCGCTGAGGCGCAGGACCGAGAGGACGTCTTCCACCGCCGTGACATCGCGCCCGCCGGCCGTGACGATGACATCGCCTGCGCGCAGCCCGGCGCGATCGGCCGGGCCGTCGCTCTCGACGAGGGCGACGATCGCCCCCTCGTCGGTCGAGACGTCCAGCTGCTCGGCGACGTTCGCCGTCAGCGGTCGCAGCTGGACGCCGAGGAAGGCGTGCTCGACCTCGCCGTCCGCGGCGAGCTGGCGCACGACGTCGACCACCGTCGGCGCCGGAATCGCGAAGCCGATCGACACCGCCCTGGCGGCCGGCGGGATGTACGCGACGTTGATGCCGATGACGTTGCCGTCGGAGCCGACGAGCGCTCCGCCCGAGTTGCCGGGCGAGATCGGCGCATCGGTCTGAAGCAGGTTCACGAGCGCCGGCGTGCGACCGCCGGAGGGGATCGCGCGGTCCACCCCGGACAGCACGCCGGCGGTGACGGAGCCCTCGAACCCGAGCGGGTTGCCGATCGCGACCGTCAGCGATCCCACCGGCGGCAACGAGCCCGCGAACGTCGCCGGAGGCAGGTCGCGCTGGACGGCGAGCAGGGCGAGATCGGTCCGCGGATCGCTCGCGACAAGGGTCGCGTCGATGCGCTCGCCGCTGGCGAGCGCGACGACGATCTCGCGAGCGCCGACGATGACGTGGTGGTTCGTGACGATCTTGCGCTCCTCGTAGACCACGCCGCTGCCCTCACCGCTGCCCTGTGCGCCGCGCACCTGTACCGCGACGACGGAGGGCTCCAGCCTGCGGTAGATCGCGGGCACTCGGGCGAGCGTCGCGGCGCCGTCGGTGGCCGGCGTCGCGCCGGCGGGCGCGTCCGTCCCCGACGGCTGCGTCGGATCGCCGCCGCCGCCGCAGCCCGTCGCGAGCAGCGCCGCGAAAAGCGTCACCGCCACAAACCACCTCGGGCCGGTCATGAGCTTCCCCTGCCCGCGCGGATCGACAAGCAATCTACGGAGCGCCGGAGGAGCTCGCGAGGGTGAGGTCGACAAACCGCTCCCAGCGGTCCGCAAGCCACGACGCCATCGCCTCCTCGTCGTGGCGGATCGCTCGCGCCAGAGCCGAGGTCTCGACGTCTGCGACGCGTTCGCCAAGCAGCTCGAGCATCGCGTAGGCAGCGATCTGCATCTGCTGCGCGGCGTAGAGGTCGCGGGCGTTCTTCGACGGCTTGGCGCTGCGCAGCTGATCGCTGAATCCCTTTGCCGCCGCCCGCAGCGTTCCGCCAAGGTCCTTGGCGCTCGAAGCTTGCTCGCCAAGCGCGCCCAACCGCTCCTGCAGCCGCTGCGCATGTCCGTGCGTCTGGCGCCTGTGGGCTTCCAGCGCGTCGAGCGTCTCGGGATCGCGTGTCGTGCCGATCATCGTCTCGAGGGTCTCGAAGACGTGGACCTCCATCGCGTGCGCGTCCTTGAGCGCGTCGAGCAGCTGATCCGGCGCAGCAGCCGTCATTCGGCGTCCTCGCACGGCACGACGACCACGGGGCAGGGCGCGTCGCGCACCAGGTCGTGCACCGTGCTTCCCAGCAGCGCGGCGCGCGCGGCGCCGCGGCCGTGCGACCCGACCACGAGCAGCTCGGCGCGGTGCTCGCGCGCGAACGCGCGCAGACCGCCGACGACCGTGGCGTCGAACGCGACCTCGACGCGCGCGTCGGCGCCACCGGCCTCGGCCACGAGCCGCCGGACCCGGTCGTGCGTCCGGCGGCGGCGCTCACGGTAGATCTCGTCCTCGGTATCGGCGGGCAACGGCGCCGGGTACGGGACGGCTGCGCCGGGAGCAATCGCGATGCCGGCCGTCGCGACGGGATCGCCGGCCCCGAGCAGGTCGGGTATCGCGACGTGGACGACGACCAGTTCGCGGCCGAGGCGCTCGGCAAGATCATCTGCGAGGCCGAGCACCTGCCGATAAACGCGGTCCTGCTCGACGGCGCAGACGATCGTCGGGTGCATAGCGGGATTCTTCCCACGCAGTTTGAACCTCACGCGACAGACCGTCCGGGGGCGGACAGCCCGCGGTGCTCGGCTGCCCTTCTGCGGCGCTATCGAGCCGAGGGAATCGGGCTGCGCAGCGCCAGCTGCGGGAAGGGGATCGCGATGCCGGCGCTGTCGAGGCCGTTCTTGACCGCGAGCACCGCGGCGCTGCGCGCGCGCCACGCCTGTTCGATCGTCGCCCCGTGCCAGAACCGCACGCACAGCTCGACCGCCGAATCGCCGAAGGCGCTGTAGAGGGCTGCTGGAGGCGGATCGTCCAAGATCTCCTCCGCCGCCGCGAGCGCGCGGCAGATCACGCTCACCGCCTCGTCGAGATCCGCGTCGTAGGCGACCCCCACGACGAGCTCCGAGCGGCGCACCGCGAACGCCGTCCGGTTGATGAGCGGTGCGCTGAGAATCTGGCCGTTCGGGATGAACACCCGCTGACCGTCGTAGGTGCGAAGTATGACGGCCCGCAGGTTGACGTCTTCGACCGTCCCTTCGTGATCCTCGGACACGATCTCGTCTCCGGTCCGGAACGGGCGTCGCAGGAGGATCAGCACGCCGGCCAGGAAGTTCTCGAAGATCGAGCGGATCGCGAACGCCAGCGCCACGCCTCCGACTCCCGCAGCAGCCAGCAACGGGCCGATCCGGACGCCGAGCTGCGCGAGGGCGTAGATCGCCGTCGCGACGATGATCACGACGCGCACGATGCGCCCGAATGCGCGCGCGCCCCGCAGGTCGCTGCCGCGGCGCGCCTGCGCGCGCGCGGTGCCGGCATACAGCCCCTGCGCCAGCACGAGCCCGACGAGGACAACGACGCCGAAGCGCGTCCAATCCGCCGTGCTGGCGGCGAGCGGGATGATGAGCGCGTTCATGCAGCCGGTCTACCCATGCGCAGGCCCCGGTGTCAGCGCGCTGACAGCGGGGGTTGCGTTGCGAGCAGAGCCGGAAAGGCAGATCAGGTGACGCCGCGCAACTGGGTCTTGGCCGGTGCCCTCGCCGGCGTCCTCTTCGGGCTCGGCCTGGGCCTGGCAAGCAACGTTTCGGGAGCCGTCCTCGCGTTCTACGGCCTGGCCGCGGGATTGATCGTCGCCGCCGTGGTCGCGGCGGTACGCCGGCGGTGATCCGCGGCCGCGCCGCGGGGTAGGAGCAGCGCCGTGCAAGAGCAGCCGCTCCAGGCGCTCGTCGGGCAGCGCGCCGCCCGTCAGCGCTCTGACACGTGCGCCGAAGGCGGGCGGCGGCGGGTAGAACAAGGCAGTCATGGGCCCGGGGTCGGCGGCAAGCTCGTACGCGCGTGGTATATGCCGCTGATATGAGCGTCGACCTCGTCCTGATCGTCGTCGGCGGCTGCATCCTCGCCCTCGGCCTACCGTCGAACATCATCAAGCGGCTGTGGCTGTCGGTGCCGCTGCTCGCGATGCTCGTCGGCGTGCTGCTCGGACCGGAGGTCCTGGGGGCGGTACAACCCGCCCGGCTGCGCGACGAGCACAAGGTCCTCGAGGAGCTCGCTAGGGTCACGCTGGCGGTGTCGCTGGTCGGCACGGGCCTGCAGCTGACGCGCAGCGACCTGCGCCTGAACTGGAGGCGAGCGGTCTCGCTGCTGTCGGTCGCGATGGTCGCGATGTGGCTGCTGACGAGCCTCGGCGCCTGGCTCGTCCTGGGCCTTCCCGTATGGGTCGCGCTGCTGCTCGGGGCGATCCTCACGCCGACCGATCCCGTCGTCGCCTCGGCGCTCGTCGACGGCCGCCTTGCCGAGGCCAACCTACCGCGCTGGCTGAGGCGTTCGCTGCAGCTCGAGGCCGGCGCCAACGACGGGCTCGCGCTCGTCTTC
Source organism: Solirubrobacterales bacterium (assembly GCA_038233375.1). Classification (GTDB taxonomy): domain Bacteria; phylum Actinomycetota; class Thermoleophilia; order Solirubrobacterales; family Solirubrobacteraceae; genus CADCVQ01. Next base: position 34,379 of record JBBSMC010000015.1, read on the forward strand.
GTGCTGGTGCCTGCGCTCGTGCTGACGCTGCCCGGCGACGACCTCGGCACGATCGCCGGGGAGGCGGTCTCCCAGGTCGCTCTCGCGCTGGGGATCGGCGCCGTGATGGGCGTCGCTGCCGCGAAGGTCGTCGACCTCGCCGAGGATCACCAGGCGACGGCGGGCGGCTTCTTCCTCGTCAGCGCGCTGGCGCTGGCCCTGCTGACGCTCGGAGCCGTCCATGCGCTGGGCGGCACGGGGATCCTCGGCGCGTTCGTCGCCGGGCTGACGTTCTCGCTGATGCTCGAGCAGCGCTACGCACAGCAGCTCGAGCAGACACAGGACGCCCTGCACCAGCTGCTCGTCGTACCGGTCTTCCTGCTCTTCGGCAGCATGCTGCCATGGGATTCCTGGCTCGAGCTCGGCTGGTCCGGGCCGGCCTTCGCGCTGTGGGCGCTCGTCATCCGCCGCCCCGCGGCCGCGGCTCTTGCGCTGATCCCGACGAATACGCCCGCGCGGGGCGTGGCGTTCCTGTCCTGGTACGGCCCGATCGGCGTCGCCGCGATCTATTACGCGCTGTTCGTCGAGCGCTACGCGCTGGAGCAGTTCGAGCGGATCTACGCCGCCGGCACGCTGGCGATCACGGCGTCGGTGATCATCTTCTCGCTGACTGCGACGCCCGGGGTCCGCCGCTACGGCGGGCGTCGCGCCACGACGACGCTGCGCCATCCGCTGACGGCGGGCATCGACGAGGCTCCTTAGTGTTGTCCGCCGGAAGTTCCGTGGAGAAACCACGGAACTTGTGGCGGGCAGCACTTAGGACCCGTGACTCGACACATGACATGTTTCGCGGCCGGCAGCGGGCCGCACGCGGTCACTAGCGGGCGTCGCCGCCCGATCCGATCGTCCAGCGCGCGAGCTTGGCAAGCGGCCCGCGTCCGGCGGAGGTCCCGAACTTGACGACGAGGATCAGCAGGAGCGTCGTCCCCACCCCCGCCGCAACGCGGATCCACCAGCTGCCGCCGATCCCGAACCCGACGCTGACGCCGACGCTCAGCAGCACCCCGAGCAGCGTGATGCCGCCGGTCGTGAGCGTAAGCGTCGTGCTGCTGCTCTCGCCGGTCATGTTCGGCGCGTAGCCTCGCCGGCCGCGGCTCTACCGCCGCGCGCCGGCGATCGTCGGTACGGTTTCGGCGCGATCAGCCGACGCCGATGCGTTCCAGTGCCTCGCGGAAACGCTTCTGGGCCGGCTCGTCGAGCTCCTTGCTCACCGAATCGAACGTCGACCGAGCCTCGCTGCGCAGGTCGTCGATCCGCTTGTTGATCTCTTTGCGGCCGGTGTCGCGGCCGGAGGACACGAGCCGCGACACCTCGGCCGCCGTCGTGCCTATCTCCTCGTTCAGCGAAGCCAGCCGGGCGCGCGCGCGGTCCTCCTCGGGAAGCTGCTCGGCGCGCTTGCGCAGTTCGCCGGCGCGCTCGCGCGCGAGCTCGAGCCGGGCCGTCGCCTCCTCGTCATCGATGCGGCCGTCCGCGAACTGCTCGGCGGTCTCCGTCACGTCGGCGGCGAGATCCTGCGAAGCGTCGAAGATCGCCCGTCCATCTGCCGAGAGCTGATCGCCGGCCGCTGCGGTCGTCGTCTCGGGGCCCTCGGTCGTCGTCTCGGGGCCCTCGGTCGTCGCGGGCGTCGTGGCCTGCCCGCCGGCGGGCGTCGTAGCGGTCGCCGCCGAATCGGTGTTGTCGTCGTCCGATCCACAGCCGGCGAAGCTCAGCACCGCCGCGGCGGCGACGCATGTAAGGATGCGGTGTCTCATATGGTTGCTGGCCTCACCTGTTTGCTTGTCTCGTATGGTTGCTCGCTGCCCGCGGGACGACGCTCGTCACCCCCGAGCGTCAGCGCGCTGACAGCCGCCCGCGGACACGACGAGCGTATCGCTCGAGACGGGTCCGCTGCGTGGCGCTGCGCAGCTGTCACTCGCCTGACGCGGCAGCTTGGGTCGATCGCCCGGCGGGTAGATCCGCCGCTCGACGCTGATTCGAGGAGGAGCGATGCCGGCCACGGAACTCGCCCGTTGACGCGGTTCATGACGGTTTGCAGCGAAGGAGGCGGTTCATGAGCTGGCCGCGGATCGGCGCCTGGATCGGCATCGTGGATCTCCTCGTCGTCGTATGGGTGGTGGTTTGGCTCATCCTGGGCCTGCGCATCCACGACGAGGTCGAGGGCCTGACGGAGCTCAGCACGACGATCTCGCGCGCCGGCGGCGCCGTGGAGCAGACGGGGCGGGCGCTCGGTGACCTCAACATCCCGTTCGTTGGTGACAGGATCGAGCGGACGGCCGGGGAGGTCACCGCCGTCGGCCGAGAGACGCGGATCAGCGGCCGCACGGCGCGAGACAGCATCGCCGACCTCGGCATGCTGCTCGGCCTGTCGGTCGCGCTGATCCCCTCGAGCGCGATCCTGCTCGTCTACCTACCGGTGCGAATGGCGCGCGTGCGCGAGCGGCGCGCGCTGCGCGAGCTGCTCGCGCGCTTCGGCGACGACCCCGCGCTCGACCGGCTGCTCGCCCATCGCGCGCTCCAGACGATGAGCTACCGCGAGCTGCAGCGAACGGGCCGCGAGCGCCCGTGGATGGATCTCGCCGAAGGCCGCTACGGCGACCTCGCCGCGGCGGAGCGCCGCCGGCTTAGCCTCGAGCACGACGGTCGCTGACGCGATGGCCGATCGCTTCGCTCGCGTCGTCGTCGCCGCGCGAGTGGGGATCGTCGTCGGCTGGATCGCCGCGGCGATCGTCGTGACGCTGCTGCTTCCGTCGATCCGCGAGGCGCAGGTCGGCGCGCTCGGCGACCTCGTGCCGGCGGGGGCCGAGGCGATCGAGACCGAGCGGCGCGCGGCGAACCTCTTTCTGTTTCCCTTCCTGAGCCGGACCGTCATCGTCGCGCGCGACGCGGGCGGGCTGGAGCTCGGCGATCAGGCGAGCGTCGTCGCTCAGATCGCGCGGCTGGACCGGGGCGAGCTGCCCATGCTGCGCGAGACGCGCGGCTTCGCCCTGACCAACGGCATCGGCGGCGTTCCGCTGATCCGCGAACGGTCGACGACCATGCTCATCCCGCTGCTGTTTGCGCCGAGCGTCGGGCGCGACGGGCGCAGCGGCTCGGCCGAGCGCTTCGCCGAGCAGTACGTCCGTCCCGCTCTCGACGACGATGCGTACGTCGGCGTCACCGGGGCGATTCCCGCACGCGCCGCGCAGGCGGAGGTCATCGACGAGCACCTGCCGCTGTTCGAGGGAGCGACGCTGCTCTTCGTGCTGATCGCCGTCGGCGTGTACTTCCGCGCGCTGCTCGCCCCGCTCGTGAACCTCGCCGCCGTCGCGATCAGCTACCTCGTATGCGTCCGCCTGGTGGCCACGGTCGGCGAGGCGATCGGAGTCTCCGTACCGAGCGAGGTGCAGCCGGTCATCGTCGCCCTGCTGTTCGGCGTCGTGACCGACTACTCGCTGTTCTTCCTCTCGCGCTTTCGCCGGCGTCTGGACAGCGGCATGGATCCCGACGCCGCGGCCCAAGCCACGACGGCCGAGCTGGCCCCGATCATCCTGACGTGCGGGTTGGCGGTCGCGGCCGCGTGCGGTGCGCTCGCCGTGGCAGAACTCGGGTTCCTGCGCGCCTTCGGGCCCGGCCTCGCGCTCGCCGTGCTGATCGGGATGGCGGTCGCGATGACGTTCGTCCCGGCCTCGCTCGCGCTGCTGGGCCGGCGGCTGTTCTGGCCGCACCGCCCGGCACGCCAGGACGGCCGCTCCGAGCCGACGGAGGGACTGATGGGCCGGATGATCGGCTGGGTGGTGCGCAGGCCGCGCACGGCGATCATCGGTTCCCTGCTGGTGCTGGCGGCGATGGCGGCGCCGATCGCGACGATCGACCTCGGCAACCCGTTGATCCGCGGCCTGCCGGCCGACAGCGAGCCGCGCCGCGCCTACGCGCAGGCCGCGACCGGGTTCGCACCCGGCATCCTGTCGCCGACGCTGCTCCTCGTCGAGCGCCGCGGCATCACGCAGGACCGCGCAGCGCTCGCGCGGCTGCAGCGCCTGCTGGCCGACCAACCGGGGGTTGCGGAGGTCCTGGGACCGGCCTTCAACCCGACCGAGCGCGAGCTCGGGGCGCTGCTGGCCAGCAACGGCAACGCCGCCCGCTACGCCATCGCCTTGACCTCCGATCCGCTGGGCAGCGTCGCGATCAAGCGGCTCGACGCGTTGCGAGAGCGCGTCGACGGGCTGCTGGAGCAGGCGGGGCTGGCGCAGGCACGGGCGAGCTTTGCGGGCGACACCGCCCTTTCGCAGGAGACGATCCAAAACACCGTCGCCGATCTGAATCGCGTGGTGCCGGCGGTGCTGCTCGCCGTCCTGCTCGTGCTCGTCGTCTTTCTGCGCGGGCTGGTGGCGCCGCTGTACCTCGTCGCCGCCGCCGCGCTCGCTCCGGTCGCGGCGGTCGGCCTCGGCGTCGGGCTGTTCGAGCTGCTGCTCGACGGCGAGGAGCTCGCGTACTTCGTCCCGGTGACGGCGGGCGTCCTGCTCGTCGCGCTGGGGTCGGACTACAACATCCTGCTCGTCGGGCGGATCTGGGACGAGGCGCGAAGACGCCCGTTGCTGGAGGCGACCGTCGTCGCGGGTGCGGGCGCGGCACGCGCGATCTCGGCCGCCGGGATCGTGCTCGCGTTCTCGTTCGGGGCGCTCGCGCTCGTACCGCTGCTGGCGTTCCGCCAGCTCGCGTTCGTGATGGCCGCCGGGCTGCTGATCGACGCCTTCCTCGTGCGCGCGGTGCTCGTGCCCGCGGTCATCGCGACCGTCGGGTACAGAAGCCAGTGGCCCGGCCGGAGCCTTCGGCGCCGGGGGGAGCGCGCGCGAAAGCCGGTTGCGGAGGACCAGCTCCCCACGGCGGGGCCGGCGCGTGGGGTTGCGCCCGTTGAATCGCAGCCCTCAGTCGACGGCGTCACGACATGGCCGCGCGATCGCGGCCGCCGCGCGCGCGCAGCGCATCTGCTCGTCGTCGCGCTCGGCGCGGGAATCCTCGTCGCGCTGCGGGAGCTGCGCCGGCGCGCGCCGCGGCGCCGTCGGCGCAACCGCTGATCCGGCGTGGCTGCCGGCGTCAGGGCTCTCAGGCCGCGAGCGACGAGTCGGCGGCTGCGTCGCCGCGCCGCGCCGGTGGCTCGCCGAGCAGCGCCCAGCCACGGTCGGCGCGGCGGGCGATCTCGCCCGCGCGAACCAGGCGCTGCAGCGCGGTCGACGTCGTCGGCCGATGCAGGCAGGCAAGCTGGCCGAGCAGCTCGTGCGTCAGCGGCAAGGGCAGCACGACGCCCTGCGGCGTCATCCGTCCCCAACGCTCCGCGAGCTGCCAGAACAGGCTGAGCAGCCGCGTCTCCGCCTGCCGCGTGTGCGCGATGGCCAGCTGCAGCGCGAGCGCCCGCGCACGCTGCGTGCTGCGGGCAAGCAACGCGACGGTGATGCTCGGCCAGCGGCCGAGCAGCGCGGCGAATCGCGCGTCCAGGATCGCGATCGTCGTGGGCTGCAGCACGCGCCACGAGCTGCCCTCGTCGATCAGGCCGGGCGCCGTCTCCTCCCACGGCCGCAGCAGGTCGCCGGCCCCGAGCAGCTCCGGGCAGTCTCTGTCGTGGACGCGGAGCGAACGGCAGACGAGCCCGTCGAGCACGAGCAGGCCGAGGGCGCCGGCGAGGGGGCCGTCACCGGACGGCGGTGACCACGACCCGCACGGGAGCGCCAGCCTTCGTGCGATCGCGCAGCGGCGCAGCGTCTGTGCGCTCTCGGCATCGATCCCCGCGATCAGGTCCGGATCGTGGTCGAACACGCGAACGGCATTCTGCCGCGGGGCGCGTGCTGCACCGGTCGTCCAGAACGTCGGCGTGCCGTCGGCGGCGATGGCGTCGCTTGCGTCCAATCTCATGGTGTTCGCTAGATCCCCCGTCAGCGCAGGGAAAACTCTGGTGGCAGGCCACCATCGGCGCGCGCCGTATCCACCATTCAGCGCTCGGGGCCGGTGCCGATGAAGCGCCCGCGAAAGAGGCGTATCGCGTCGATCGTGGCCTCCGTGAAGCGCTTGCAGCGCAGCAGGCGCCCGTAGGCGGCCACCGCTACGTCATGGACCATCGCGATCGCGTGGGGCGCGACGATCGTGCCGGTCGGTATCACCATCTGCAGCAGACGCAGCTGCTGCACTCTCACGGGATCGAGCCCGGGACGGTAGGAGATCACGATCACCCCGCGCCGCAGCGCGGCCGACAGCCGCTCCGCGGACGGCGCCTGCTCGTAGAAGCGCGGCTGCGCGGGAGCTGCTGAGGTGCTCGGGGCCGGAGATCCCAGCGCCGCGCGGCCCGGCGTTCGCCGCAGCTCGCAGCCGCCGGCGCGTACCGCCTTGACGAGCTGCGTCTCACGCACGGGCGGCAACGCCGTTTCGGGATCGCGCTCGTCGACGATCGCGATGACGATCCCCGCGACGACGGCGCCGATCGCGACGCAGACCGACGCGTAGCCGGCAATCGCGCGGAAGCGGGCGCCCGCGCTTGGTCTGTGTTCACCGGGTGACGCCATCGGAGGTCCTGAGAAGAAGTGTTACCGCTATCCCGGCGCAGCACCGCGGGACGTCAGCCGGCGAACGGCGGCTGTGCGCAGGCCGTACCCTTCAGCCCGTGCGCGCGCGGTACATCCCGCTGTTCTGGCGCCTGTTTCTGCCTAACGCGACCGTGCTTGCGACCGCTGCGCTCGTGCTGCACCTGGAGCCGGCGAACGGGCGGATTCCGGCGATCGGCGGCGGACTCGCGACGATGCTCGTCGTGAACCTCGCCCTGATGCGCCGCGCCGTCACGCCGCTCGAACGGCTGACGGACCTGATGCGCCGCGTCGACCCGTTGCTGCCCGGTGAGCGGCTACCCGCCCCGCGTGGCGAGTCAGAGGTCAGCGTGCTGTCGGAGACGTTCAACGAGATGCTCGACCGCCTCGAGACCGAGCGGCGCGAGAGCACTCGCCGGGCGCTGTCCGAGCGCGAATCCGAGCGGCGCCGCGTGGCCGAAGAGCTGCACGACGAGATCGGTCAGAATCTGACGGCGCTCGCGCTGCAGCTCGATCGCCTGCATCGGCGCGCAGCGGAGGATCTGGGCCCCGAGGTGGCCGACGTTCGCGACGGCGTCCTGGCGAGCGTCGAGGACGTGCGCGGCGTCGTGCGCATGCTGCGGCCCGAGGGGCTCGACACGCTCGGGCTGGCGGCCGCACTGACGTCGCTGACGACGCGCCTGACGCAGCGCACGGGCATCCGCATCGTGCGCGAGCTGCACGGCGAGCTGCCCGCGCTGGACGACGAGCGCAAGCTCGTCGTGTACCGCGTCGCGCAGGAGAGCATCACCAACGCGATCCGGCACGCGCAGGCGAGCTGCATCGAGGTCGCGCTGAGCGCCCAGGCGGACGTCGTCGAGCTGACGGTGCGCGATGACGGCGTCGGAATCGACGAGCCTGCCGGGGCCGGCGGCGACGGCGGGATTCGCGGCATGCGCGAACGTGCGCTGTCGGTCGGCGGGCGGCTCGTCGTCCGGCGCCGCGCCGACGGACCGGGCACCGAGCTGCGGCTCGTGATCTCATCCGAGACATGACGGAGGCGACCACGATCCGGATCCTGCTCGCCGACGACCACGCCGTCGTTCGCCACGGACTGCGCCTGACGCTCGAAGCCGAGCCCGATCTCGAGGTCGTCGCCGAGGCCAGCGACGGAGCGCAGGCCGTCGAGGCCGCCCTCCACGAGGAGATCGACCTCGCGATCCTCGACATCTCGATGCCGCGCCTGACCGGGATCCAGGTCACCCGTCAGCTCGCCGAGCAGCGGCCCGATCTGCGCGTGCTGATCCTCTCCATGCACGACAACGAGCAGTTCTTCTTCGAGGCGCTGCGAGCGGGAGCGTCGGGATACGTGCTGAAGTCGGCGGCGCACGAGGATCTCGTCGCCGCCTGCCGCGCGACGATGCGCGGCGAGCCGTTCCTCTACCCGCGCGGCGTGGCGGCGCTCGTGCGAGAGCACCTCCAGCAGGGACGTGGCGCGCTCCTGCCAGACCCGTTGTCGGCCCGCGAGTCGGAGGTCGTCAAGCTGATCGCCGAGGGCATGACGAGCCGAGAGATCGGCGCGCTGCTGAGCATCAGCGACAAGACCGTCGAGCGCCACAGGGCCAACGTGCTCGAGAAGCTGGGCCTGAGAGACCGGGTTGCGCTGACGCGATACGCGATCAGGCGGGGACTCGTCGAACCCTGAACCGGGCGGAGTCGGCGAGACCTCGCGCGTGTCGACTGGCGAAAGCGTCCGTGAACTGACAGTCTCCCGCCGGCGCGGGTTCGCCCTCCGAGTGGGCGGGCACCGCTGCCAAGCTGAGACAACCGAGCGGGAGGGGCAGGATGACGGTTCGAGGACGGAGCTGGCGCAAGGCCGGCGTTGCATCGGGGCTGGCTGCGCTGGGGATCGGTATGAACGCCCCCGCGGCCACCGGCATCATCGTCGAGTATCCAGCCAATCCGTCGGCGACCCCAGTGGCACGCGCGATGGCCGTCGACAAGAGGGTCGTCCGCCGTGCCGTCTTCTCGGCGGTCCCGCCCGGGTCCAAGCCCGCCGCCGTCTCCACCACGCCGCTGGCCGGCTTCCCGCGCCCGCTCGCCGGCTCCTCCTACGCGATCCTCACGACGGGCAACGCGCGCCTCGCCGACGACCCGAACACCTCGGGAGACGCCGGTTCGACGGCCGGCGGTCCCTCGATCCGCGGCGCGCGCGACGTCACGATCATGCGCATCGACCTGCGCATTCCGAAGAACGCCAACTGCCTCTCGTTCCGCTTTCGCTTCCTGTCAGACGAGTACCCGGAGTTCATCGGCGACGAGTTCAACGACGCGTTCATCGCCGAGCTCGACGGCTCGAACTGGAAGGCCGCTACCAAGGAGGACCCGCGGATCACCGCGCCGCGCAACTTCGCGGTCACGTCCAACCGTCAGCCGATCCGCATCAACCGTGCCGGCGCCACCGGGATGACCGCGTTCCGGGCGAGGGGCACGACGTACGACGGCGCGACGCGGATCCTGCGCGCCTCGACGCGCGTCACCCGGTCGACGCGCCACCTGTATCTGTCGATCTTCGATCAGGGTGATCGCATCTACGACTCGGCGGTCTTCATCGACAAGCTGATCATCGCCCGGCGCAGCCGCTGCACGAACGGGGTGGTGGTCGAGCGCTGACGCGGCCGCGCCTGCACGCGAACCGCCGGCTGCGCCGGCTCACGGCCGGCGCGCTCGTGCTGGCTGCGTCCGGCGTGGCCGTGGCATGCGGCGGGGATGGGGCCGACGGCCCGGCGACCGGCGGCCGCGGAGACTCGGAGGCCTTCATCACCCTCGCCGACGCGCGCGGCGTGATCGAGCGGGCGGTTGCGATCGTTCGAGCGGGCGGTGACGCCGACGTCGGCGGCGTCACCGGCGACCCCGATCTCGAGCAGACGGTCGTCGACTCGGAGCGCTACGCGACCCAGTCCGGGCGTCAGTTCGACGTATTCGCCTTCGGGTCGCAGGCGGCGGCGCGCAGCGCAGCGCGGTCGGTCGTCGACGTCGACGACGGGGAGTCGGCGATCAGGGCGGCAAACGTGCTGGCGGTCTTCCCTACGCGCTATCAGAGCGTCGATGCCTATCGGGCGGTCGCAGGCGCGATGCGCCGGCTCGCCCTAGCTTGCGATCCCGGTGGCGGGCAGGGCGAGCCGCAGCTTCGCCGGCTCTGCGTGACCCGGGCAGGGATCCCACCGCAGGGAGAAGGCGTCGATCGCGACGAGGCACAGGACGAGGGCGAGCCGGTCGTCGTGGGCGGCCTGCACTACGACCCGCTGCTCGCCCGGCGGCTGAACCCGAACATCGCACCAGACAAGGCGATGCTCTCGGGGCGCAAGCCACCCGAGGGGAAGATCTGGTTCGGCGTCTTCCTGCGCGTGTGCAACCGCGGCGAGCGCGAGCGCACGTCCTCCGACCGGCTCGCGCTCGTCGATGCGTTCGGCGCCCGAACACGACCGTCTGACGCGCTCGCGCGCGACAACCTGTTCGCCTATCGGCCGATGTCGCTCGAGCCGGGCGAATGCCTGCCGCGCCCCGGCTCGATCGCCGAGCGCACCGACGGAGCGCTTGTCCTGTTCGCGGTCGAGCGCGAGTTTCTGCAGGAGCGGCCCGTCGCGCTCGAGGTCGATGACGAACGCGTGATCCTCGGCGTGTAAGGGCCATCGGAGAGGTCCGGGCCGACGCGGGGTGGAACGGAGGCTCCGGCGCGCGGATCTGTAAAGGGGATGCTGCGCACGGCGATTCGCGCTACCCTGCGCAGGTCGACCGATAGCCGTAGCCGCCTTCAGCACGGTTTTGCGCCCACATAGCGCAGACTTGAGGCGGGGTCCGTGAGCGTCGACAGCCCCCAGCGGGGGCCGCACTTTGCTGTGCTATCCTGGCGAGTCCGCGCCTTGCAGGCCGATGGCCGCGGCGCTGCCCCCCGAATGATCGCCCTCTCCGACCCCTTGAGGAGTCGCCGTCTTGCCCCTTGTTGACGCCCCCCGGACGCGCCGGACCTTCGCGCGTCTGAACCGAGTTCACGATGTCCCGAACCTGATCGACATCCAGCGCCGTTCGTTCGCCTGGCTGACCGACCCTGAGAAGGGCGGCCTGCGCGAGACCATCTCCGACATCTCGCCGATCGAGGACTACACCGGCAACCTCGCCGTCGACTTCGGCGAGTTTCACTTCGATGACCCGGTCGCGTCGATCGAGGAGTGCCGCGAGAAGGATCTCACCTACGCCCGCCCGCTGACCGTCACCGTCGCGTTCGTCAACCGCGAGACCGGTGAGATCCGCGAGCAGTCGGTCTTCATGGGCGACTTCCCCTGGATGACCGAACGGGGCACGTTCATCATCAACGGCACGGAGCGCGTCGTCGTCACGCAGCTCGTCCGTTCGCCGGGCGCCTACCTGATGGAGGCCAAGGACCGCGAGAAGCAGGTCTTCATCGCGAACCTCATGCCCGCCCGCGGCTCGTGGCTGGAGCTCGAGATCGACAAGAAGGGCAAGGTCTTCGTCCGGATCGACCGCAAGCGCAAGCTGCCGGTCACCGTCCTGCTGCGCGCGATGGGCTACGCGACCGACGAGGAGATCATCAACCTCTTCGACAACAGCCTCTACATCCGCAACACGATCGAGGCCGACACCGAGCCGACGAGGACCGAGGAGGGCGCGCTCGTCGAGCTCTTCAAGAAGCAGCGCCCCGGCGAGCCGCCGAGCGTCGACAACGCGCGTGCGCTGCTGCACCAGCTCTTCTTCGACCCCAAGCGCTATGACCTCACGCGCGTCGGGCGCTACAAGCTCAACGCGCGCCTGGACCTCGACATCGACCTCGAGACCCGCACGCTGACGCACGACGACATCCTCGCCCTCGTCAAGGAGCTCGTCTCACTGCCGCGGATCCTCGGCATGCCCGAGGAGCCCGACGTCGAGATCAAGGACTACGCCGCGGAGGCGCAGACGTACCCGCGCGAGGCCGTCGGCGAGCACCTCGACGAGTACGAGCACTTCGGCAACCGCCGCCTGCGGACCGTCGGCGAGCTCATCCAGGAGGCCTTCCGCATCGGCCTGTACCGGATGGAGCGCGTCGTGCGCGAGCGCCTCACCACCGAGGACGCCGACACGATCACGCCGCAGACGATCATCAACATCCGCCCGGTCGTCGCCGCCCAGAAGGAGTTCTTCGGCTCCTCGCAGCTGTCGCAGTTCATGGATCAGACGAACTCGCTTGCCGGCCTGAGGCATCGCCGCCGCCTCAGCGCCCTCGGCGCCGGCGGGCTGACCCGCGAGCGCGCACCGATCGAGGTGCGCGACGTGCACCCGACCCATTACGGGCGCATGTGCCCGATCGAGACCCCTGAGGGACCGAACATCGGTCTGATCGGCTCGCTGTCGAGCTTCGCCGAGGTCTCCGAGCACGGCTTCGTCACGACGCCCTACCGGGTCGTCAAGGACGGCGTCATCACCGGCGAGGTCGTCCACTACGACGCCACGCAGGAGGAAGAGCTCAAGATCGCCCAGGCCAACCACCCGGTCGACGAGAACGGCAGGCTGACCGGCGACGAGGCCGTCTGCCGGACGCTCGCGGGCCAGTACGTCACGGTCGACCCGAGCGAGGTCGACCTGATGGACGTCTCGCCCGAGCAGATCTGGTCGGTCACCACGGCGATGATCCCGTTCCTCGAGCACGACGACGCCAACCGCGCGCTGATGGGCTCGAACATGCAGGCCCAGGCGGTGCCGCTGCTGCGTACCGACGCGCCCGTCATCGGCACCGGCATGGAGCGCCGTGCGGCGCTCGACAGCGGCGACGTCCTGCTGGCCCGCAACGCCGGCACGATCTCCTACGTCGATGCCGAGCGCATCGAGGTCGAGGTGACTGATCCCGGAGGGCGAGGCGGACGTGACGAGTACATCCTCGACAAGTACCGCCGCTCCAACCAGGGCACGCTGATCCATCAGAAGCCGATGGTGAGCTCCGGTCAGGCGGTCGAGGCCGGCGAGATGCTCGCCGACGGCTCGGCGACCGACCACGGCGAGATGGCGCTCGGCAAGAACCTGAAGATCGCTTTCATGTCCTGGGAGGGCTACAACTTCGAGGACGCGATCATCCTCAGCAAGCGTCTCGTCAAGGACGACGAGCTCTCCTCGATCCACATCGAGGAGTACGAGATCGACGCCCGCACGACGAAGCTCGGCGACGAGGAGATCACCCGCGACATCCCGAACCGCTCGGAGGAGTCGCTGCGCAACCTCGACGACCGCGGCATCGTCCGCGTCGGCGCCGAGGTCGGCTCGGGTGACCTGCTCGTCGGCAAGGTCACGCCGAAGGGCGAGACCGAGCTCACCGCCGAGGAGAAGCTGATCCGCGCGATCTTCAAGGAGAAGGCACGTGAGGTGCGCGACACCTCGCTGAAGGTGCCCCATGGTGAGGGCGGCGTCGTCATCGACGTCATGACGTTCTCGCGCGACCAGGGCGACGACCTGCCGCCGGGCGTCAACCACCTCGTGCGCGTGTTCGTCGCCAAGAAGCGCAAGATCTCCGAGGGCGACAAGCTCGCCGGGCGCCACGGCAACAAGGGCGTCATCTCGAAGATCGTCGACGAGGCCGACATGCCGTTCATGGAGGACGGCACGCCGGTCGACGTCATCCTCAACCCGCTCGGCGTGCCGAGCCGCATGAACGTCGGCCAGCTGCTGGAGACCCACCTCGGGTGGGCCGCCGCGGAGGGCTGGTACGACGACGGCACCGAGGCCTACAAGCTCGCCCAGCGCCAGACGACGGCCGACGGCCGTCCAGGAAAGGTCTATACGGCGACGCCGGTCTTCGACGGCGCCTCGGTCGAGGACGTCGACAACGCGCTCGTGAGGTGGCAGGACGAGCACAAGGGCCGCATCCGGATGGACATCGACAAGTCGCGTCGCCCGGGAATCCGCGCGTCGGGCAAGTTCACGCTCTACAACGGGCGCACCGGCGAGCCGTTCGAGCAGCAGGTGACGGTCGGCTACATGTACATCCTCAAGCTGCTGCACCTCGTCGACGACAAGATCCACGCTCGCTCGACGGGTCCCTACTCGCTCGTCACGCAGCAGCCGCTGGGCGGCAAGGCCCAGTTCGGCGGCCAGCGCTTCGGCGAGATGGAGGTCTGGGCGCTCGAGGCCTACGGCGCGGCGTACACGCTGCAGGAGATGCTCACGATCAAGTCCGACGACACGGTCGGGCGCGTGAAGGCCTACGAGGCGATCGTCAAGGGCGAGAACATCGCCGAGACCTCGATCCCCGAGTCGTTCAAGGTCCTTCTCAAGGAGATGCAGTCGCTCGCGCTCGACGTTGACGACCGATCCGAGGATGGACCGGACGTCGAGCTGCGCGACTAGGACTACGACCTCCTGCGCGCCGCCGAGGAC